>CAMNIU010000154.1 GCA_946540605.1 uncultured Treponema sp.
TGTAGCTGGAAGTTTCTAATCAGTTCTTTTTCTTGGTTGTAGGGTGCTCTCGCCAGTGCATCCTACGGCGCCCGATAAATCGGGCGAGCCTTTTAGTAAGTAAATGCTAAAAAACAGTCCCGATGGACTGTTTTTTTTAACGCATTTGCTATTTTAGGCATTATTTATTAAACTGTGCGTTGATTTCTGATACGGCGGTAAAGAGTTCTTCTACTGCCTGGTCTGTTGTGTGGGGTCCAAAACTGAAGCGGACTGCATTTTCACGGAGTTTCGGATCTACGTGCATCGCTTCGAGCACAGGACGTTTATTTTTCTTTGCTGAGCAGGCACTTCCTGTTGAAATTGAAAAACCTTTTGCATCGAGTGCACGCAGCATAACATTTCCCGGAATATTATTAAATGCGGCTTGTACAACATAAGGTGAGAATAGATTTTTCTTTTCCAGTCTTGATGGTGGAACTATAGTACAACCAGAAAGATCAGAAAGTCTTTCTACAAAATTGTTAGTACGTTCTGCATCTGCCGGATTTGCCTTATTATAGTAACGTTCAAGACATTTAGAAAAAGCTACGGCACCGAATACGTTTTCTGTTCCGCTTCGTATGCCTTTTTCCTGTCCACCACCACGTAAGAATGGCTCAATAGCATCTTTCATATAAAGAATGCCGATTCCACGTGGACCGCAGATTTTGTGTGAACTTAATGCAGCACTGTCGATTCCTTTGTATGAAAGGTTTAAGTTGATTTTTCCAGCTGCCTGAACGCAGTCTACATGAAATTTAGGACGGCGTTTTCCTTCGCAGGCTTTTGTTATGGCATCTGCAATTTCGTAAACAGGCTGTATTACACCTGTTTCATTGTTTACTGCCATTATGCATACTAAAACTGTATCAGCAGTTAAAAGGGAAATTACTGCTTCTGGTGTAATTATACCATCTGAATCAGCTGGAATCTGTATTACGTTCCAACCGCAGTTTTTTAATGCTTCTGACTGTTCTCGAATTGCAGGATGTTCAATAGAACTTACAAGAACGGTGCCTTTCATAGGTTTAGCAAGAACTGAAAGAAGTGGAATTTGATCACTTTCTGTACCACCAGAGGTGAAATAAATTGATTCCGGTTTTACTCCGAGGGCTTTTGCTGCTCGGGTTCGTGCAGTTTCAAAGAGTTCCCGGGCCTGTTTTCCCACTGTATGTGTACTCGAAGGGTTTCCCCAACACTCTAAGGTTTCCTCAAGTGACTCTTTGAGAATATCTTCATCTGCAGGGCTTGTTGCGGCCCAGTCAAAATAGTGTTCCTTATTATTCATTTATTTACCAAGAACGCTTAAAATTTCTTTATCATCAAATTCTTTGATAAAGGTGTCACAGATACTTTTTTGCAAGATGATTCTGATTTTTTCATTTTCGTTCTTTTTATCTTTGTGCATTACTGTAAGCAGGCGTTCACCAATAGCGCCTCCCTTGATGCAGGCTGGAACCGGTTTATTATCCCATCCGTAAAAATCAAGAATATCTAGAATGTCATCTTTATACTTGCTTGAGCATAAATCCTGCTTGTAAGCAAGTTCCGCAGCTCTTCCAATTCCCCAGGCAACTGCAGCTCCATGAGTAATTGTTCCAAAGCCGGCTACAGCTTCAAGTGCGTGACCAAACGTATGTCCAAGATTCAAATAAGCGCGAATTCCCTGTTCGGTAAAATCTTCTTCTACAATTTTTGCTTTTGCGCTTGAACATCTTTTAATGATATCAACAAGAAGATCTGTGTCACGAGAATTAATTTTTCCTGCCTGAGACTTAAAGATTTCATATAATTCCTTATCAAAAAGAAGAGCAGTCTTAAATGCTTCTGCAAGCCCGGAATTATACTGATTTTCTGGAAGATACTTTAAGAATTCCGGGAAGAAGAAAAGCTTTTCTGCAGGATAGAAGGTTCCAATTACATTCTTTACATTGTCATAATCACAGCCTGTTTTTCCGCCAATTGAAGCATCAACCATAGAAAGAAGGGTAGTTGGAACAAACTGAACTTTTGCGCCTCGTTTATAAATTGATGCCGCAAAAGCCGTAATATCAGAAATAACGCCGCCACCAATTCCTACGAATAAATCTTTGCGTGTAAAGCCGGCATCTACTGCTTCTGAAACAATTTGAAGAACAGTTTCGATTGTTTTGTATTTTTCGCCAGAGCCAAGAATTAAAAGACAGTCTTTTCCGCAAACTCCATCATCAAATTTTGAAACAAAACTCTGCATGCATTCAAGACTTGCAACTGTAGCATCTGTAACAAAGAAGCGTCGTCGTTTTTCGGCAGCCTCTTCGCTTTCGAAAAATAATTTTGCAAGATCTGGAATTCCAGCCATAAAATTGATAATAGATTTTTCAGTGCCCGAATGAAGGGCAGGGTATGAAATGGTAAAACTGTTTTGACTCATAATGAGCCTATTCTAATATTTTTTATCCATTTCGTTAAGTTCTTTTATGTTTTTTTCGAGACGTTCTATCTCTCGATTGAGCATTTTTTCGTAGTTAAGTTCTCCGCTTACAATACGTTCGCGTTCGTCTTCCCAGTTCTGTTTAGCAGTTATGAACAAAAAATTAAAAGATGCGGCATTTGATTTTTCACACCAGACCTTTGCTTCCTGCCAGTAATAAAGTCCGGCTTTATAGCAGGTGAGTGCTTTTTCCATGTTACGAAGATATTCATCTTTCCATGGAGCATCGTAAAAATAAATACATTTTTTATCGTAGGTTCGGCCAAGACGCAGGTGTTGTTCTATAAGTTTAAGATTGATATGCATCTGGAAAAGATAGCGGTATTTTTCCCATTCTTTTTCTGTTGTGATTTTAGCGTCTGTGAATTGAGGGTTGCAGAAATCTGCCTGTGCAGCCTTTTCGAGCCAGTAGATGTTCTCGATACAGTCATCCGGATACTGCTGGTAATGAATGTGATAAAGCTTGTACCAGTCTTCCTTGAATTTTACCATATAGGCAAAAGATGGCGAAGTGTGAATGAAAATAATTGAGGCTAAAAAGATGATTGAAAATAAACGCTTTTTCACAGTGATATTATCGGAAGTATTTGAAAAATATTAATAGGAGAAATCTTCACATAAAAACGGGCTCCCGCGGTAAAACACATTATGCCGCTGGCGAGCTAGTTTTTGGTGTTAACAATCCTGCGGTTTTTCTTCGAAAAATCCTCGGATTGTTTTCGATGGCTAAACGCCAAAACTCCTCGATGCGGCACAATGTATTTTCCCGCTCCGCCCGTTTTTATGTGATATCAGTGAATTATTTATTCAAAACGTCCCAGATTTCTTTTGAAATTGTTTCAATATCTTTCGTTGCGTCAATACGTATGATTTTCATTCCAGTCTCGACGGCTTTTTTTTCATACTCGCTGATAACTTTTTCATACTGCGCAGCAATCTTCTTCTGTTTTTCGATTGTTTCGTAGATTTCCTTGTGTTCACCGCGAGCGTTTACTCTGCCAAGAGAGATTTCCGGGTTAATTACAAAGTAAAATAGATATTCTGGTAGCGGGAACGGGGAGTTAAGTAGTTTTGGTAGTTCCTCACCACATGAAACACTCTGGTATGCCATGCTTGAAAAGAAATATCTGTCGCTTACGACTATTTTTCCACTTTCGCAAAGCTCTTGAACTCCGCCTTTACCAAATATGTGTTCACAGCGGTCTGCGGCAAAAAGATACGCGTTAGTTTTTTCATCAACGCTGAATTCTCCGCCAAGCATACGGCGTAAAAACTTCCCGGTTTCATTAGTAGTTGGTTCGGCTGTTTGTACAAAACGTGTTGTGTCATGTTCTACCAGTTTCTTTATCTGTGTGGAGGTTCCGGCTCCATCAATTCCTTCAAAAACAATAAAATTTTTCAAAATCATATATTACATTATAGAGGGTTGTTTGTTTTTTAACTATATAAACAATCAAAATTCTGATATAATTATTTGGCTAAAATGGGCTCATTATACAAAAACGGCCGTGTCCGCAGTTACATTATGATTCTTCTCGCTGTTACCGCACTGCTTATTTCCGCTCCGGTAAAAAAGGCTATTACTCATGGCGTAAATGATAGAATCAACAGTTTTACAAAAATGCTGCATGATACAACCGGGCTCAGTATATCATACGAAAAACTTTCACCTTCGCTGCTTTCAAATTTTTATATCAGAAATATCCGAGTATTTGATGATGATAGTAATCAACTTCTTGCAATAAGTAAAACCCGTGTTTCTTACAGCATAATAAATCTTATAAGAAAAGACCTTCAGCGTGGTATTTCCAGTGTGGTAGTTGACGGAATCAATCTTGATGTAGATGAACTTGTAAATATAATTTCAACTTTCAACTCTTCTGGTGAATCTTCTGTAAACATTGCAGAAATCAAAAAGATTATTCCGGAAAATATAAAGCTCAAAAATATTTACCTGGAATATAATGACCAGAATGTCTCTGCGCTTCTAAATATAAAAACGGTGGGTGTAAGTAATGCAATTCGTAAAAAGACAATCGATATTCAGGCAGATGCTGTAACAAACGTGTCCTTAATTTCATTAAAGCAGCGTCTTTCCGGTAAAATTGCTGTTAATGGCTCACTTACAGATACTTTTGACGGTTCTCAGATAAACCTTAGTCTGCGTGATTTTACCGATGGCGATTACAAACTCAATAAACTTAATCTGCATGCTTCATATAACGGTGGAACTGTAGAAGCTCATACAATTCAGATGGTAAATCCAGTTTCGTTTGGCGCTTATTATAATTTTAATACCGGCGATGTAAATGTGCAGCTGCGTACGGAAAAACTTAAACCACTTTCACTTGTTACAATCAATTCAAAACAGCTGGAGCTTCGAAAATTCCGTGACCTTCTGGTAACAACCGATACCATTGTAAAAAGCAATATAAACAATAAAACTTTGAATTTTATTACGGATACGTCAGTTTCTGTTCCAGACGCAGTATTTCCTGGTGGGCTTAATCTTTCTTTTTCCCTCTATGGAGATGAAAAAAAAGCTGAACTTACTCATTTCGTTGCAAATGGTCAAAAATGTAATGCTTCGGCAGAACTTTCGCTGATTTATAAAACAACGCAGGTGTCGGGTTATATCGAAGTGCCGGAATATATTCTTCCAAACGGAAATACTGTTTCTACAGAAGTATATTTTGATCCGCTGGATAAAGGCTTTATGGCTTTTTCTCCGCAGGTATTTATAGGCTCTCGTTCTCTGGCTGCACTTCAGCTTACCGTATTGCCGCAGTCTGATTCTTATGATTTTAATTTTGAAGTATCGGACTATTCTCATCTTGAAGAAATTGAGCCGGGAATGTTAAAGGTAGATGGAATTTACCTTAATGCATCAAATTATTTTCAGACAAATATAACACTTTCGAGTCTTTATCTGGACAGCCTTGCGGCTCTTACCGCACAATTTTTACCTCAGGAGCAGGCTTCTAGTGTTCTTTCTTTGCAGAACACTTTGCAGCCTTATCTGCTTTCTGGTGATGTTTATGCTTCTACAGATTTAAAGTCAATTTCATATAATGTGCCTTACGTTCTTCTTGCTAATACAAAATCAGATAATCAGGCTCTTATGTTCTCTCTGAACGGAAGCGATAAAAATATTCAACTGGATCAGCTTTCGTTCATCGCAGGTAAATATACGCTTCAGGCTTCAGCTTCGCTTGACCAGGCTCCAGATTCTTCAGATATGTTCTTTACAGCCGACATAAATGCAGATTCCATTCCATATCATTTTGCCGGAACCATAATGCCTGAAGTTTGTACGATAACCGGCGATTATGGTACAGATATAGAAGTTCGTTTTGGTAAAAATGGTGATTTTTCGGGGCATATGCTTACAAAGAGCCTTCCTGTTAAGCTGCTGGAAACTTCAATCATCATAACAACTTCTTCTGAATTTAAGTATGATAAACAGGACGGCCCTTCGGTAAAGCTTGCACAACTTGAAATAGAAGAGGCGGGAAGTGCTTCTGCAAATCCTAGAATCGTTCTTTCTGGAAATGCTACAAGATACGGAGCTCAGTTAGATTCAATTGCCTATACAGATTTATATTCTGCACTTGAAGGTTCAGCAGATCTTATGCTGAATATTAACGAAAATGTTTTTGATTCTGTAGGACTCATGCTGAATCTGAAAAATCCTTTGAGCGAAGAAAGTTTTGTGGTAGATGGCAGTATTTCGAATCCGGAGCATCTTCCGCTTAATAAGGAAACTCTTTTACAAAAAATCTATCTGAACTTACAGATGCAGATAAATAACTTCAGTCTTAACCGTTTTTCATCTCAAAAGAATGATAATAACCTTATCTCTGGAATGCTTTTTGCATCCGGAACCATAGAACATCCTTATGTGGCGCTTTCAGTTGATTCTCTTTCAATGCTTGTCGCGGCAAATATTTTACAGTGCAACGGAAATATTATTCTTGAAGACAGAGAACTTACCATAAACGATTTGAATGTTCTCTACTCTGGAATGAAATTCGGAAATATTCAGGCTTCGGCATCTCTTACGAATTACAGACTCGATGCTACCGGTGAATTTGATTTCCATTCAATGGGTAAAACTATTCATGCACCGCTTGTACTTACTGCCGAAAATGCCGTTGTACCGGAAGGAAGTTTAGTTCCAGATTCACTTTCAGTTACACTTTCTACGCCTGAATTCTCAGGTTCTCTGCTTAAAAAGAAGTTTCCTCTGGCTTTTTCAGTTTTGTATGCTAATAATCTTTTTGAAATTTCTTCTTCGCCAAATGCCGGGTTAAATGGAAGCATGACAAAAGATGGTCTTCTGGAATTGAATCTTGATAACGGCAGTTTTATGGCAGCAAAGATGGACGGTCTAGTAAATATGACACAAGCCAATCTTGAACTTTATGATGTAAATGTTGATCTGGCAAAACTTTGCTCTTATTTGAATATTGATGATTCAATGATTATAGATAACGGAACGCTTACAGGCGACATAATTATTACAGGTTCCATGGATGATCCGGAACTTAATGGATTTGCACAGATTGAAAGTCCGTCATTAAGAATTCCTCTGCTTACAAAACAAAAGCTTTCTGCACCGCAAATTAACATATCAATTGTAAATAATGAGATTCAGATTCCGCAGACAATAGTTACTGCGAAAAAAGATCAGCGGCTTGCGATGGAATTTATTGTGCTTCTGAATAAGTGGAATATGGATCATATGGAAGGTTCTATTAATACTTATAAAAATGACCAGTTCCTCGTAAATTTCAAAACGCCTGAAATTTCTTTAGACGGTAATATTTCAACAAATCTAAATCTGTATCTCGAAAATAACGTTCTTGAAGTTAGTGGAAAGATTTCCGGTGAAAACATAAATCTTGGGGCTCAACTGTTTGCTCTTGCAAATACAACCTCCGGTAATGCTAGTGCAGGAACAGCTGATGATTTTGATGAAACAGCCCTTCAGGTAATTGCAGACCTTGTTATTACATTAGGAACCCATGCTTCTGTTCAGCTTGATCCGTTCTTAAGATGTATTTTTGTTCCTAATACGGCAATGAAGGTATATGTAAATCAGCCGGATTGCATTTATTCTGTAGATGGAGCTTTGAACTTAAAATCGGGCGACCTTGCATATTTGAACAGAAGTTTCTATATAAAGTCCGGGGCAATTAAATTTAATAAAGATGATATTTCAAACCCTATGATTACAGTAAATGCCGAAACTCGCGAAAAAGATGAAAACGGGCAGACTGTAAAAATTATTCTTTCTGTAGAAGATCAGTATCTTATGGATTTACAGCC
This sequence comes from uncultured Treponema sp., assembly GCA_946540605.1. Taxonomy (GTDB): domain Bacteria; phylum Spirochaetota; class Spirochaetia; order Treponematales; family Treponemataceae; genus Treponema_D. Next base: position 7,826 of record CAMNIU010000154.1, read on the forward strand.
TAACTTTTCATCAATTCCACCAAAATCGGAAAATGAAATAAGAACTTTGCTTGGTCAGATTGTAATTGCCGATTCAGACAGCGCTGCAGATATTCTTTTTGCCGCTTCAGATTACGCTCTTCAGTCTACGGTAATGCGCCAGGCAGAAAACAAGTTGCGGAATTTACTTAATTTTGATATATTCTCTTTACGTACTAACGTATTACAGAACACCTATAATATGAGCGTTGCAAGAAATTTTACTCCAGAAAAGATTTCTATTGGTAACTTTCTTGATAATACGACTGTTTATATAGGTAAGTACCTGGGAAGTTCACTCTATGTAGATGCCATGCTTCATGTTTCATTTGAAGACAGCAAGGTAAACGACGTAGCGTCAGCAGGGAAAATGTTGTTCCAGCCTGAATTTGGTATGGAACTGGAGTCACCGTTTGCAAATATACGTGTAAATATGGCTCCTGATATTAATGCTTTATTAAAAAATCAATTTGTTCCTTCCACGTCTGTAACTCTCTCTTGGAAATTTACTTATTGATGGAAGTAGGAGTAATGTGATGCATCGAAAGTTTTGTGCATTGTTTGTATTGTTTTTCGTAACTGTTTTTGCTGCGTTTTCACAGGATAGCGAATGGTATTGGGATCAGCCTATTTCAAAAATTGATTTCAATGGCCTTAAAAATGTTAAAAAGTCAGAGTTACAGGGTGTAACAAGTTCCTTTATCGGTCAGCCTTTTTCTGCAGATACTTATAATGAAATTCTTGACCGTCTTTACAGCCTTGATTTTTTTGATGATATCACTCCTTATGCTCGTCATGATAATAAAGATGAATCTAAAGTTCTGCTTGTATTTGAAGTAGTTGAACGTCCTGTAATTTCTGCAATCAATTTTGTTGGTAACAGAAAAATCAGAAACGGTGAACTTCGTGAACAAATCAAAAATAAAACAAGCGATATTTTTATAGAATCAAAAATTCTTCTTGATGAACGTATAATTAGAAATTATTACCTTCAGAAGGGATATACAGCTTCTTACATTAAGCATACTACAGAAGAAACTCCAGACGGAATTGTCGTAAACTTTCAGATTTCGGAAGGAAATAACTCTGTAATCCGCGAGATTAATTTTACAGGAAACAGTATTGTTTCAAGCAGAACCCTTAAAAATAAAATCTCTCTTAAAGAAGTTGGATTGTTCCGTGATGGTGCATATCAGCCATCAACCCTTGAGCAGGATAAGCAGACTATCATAAAGTATTACAATGAAAAAGGTTATGCAGATGCCTCCATTCTTGATGTAAAAGTTGATTCAACCTTAAATGAAGAAAAGCAGAGAGATGAACTTTCCATTCTGTTCATTATTCAGGAAGGTGCGCAGTATACTTATTCAGGACTTCGCATTAAAGGTAATGAAGTTTTTACTGAGGAAGAGCTTTTAAAACAGCGCAAACTTAGGGTTGGTGCTGTTTATAATGCAACAAAGTTCCAGGAAGATATTCAGGCAATTTCAAATGTTTATTATGAAAACGGTTATATGTCGAATGAGTTTTATCCGGTTCCTGTAAAAGATGCAGACCGCCATGAAATTTCATACGATCTTACAATTCGTGAACATTCCCGCAGCCATATTGAAAATGTCATCATCAAAGGCAATACAAAAACAAAAGATTATGTAATTAAGCGTGAAATACCAATTAAATCCGGTGATACTTTCTCTAACGATAAAATTATCAATGGTTTGCGAAACCTTATGAACCTGCGTTATTTCTCTAACGTAGTTCCAGAAGCTCAGCAGGGTACAGAAGAAAATCTTGTAGACCTTGTTTTCTCTGTAGAAGAGCAGTCTACTTCGGCAGTTCAGTTTGGTGTTGTATTTACCGGAACAGCAGATCCGGGAACACTTCCTGTTTCTCTTTATCTTAAACTTGAAAATTCTAACTTGTTTGGAGAGGGTAGAACCCTTTCTGTAGGAACTCAGCTTTCGAATACAGAACAGTCTGTTGATTTTTCTTATTCTCAGAACTGGATTGGAAATCTTCCAATTTCTTTCAGTACTACACTTTCATTAAAGCATGAAAAATCTACTACTTTTGAAAATTTCTGGACTCCTAATCTTGAGCTTATTCAGAACGGCTATTCAATGCAGTATAATGACTGGAGTGCAACTGTAAGTTCGGGGCTTGCAAGAAGATGGACACCTGACTATGCAATTATTACTTTGTCGGGTGGTGTTTCAACTTCTTTGCAGCGAAATTATTATGATGAAAATATTCATACACCTGTAGATACTGGTGTTTCCTTATATGCCAATAGATGGGGTATTTCAAACTCTTTGTATGGAAATATTTCTATTGATAACCGCGACCTGAATTACGATCCTTCAAAAGGCTGGTTTATGAGTCAGCGTGTAACCTGGCATGGACTTATTCCTGGCCTGGAAAAAGAATTTTTTGCCAGAACAGATACAAAACTTGAAGGTTATTTAAAGTTGCTTGACCTTCCGGTTACAGATAAGTGGTCATTTAAACTCGTACTTGCTAACTATACCGGCGTTTCTATGATTCTTCCTTATTCTGAAGTCAGTGAGGGTAATACACTTTACCTTGACGGTATGCTGAATGGTCGAGGCTGGACAGAAGCTTACAAGACTACAAAGGGTATGTTCATGCTTTCTAACCGCTTTGAACTTCGATTCCCTCTTGTACCAGGTATTCTTGGTCTTGATGGATTCTGGGATGCTGCAGCTGTAAAATCTCGAGTACAGGATGCTTCAAGTCTTAAGATTGATGACTTTTACTTTAGTTATGGTCCTGGTCTCCGCTTCCTTATTCCTCAGTTGCCTCTGCATCTTATGTTTGCATGGCGCTACAGAGTTGAAGACGGAAAACCAAAATTTGCTGATAATCCGTTCCAGTTTGTACTCTCATTTAATATTGTGAACTATTAAAATTTGTTATAATATATATGTGGTGGTTAAGTGGTTCCTGAGTCTGTCGAAGGATTTTTCGAAACCACCTTTAAAAGGATTTGTACGATGAAAAGATATCTTAAGCTTTTAATTTCGCTTGCAGTTTTTGCATTTGCAAGTGTGCCGGCTTTTTCACAGCAGATTACAAAGTTTGGTGTAGTAGACACAGCAAAAGTTTATAATGCATATTTCAGAAATTCTGCTCCGGTTCGCAATTATGAAAAAAAGAAGGCTGAATTTCAGGAAGAAATAAACAAGCAGGTAGAAGCAATCAAAAAGCTTCAGCAGAAAAAGCTTGATTATGAAAATGCTGGAAATGATTCTCTTGCTTTGAAAACAGAAGCAGAAATCACAAAGAAAACTGATTATCTTACAGAATATACAAATGCAAAAAATGTAGAACTTGAATCTATGCAGAAAACCCTGCAGAACTCAGATGATTTTTATAAAAAGCTTTACAATACCCTTGCAAAAATTGCAGAAAGTGGAAGCTACAGTATGATTTTGAGTCTTCAGGAGTCGAATGCAATTTTGTGGTATTCTTCTTCAGTTGATATAACTAATCAGGTTATTACAGAGCTTGGATTATAATCGTGGCAGAAGAAGAAGCTCTTACCCCGATGATGATTCAATATCGGGGAATAAAAGAAAAGTATAAAAATGAGGTTGTGTTTTTCCGCCTCGGTGATTTTTACGAAATGTTTGATTCAGATGCGGTAGAAGTATCGCGTCTTTTGAATTTAACTCTAACCCACAGGGCTGGCAGGCCTATGTGTGGTATTCCATATCATGCAGCAAAAATCTATATTGCACGTCTCTTACGACTCGGAAAAAAAATCGTAATTTGTGAACAGGTTGGTGAAATTCCAAAGGGCGGTAAGGGCATTACAGAGCGCAAGGTTGTAGAAATAATTACGCCAGGTACTGCGGTTGAAGCAGAATATCTGGATGGCGGTCGTGCAAATTATCTTGCTGCTTTGTGTGTTTCAAAAAGTAAAGCTGCCTTTGCTTATATAGACGTTACTACTTCAAACTTTAGAGCAACCTCCTGGCCTGCTTCTAAAATGGCTGAAAATTTCAGTAAGGAATTGAATCGAGCTTCTCCTCGCGAACTTTTACTTCCCGTATCGCTCAAAAACAATGCAGACATACAATCTGTCGTAGCTGCCTACGGTGCGCTTTCAGTTTCCTATTATCCTGACTGGGATTTTAATGCAGAGCTTTCTTTTAAGAAACTTACAGCTCAGTTTAAAACTGCAAATCTAAAAGCGTTTGGTTTAGAGCCAGAAAGTCCAGAAGTTGTACCTGCAGGCTTTCTTTTAGACTATCTTGAAAAAACTACGAATGCCGTTCTTCCTCATATCGGTTCAATCCGGGTGTATAGCGACAATGAATTTTTGATGATGGATGATTCTTCGCGCCGAAATCTGGAAATTATATCAAATATGCGTGAAGGCGGAAGTCAGTATACACTGCTTGAATGTGTTGACTTTACAAAAACAGCAATGGGAAGCCGTTTGATTCGTAACTGGCTTTTATTTCCTCTTACCAATTTGCGACAAATAGAAGACAGACAGTCAAAGATTTCAAGTTTTGTAGAAAATCGTAACCTGCTTGAAAAAGTAAAGGCAGATTTGAGTGGTATTCTTGATGTAGAGCGTCTTGCCGGTCGCATTGCTATGGAAAGGGCTCACGCAAAAGATTTGCAGGCTTTACGTGCAAGTCTTGAATCCTGGACCCGTGTAAAAGAATATCTTGGTCAATATGATTTTTCGTTTGTTTCTGACGAAGAAGCAAAAAAAATCTGTGGAATTATAGAAAACGCAATTCTTGATGATCCTGCAACTTCACTTACAGATGGCGGAATTATTAAGGCCGGATGGTCAGAAGAACTGGATCACTGGCGCGGAGTACACGATAATTTTAATCAGATTCTTTCAGAATACGAAACAGAGGAACGTGAAAAAACTGGCATTACAACTCTACGTGTCAAATATACAAATGCAGCTGGATATTTTATAGAAGTAAGCAAGGGAAAATTGAGTGCCGTTCCGTCGCATTTTATCATGCGCCGCGCCCTTGTAAACGGCGACCGCTACACAACAGAGCGCCTGCAGCAGCTTGAACAGGAACTCAACGAGTCCTCTACAAAAATCCTTGAACTTGAACGCGACCTCTTTGTAGAAATTCGTTCTTCACTTTTACAGTACATCCCGTACCTTCTTCAGGTTGCCGGTGAAATTGCAAATACAGATGCTGCGTGTTCTTTTGCTCAGGCCGCTATTGAACATAACTGGGTGTGCCCAGAAATTGAAGAGTCTACTTATTTTGAAATAAAAGATGGCCGGCATCCGGTAGTAGAAAATCATTTGCCGCGCGGAGAGTTTGTACCGAACGATGCTCTTCTTAGTGCCGACGAAGAGGATATCGGTTCTGGTGTGGCTCCGGCATTTGCTCTTATTACTGGACCTAACATGGCGGGTAAGAGTACTTATTTGAGACAGAATGCGCTTATTGCCTTGCTGGCTCAAACTGGTTCTTATGTTCCGGCAAGCAGTGCCCGCCTTGGTATTGTTGACCGCATATTCTGCCGCGTGGGTGCGTCTGATAACCTTGCAAAAGGGGAATCTACGTTCCTTGTAGAGATGACTGAAACTGCAAATATTCTTCATGCGGCAACGAAACGCTCTCTTGTAATTATGGACGAGGTGGGGCGCGGCACTTCAACTGAAGATGGACTTGCGATTGCGCGCGCGGTCTCAGAATATCTTCTTGATACAATTGGTTGTAAAACTTTTTTTGCAACTCATTATCACGAACTTTCTCGTATGGAACATCCTAAACTTAAAATGCTTTGTATGGATGTACTTGAGCAGAATGGTTCTGTTGTATTTTTACGCAAGGTAAAAGAGGGCGTTACCGAGAACTCTTATGGTATTCATGTTGCAAAACTTGCAGGCATTCCTCAAAATGTAATAGACCGTGCAAATGTAATTCTTTCACACATTCAGGCTCTGGCAAATGATAATCCGATTATTCTGGATGATATTGAAAAGAATGAGGCTGCAAAGGAAATGAAAACTGTTGCATCGCAGCCCGTTACTCCAGGCCTTTTCAGCGATGAAGAAATCATAATCTCAGAAATTCTTTCTACAGATACTGATAATCTGACACCGCTTAATGCACTTCAGACTATTGCACGCTGGAAAAAGGCACTTTCCGGTCAATAATCTGTAATATTGCGATAATCCCTCAAAAAAAATCATTTTTTTTATTATTTTTCTCATTTTCATTTCCTTTTTTTGTATGGTTTATACCAATATATATGTGTGAGAAATTTATTTTTTGAAGTAAAACAATTTACGCTGACTCTGTTTCGATTGTTTTATGTTTTTATAAGCGGTGGAGAAAAATGTGCTGTGTGTGGAAAAACTGTTTTCATTAAACCTGTTTGTTCTCGTTGCATGAAACTACATTTTTCTGTTGAAAGCCTTATGCAGATAGAACGCTGTGAAAACTGTGGCAAGGAACTTATCGGGGTAAAGGGAAAGTGTTCAAAGTGTCGCGAAAATACTTTGCTTGTGAGTACGGCCAGGGTAATTCCTCTTTTTTCATACAGGTTATGGAATAAAGAAATTATGTTTCGCTGGAAAATGCAGGGTGAGAGAAATTTTTCTCCGTTGTTTGCTTCGCTTTTGGCTCAAGTGCTTAAAAGAATAGGGGAAACAGTTATTGTACCTGTACCACCGCGTAAGGGAAAAATCAAAAAAAACGGTTGGGATCAGATAGATGAACTGTGTACGTTTCTTACAAAGCGTTATGGTTTTAAGGTTCTCAAAATACTGGAACGTAATACAAGAGAGCAGCAGAAAAAATTATCCAGAGCGGAACGTCTGGAACATATAAAAACAGCTTATTCCTTGTGTGAACTAAAAGTATTTGAGAGAGCCTTAAAACCGTTTTCTGGCCGTCTGCCTCAATCCGTGTGCCTTATAGATGATGTATGTACAACAGGCTCTACGATCGAAAGCTGTGCGGCAATTTTAAAGGAGGTTGGCATAGAAAAGGTGAGTGTGTTAACGCTGTTTACTGTTGATTAATGCTATAGAAAGTTTTGCATTGCAAAATCTCAAATTCTGGAGTATTATAATAAGGTGAGTTTTATATATCTTGGAGGGTATCTATGGCTAACGATATGACATATCAAATGGTAACGTTTCATCTGGGGGAAGAATTATACGGCGTAAACATCATGGATGTTAAAGAGATTGTAAGACTTCAGAATGTCCGCGTTATTCCTAATGCTCCTTACTATGTAGAGGGTATTATTAATCTTCGTGGTGAAATTATTCCAATTATTGATTTGCATAAGCGTTTCAAGATTCAGTCAGTGAATCGCTCTGAGGATATTGAAATGGAAGGCGGTTTTATCATCCTTAATATTGATGGAAGTAAAATCGGTATTATCATTGATAAGGTAGAGCGCGTAGTAACCGTAAAAGGTGAAGACGTAAAAGATCCGCCTCAGATGTTAAGTGGTATCGGAACAGAGTATATTGAAGGAGTTGTTCGTGAGGAAACAGGCTATCTTATTATGCTTAACACCCGCAAACTCTTCAATGCAAAAGAACTTCAGAAAATCATCGATATTCAGTAAACTTAAATGATACAGACATACAGTACAACTATTCGTAGAAAAGAAATGGATGCGGTTTTAACCTGCATGGTAGATGAGAAAATTGGACCAGGTGAGTTAAACGCAAGATTAATCCAGACGGTAAAGGAATTTACAAAATGTGATGGTGCAGTGGCTCTTCGTAGTCCTGCAATTGCTTTAAAATATGCGCTTCAGGCTTTGGATTTTGCAAAAGACGGAAAGATTATGATTTCTGCTCTTGCTCCTGCCTGGCAGTATCAGACTGTAGAAAGCCTTGGTTATGAACCTCTCGTTCTTGATGTAGATGAGGTTTCTGGCCTTGTTACAGCAGAAATAGTTTCTGCCGGTATTCAAAATGGCGGAAGACTTTTGATTCTTCATGAAACAGAAGGTATTCTCCCTGATTTTGAAGGCATATTGAGTCTTGGAATTCCTGTAATTGAAGATATTTCTCAGAGTGCAGGTGCTTCTGTTCCTGTGTTGAATGCAGAAGGAGTACCAACAGAGGAAAGACGTCTCGCTGGTTCTTTTGGTATTTACACAATTATGGGACTCGAAGAGCGTGATGTTCTGACAGCTGGTGGTGGTGCAGTTCTTATGGCACCTGGCCGCCGCGAATGGATAGTCTTGAAAAAATATTCTGATGAAGCTCCTCTAACAGATCTGCTTCCAGATATCAACTGTGCACTTGCCTGGGTTCAGGTAAAGGAATATCCTCGTAATGAAAAGACCCGCAAAGAAATTTTTGCGATGTTCCATCAGGCATGTATGATTGGACGACATAAAATGTATGCGCGTGAGATGGAAAATGGCTCAACTATGAGCTGCTTCCCGCTGATTCTTGCCAGTTCCTTTAAGGACGTAAAGCAGTACGCAGCAAGAAAGGATATTGAAGTTCAGCTTGCTTACGATAATTCGGTAATTGCACTTAAGGATGAACTTTCAGAAAACTGCATTCATGCTAAATCCTTGTATCTGCGATGTGTACATATTCCGCTGTATCCGCGTTTGACTCATGCAGAGAGTGCAAAAATTGTAAAGGTTTTGAGTTCTCTGCCTTAAACTGCCAAAAAAAGGATAGAATGAAAAAGGCACTTTTAATTATAAATGTTAGTAAAGATGAATCAATGACTCTGGCTCAGGAAATAGCTGCTTACCTTTCAAAAAAAGGTGTTCAGCATGAATTCTTGAGTTTTGATGGTTTTGTAGATAATACAGATTTCAAAGGTTTTGATTTTGTAATTTCTCTTGGTGGAGATGGAACCGTTCTTTATGCGGCGCGTAATGCATCTAAGTACGGGCTTCCTGTGTTCCCGGTAAATCTTGGTGAGTTTGGTTTTATTGCTTCGGTTCAGCCAGAAGACTGGCAGAAAGAACTGAAAGTTTTTATGGACGGCAAAGCTCTTTTTGAAAAGCGTTCCATGCTCAAAATTGATGTTTTGCGTGAAGGAAAAAAAGTATATTCCTCTCTAAGCCTGAATGATGCAGTAATTTCAGCAGAACGGGGGGTATCTACAATTATGCTTTCTGTAAAGCGCAATTCACTACCACTATGCCGCCTTAAGGCTGATGGGCTTATAGTCGCAACACCAACCGGCTCAACAGCATATTCTGCAGCAGCTGGAGGTCCAATTGTATCTCCTGAAGTAGAAGCCTTTGTGCTCACTCCACTTAATTCGTTTTCACTTTCCAGCAGACCAATTGTTTTAAGCCCGGACAGTAAATTAGAAATCTCAATAGAAAAGAGCCGTATAAAAGGAATCTGTCTTACAGTAGATGGTCAGGAGCCTTTTGCCCTGAATTACGGTGACATTATTACTATAGCAATGAATAAAAAGAAGGCTCTTCTTGTGGCCGGTTCTGAAGAAAAGTTTTATAACGCACTCAGATCAAAATTAAACTGGTCGGGGGTACCTCATGCTTGAAGATTTAACCATTAAAGACTTTGCTCTTATAGATTCAGATTATCTTGAATTTTCAAAAGGCTTTACCGTATTATCTGGTGAAACTGGTGCCGGTAAGTCTATTTTGATAGGTGCTCTTTCGTTTCTGCTTGGCGGAAAAGCTGATATCCAGCAGATACGTGCAGGCAAAAAAGAGGCGAGTGTAAGTGGAACTTTTCTTTTGCAGAAAGGGCTTCCGGTTCGTTCAGAAATCGCAGAAGACGATGAACCTCGAAATGCGCTTGAATGGCTGAGTGTTCATGGAATTGAAATTGAAAATGACCGGGTACTGCTTCGCCGTATTATCCGCGATACAGGAAAGGCAGGGGCTTGGATTAATGACACTCCTGTTACCCGTGGAGACCTAGCACAGTTTTCTTCATTCCTCGTAGACATTCACGGCCAGCATGAACATCAGTCTCTGATGAAGGTTAGTGAGCACAGAAAATATCTTGATGCACGGGCTGGAATTACAGCCGAGGTAGAAGCTTTTACTGCAAAATACGCTGAACTGGTTCAAAAACGTAAGTTGCTGGCACAATATAATCTTTCTGATAGTGAACGTCTTCGTAAACTTGATATGATGAGCTTTGCTGTAAAAGAGATAAGCGAGGCCAAACTTAAGCCGAATGAAGATACTGAACTCGAAGAAGAACAGGCACGCCTTGCTTCATATGAAAAAATATATTCTGATGTTGATTCAATTGATCAGATGTTGAGTAGTGATGACAGTGGAGTTATAGGTCTTCTTAAAAAAATTCGCCGTGACAGCTCTCATGTTACAGAACTCGATAAGTCTCTTTCTGCTTTGGATGAAAGAGTTGAGTCGGCATTTTATGAGCTTTCTGATATTGCTGCAGAATTTTCTGATTATAAAGCAAAACTTGTTTATGATCCAAACCGCCTGCAGACTGTAGAAGACAGACTTTCCCTGATTTATAACCTTAAGAAAAAATATGCAACATCTGTAAACGCTCCGCTTTCAGAAGTTTTTGCATATTTTGATGAAGCTCAGAAATATATCGAAGAAAATGGTGATGGTAACAACCGTAAAGAACAGCTTACATCAGAAATAAAAGCACTGGAAAAAGTAGTACTTACCCAGGCAGAAAAACTTTCTGCTGCACGTAAGGCTACTGCTTCTGCAATGAATTCTGAAGTGGACCAGATTCTTTCAAAACTTGGAATGAAAGGGACTACCTTCTGCGTTCAGATTAATCAAAAAGCCGGTACAGAAGTTGAACAGCTTTGCGGACCATACGGAAAAGATGATATTGAGTTTATGATAAGTGCAAATCCGGGAAATCCTCCGTTACCGCTTGCAAAAATTGCCTCTGGTGGTGAACTGTCCCGCGTAATGCTTGCCCTTAAAACAATCTTTGCCCGTACAGATAATGTTGAAACTCTTGTATTTGATGAAATTGATACTGGAATTGGTGGCGAGGTTGCCGTTGCTGTTGGAGCCCATATTAAGAACCTTGCCAAAACGCGTCAAATTTTTTGTATAACACACCTAGCGAGCATCGCAGTTTATGCCGATAATCAGATAAAGATAGAGAAGAGTGTCTCTGGCGAAATTACTTCATCTAATGTTTATCCTGTAGAAGGCGAAGCGCGGGTTGCAGAAATTGCCCGTATGCTTTCTGGTGATTCTGATACAGCACAGTCTTTGGAACACGCACGCTCTCTTCTTGCAAAATTCAGCGGAGGTAACTGATGGCAAAAGTTTCGGAGGAAGCAAGACTTCAATTTAGTGAGGCAATTCAGCCGTATAAAGGAAAAATAACCGCTACCCTTGAAAAAGAAAAGATGATGCTTGGTGGCATGCATAAAGGCGACATCGACTACGAAAACAAGAAGCTGCTTTTATGTGAAGATATGATTTATGCTGCTTCTCTTTATATGGCACAGAACAGTCTTTCACTTCGTCTTATTGATGTTAAAAATAATGATGCCCTTAACGATGCCCGCAAACTTCTTTATAAAGCAATCATTTATCTTGAAGAAATTGTTTCAGACGCAATTGATGTGCCTTATATTGATCTTGCTCCTCGCCTTGAACCAATTCATAACGTTCCAATCATCCGACGCTATACGCTTATCCGCAAACTTGGTCTTGCAATTACTATGCTAAAGGATGCTTTTGGTGATAATAGTAAATGGAAGTGGTCTTTTGTTGAACTGGAAGGCCGCTATGCAACTGTTTCTAAAAATCTGATTGATATGAAAGCTTGTGTTAAGGATTATTTTGACCCTGGCTGTATAAATTATGAAACCACAGTTTTGTATATCAGAATGATTCAAAAGCAGCTTAATGATTCAGCTACTGCATACCGCGATAAATACGAACTTTCTACACGTCGTATTGATGATATGCGTAATGCCATCAAATATCTTCTTGCACTGAGAAAACTTTACATAGCAATTGGAGATGCAAACCAGGCAGAAGAAGTAAAGAAAAAGGCAGTTGTCTGGAAAGATAAGATGGATGCAGACCACAAGGCTGGCTTGAGCAATTAAGGAAATACCCACATATGGATAAAAAACTCGCACTCAAAATCTTCGAAGGTTTTTCGATTCAAAGATGGAACGATATGATTCGTCCATTTGACCTTGTAGAAATGGACAAGGCTGCAGAAAAAATGGTTATTGCCTATATAATCGGAAAATACGAAGAGCACCGCAAAAAGTATGTAGACTGGAAATGGATGATTTATGCCTCTCTTTTTGATCTTTTGCGAAAGATTTCTTTGTGCGATATTAAGGCTCCGGTTCAGCAGATGCTGCGCAAGGAATTTCCAAATGAATATATGCGGTTAAATGAATGGGTTTTAAATGGTTACCGCATAATGATTCCGGATGATGATCTTTTTTCAGAGTTTACAATTTATGTCGGCCAGCAGTCTGGAAACATTCCTATTCCAACAGAGCTTAGAACTACTGTAAATATTTATCAAGCTGCCCATAAGTATTCTACAATTCGAGAACTTGAAATGCTTTCTGTTGTAAATGAAAAAGAACGTCTTAAGAATATCAGAAACGAACTTGAAGCAGAAATTCAACCGTATCTTGAACTGGAAGGTCTGCAAAAGCTTATGACTCATCAAAAAGCTTTTGATTTTATATTAAAAATTGAACAGCTTCGTTTTCAGACCAGATGGAATCAGACACCTCGAGTTCCTGCTACTTCTGTTCTTGGGCACTGCTTTTTTGTGGCAATAATGACTCTGCTTTTGGGACGTGAATATAATCCTGAAATGTGTGATCGCCGGGTAATCAATAATTTTTTCAGTGCTCTTTTTCACGATTTACCGGAATCAGTTACAAGGGATATTATTTCTCCAGTAAAAACAGCAACAGATGATCTTCCAAATATTGTAAAAAAGATTGAAGATGAAATTGTAAATAAGGAATTGGTTCCACTTATGGAGCCGTTCTTTGAAAAAGAAATCATTTATTATACCAGTGATGAGTTTACAGACCGCATCCTCGATGAAAAAGGTAAAATAAAACATGTAAGCTGGGAAGAGCTCAATACAAAATTTAATAAGACTAATTTCGATCCGATAGACGGCCGTTTGGTTAGAATCTGCGATCATTTTTCTGCATTAATGGAAGCTGATATTTCTATAAAACATGGAATTACTTCAGAACACCTTACTAGTGGTCGTGAAGGAATACTAAGCAGATATTCAAATGGCGAGATTATAAGTGGAATTGATGTAAATAAATTCTTTAATGAGATTGTTTCATAATTCAATAAAAACTTAGGACTTTTCTTCCGATAATATAATTATGAAAACTCATTTTTGCAAATCACTATCAATCATTTCAATAATTCTTCTATTTGTAACACCACTATTTGCAGATATTACATATAAGGTTGAAAAAGGTGATACCCTTTATTCTATCAGCCGTAAATATCAGATTACAGTTGCAGAATTAAGAACTGCTAATAATTTGTCAGAAAACGACGTAATAAAAGCAGGGCAAAAGCTTATTATTCCAGATGCAGATATAGGAACCGCTGCAGCACTTTCTTCAACAAAAACAGCATCAGCTTCTACGAATACTTCAACAACAAAAACTGTTGAATATGTCGTTGCAAAAGGTGATACCCTTTATGGTATTGCGCGCAAAAACGGTATGTCTGTTGCAGACCTTATGGCAATCAATAATCTTGATTCTTCAGCTGTAATAAAGATAGGTCAAAAACTAAAAGTAAATGCAAATTCTACGGAATCAGCTTCAAAAACTACAGCTGCAAAACCAGTTGAACCTGCAAAGCCTGGCGAGACTGTAATCAAAGTAAATGAAAAAGCTCCTGATACCCGTACTTATGGTACAACAGTAACTGCAGATGCAAATACAAAATGGCCTGTTTCTTCCCCTAAAATTACTCAGGTAAAAGGAAAGATTTCCGGGGTTCAGTTATCTGCCAAAACAAACGAATCTGTTCTTTGTATCCATGAAGGAACTGTAATGTACGTTGGTGTATACCGTGGCTTTGGTCAGGTAGTTTTTGTTCAGTCTAAGACAGGTTTGATTTACGCATACACCGGTCTTGGTTCAGTAAAAGTTCGTAAGGGTGAATATGCTGTTTCTGGCAGTGAACTTGGTACTGCTGGTCTTGATTCAATCAGTCAGAAATACCAGATTACTTTTATGGTATTCCAGAATGGTCAGCCAATTGACCCTGCAAAAGCACCAAGAAACTGATGTCATGCTCGGGCTTGACCCGGGCATCTATCTTTTCTCAACACACTTCTTAAACAATTCCATACAGGTTATCGCATCGTCTAATGCACGGTGCGAAGAACCTTTATCTATACCAAGATAATCAGCTAAATAATCCAGTTTATGATATTCTGCTTCTGGAATCAAAATTCTAGAAAGTTGAAGGGTATCTACTGCGTAATTTTTTGTAACTGGTAATCCGCAGATTTCGCATTCAGCATTCAGAAAATTTAAATCGAACTGCGCATTGTGTGCAACAATAATTGAGGAATCAAGAAATCTTAAAAAACTTTGAATATGATTTTGAATCGGATCAGCGGCATCAACCATCTGTTGCGTAATGTGAGTAAGTGAAACTATAAAAGGTGATAATATCTGATCTGGATCGAAAAGCCGTGACCATTTAGAAAGAGTGCCGTCCTTAGTAAACCGGACGGCACCTATTTCTATGATGCGGCT
>CAMNIU010000155.1 GCA_946540605.1 uncultured Treponema sp.
AGAACAACCATGCGAGAAACCGCATGGTTGTTCTTTTTATGTTGGTGATCCCGGGCAGATTTGAACTGCCGACCTACCGCTTAGGAGGCGATTAAGTTCGTTTTTGCCCTCGTTATTTTATAATCCATCCCCCTGCTGAAACGCCCATTTCATGCAGGTTTTCAGCATTACAGGGTGAATTATATCATAAAGTCAAACTTGTTTATTTTTTCACTTAAAACACGAAAATCCGAGTTGAATTTGCAAAAAGTTTCGCGAAATTTTCGCGCGAAACTTACTTCAGGAGAATGATGAAACGCATTAAAAATGGCTTTACTTTTTACCAAGAAATTACTCGTCAATATTGCGCAATATAATATCCAACATCTGTCTTGGTGTGACAATAAATGGTTGTACTGGAAAATGCCGGGTATTACCTGTAACCAAATATGACTCTTCCTTTTTTCTTTCTTCCATCACAACTTCATAAAAAACTTTATCTTTGGGATCTGTAAAATCAATATCCAAAGATGTCGCATCCACATAAAGCCCCACAGCATTAAAGCTGTTGATAATTTCTTCAACAATATCGTTAGTAAGATGAAACTTTGGGCGAGATAGAACAACCCTGTATTCGTCAACAATTTCCTGATTTAACACAGGGATAATATATCCTTCAAAAACGAGTTCTACTATGCTGCCAGGAACAGAATGCCATTTTAAAGCAGCTGATACCAGAACATTGGTATCTATCACGGCATAATATTTCATAGATACCTCTTACTTTCTGGCTTCAGCAATTTCAGCGTTGATTTCATCCAAAGACATATCCGTTATTCCGTATTCTTCGGCAATACGACTGGCTCGTCTCAAAGCCCTCACGCCCGGATTTTCTTCGTATTTTTCTTCTAATTTCATGCTGAAAGGAACACCTTTTTCCTGAATAAGCCTTGACATACAGATTCTGAGATAGGACTGGAGATTTAATCCTAATTTTTCACATACCTGCATTGCTTTTATTTTTTCAGTATCATCCACTCTGAACTGTACTAATGAACTAGCCATTTCTTACACCTCCTGTTCATCATGATTTTAACACAAATTGTAATCATATGCAATCATTTGACATTTTTTATTTTCAGGGAAAATCATCTCCGCATTGGCAACTGCCGTAGTATCAGCAAGGTTACGATACAGTTCCACCTTCTTATGGTCGTTCAGGTTCCTGAAACTTTTGTCTCTGTAATCCGATTCCAGCATCCTCATGAACTGTCCATAAGTAATCACCTCCGTGATTTTTCTTATATTGTAATTTTATCAAAAACGGGAATAAAGCAGATGAAGACCTGGATGGGCTTGCGATGGATTTCGTCAAATCCGTCAGCTTCGTCAGGTTCGTCAAGCGAATTTATGTGTATATTCCCCGTAAAAATGAGCAAAACAGCTATTTTTTCGCTTGACGAACCCAAAACTGACAATTGGACAAAGCATATGTCCCTTAGCTTATCATCCCTAATTTTTATCATTCATGCTGCATATTCAGATACTATTGCCATAACCGAAAGACTTCTGTTTTGAATATCATAGTGCAACGTCAGTCATGACCATTACCCAAGTTCCGTATTTTTCATAATTTAACAGTAACACAACACGGTTCAAGATATGCTTACCTGATAAAACCTCCATACTGTCAAATGCAGAATTGCCTGCCACCTTCAACAAGCCCCCTAAAGACTTTCTTCCAGAGTAAGTACTTCTTCTTCTAAAACTCGTCAGATAACAGTTTCGTCAAACGATTATTTGCTAAATCCCGCTATTTTCAGCGGTTTTCCATATATATTTTCGTTTGACGAACCTGACACAATTGACAAACCTGACAAAATCAGCACTTCAAAATCGAATAGAAGATAATCTTGGAAATCACTTTATTGGCTACATTGTTTATTAGCCCCTATAAGTACCTTGACCTGATACTTTGGGAGTGTTCTCCTTTAAAATTGGCCCAAATGCTTTTGATTGCAGCGTATGTATGTTGATACTTTACAGAAAAATTTATGAGGAGCAGAAATATAGCTGCTCCTCATTTTATTATCTTTAACTTGTACTACGTAAAGTACAAAAGACCCTGATCTCATGCCTGGGGTATCAAATAGCAATTATCAATCGGACAATGATCCCACCATCTTTTACTGATGCTTTCTGTACTTATCATATGATCACAGCCATTTTGGTCAAAGAATCGCAAACCTCTGATTTTGCTTAAGCCATAACAGTCCAGCAATTCATCACAGGTATGGAGCATTGTGATAAACAGCTGGTAGTCAATGTTCAATTTCTGGTAATTATCCAGACGTACAGAATTAATAACGATATGCATGTGGACATTGTCTGTATTCGTGTGTACTGCATAGACTATTTGGCATTGCGTCAATTTCTGTATTGCCCAGGCAACTTTGGGGAACACTGACCACTGACTGTTACCTTCTATAGTTCCATATTCAAGGTTATCTGGTAATTCGTTTTCTTCCAATGACAGTACATAATGCTTATATTGCGATCCACCTTCCTTTGAGCACAGTTGCTTGTGCAGCAACATATCTCTGGCTGCAAATTCCGGATTCAGATATAGTCCATCATAATACAGAACGTTGTCAGTTTCACCGCTTTTACTGATAAACCCTCTGATGTATCTTATCACTCCTTCCACTGTATAGTTTCCTTCTCCCAAAAAAGTAAAAATTGCCATATTACCGTACCTCCTGTAATCCCTTTCTCTTTTTCTCCAGCTTTTTTTCTCTTCGTTCAAGACTTGCCCGATCGATATCAGAAAGATAACTCTTATACAGACTGTCTAAAAAGAGGTCAAAAATTCCTCTGAAATTCTTTACTTCTTCTGCAATACCTTCAATGCAATCGGTACGTGCTGGCCATTTCTCAGGATCTTCTCCCA
This sequence comes from uncultured Treponema sp., assembly GCA_946540605.1. Classification (GTDB taxonomy): domain Bacteria; phylum Spirochaetota; class Spirochaetia; order Treponematales; family Treponemataceae; genus Treponema_D. The sequence continues at coordinate 2,930 of CAMNIU010000155.1, forward strand.
TTATCAGGCGAAATCTGTAGATATGGTTGATGGATTCTTCCATTTCAGCTATGCTTTTTCCAACCTCGAATTTAAGTTGCGGCTTTTCAAATGCCCGGTTTAGCATGTACTGATTAACACTCAACCCATTTTGCTTTGCCATCTGATAGATTTCTTTTTTCTGATGCTTTGTTGCCTTTAAAGAGATTCTCTCGGTTTTCAGGCAGTTTTCTTCTTTGTATTTTTTTGTTTTATGCGTCTGCTGAAGCTTAACACTTGTGGTGTTCTTTCCATTTTGGTTCATTTTTTTGCCTCCGTAAAAAAGTGTGTACTTTTTCTTACTTGCTGATACGTTTCAGCTTTATTTTTATGTTGTATATTTTTAAAGATTAATCTTTATGTATCTGCAGAGTTATGAACCAACTATTACCTGTTTTCTTTAAATTTCTGGATTTGGAAAGGTATGATATGATTTGCGTAAAAAAAACACTTATGGTAAGTTACATCGAAAAAGAAAAATATACTGCTCCTGTTCTTCAAAGGAAGAGCAAATCATATCATAACTTTCCAAACAGACTGCATAATAAAACCCCGAAAAAGCAAT
>CAMNIU010000156.1 GCA_946540605.1 uncultured Treponema sp.
GTGAATTGCCTGAGCATCATCTGGAGTAGCAGTTTTACCTGTACCGATAGCCCAAACTGGTTCGTAAGCGATTGTTACGTTCTTCATCTGCTCTTCTGTAACGCCTGCAAGGCCTGCAGAAAGCTGGAATGCACAAACCTGTTCTGCCTCACCTGCTTCGCGTTCGCTCAAAAGCTCACCGATACAAAGATCTACTTCGAGACCACTTGCAAGTGCCTTGCGAACCTTCTTGTTGATAAGTTCATCTGATTCACCAATTTCGTGGCGGCGTTCTGAGTGACCAAGAATTACACACTGGCAACCAATGTCTTTAAGCATAGCACAAGAAACTTCACCTGTGTGAGCTCCGTTATCTGTTGCAGCACAGTCCTGAGCTGCGAGAATGATGTTTGAACCTTTTACAACCTGTGCAACTGCATCAAGGTATACAAAAGGAACACCAATCATATATTTGTTTGTTTTACCCTTCAACTGTTCAACAAGGTCTTTTGCCAAAGCAACAGCTTCTGCCTTTGTTGTGTTCATCTTCCAGTTTCCAGCAATATAATGTGTTCTTGCCATAATTATGACTCCTTATAATTTAGATTGCTTCGGCTTTCTGCCTCGCAATGACATGATTTTTTATTTTAATAAATTTAATTGAGACTTTCAACATTGTGGGTGTATAATGTAATTCTATGGATCATAACTACACAGTAACAATTATAGTCTGTGTTATCAGCATGATTATTCTCGCGATTGATGCCGGTAAGAACACAATTTTTAACAAGGATGACATCAAATGGTTCAGAATTACTTTTATTCTTGCCGCTCTGGGAGCTATTTGTGAATATCTTGGTGTGTTAGCCGATAAAACAAATTTCTGTTCTCCAAAAATCCATTGGTTCATTACATTTTCTGAATTCTGTATTTCACCTTATCTTGGTGTCTGCCTTGCCCGCAGCAGTGGTATGAAACATTCCATAAGATTCATGCTGTTATTTATGACCATCAATGTTGTAATTGAAGTTATTTCCCTTTTTACAGGCGTTGTTTTTTATATTGATTCAAATGGAACTTTTCACAGAGGATGTGCATACGCTTCTTATCTTGTATTCTGTGCCATAGATTTTGGTTACGTTTTGTTTGTATTTATTCTGATTGGAATAAGGTCCAAACTTCGCTATCTGATTAATATTCTTTTAATTACTTCTATTATGATAGTAGGAAATGTTGCAAATGTCATAGACAGCAATATTAATTCTGGTTATATGAGCATTTGTGTTACGGCTACCCTGCTCTATATTTGTGTTCAGACTATAATGCGCCATGTTATGATTCAAACAATTAACATGGAAAAAGATATTTCAAATCATGATGCACTTACAAGAGTTCTGAGCCGTATCTGTTTTGATAATCAGATTACTATTCTAGATAAAGAAATAAAAGCAGATCCCCCAACTATAAGATTCGCTGTCTGCGAGTGTGATTTGAACAATCTCAAAATGATAAATGATACATTCGGGCACGACATTGGAGATGCTTATATCAAAAATTGCTGCAAGGCTATCCGTAGTTTATTTTCTGAATGTCCGGTTTTCAGAATTGGCGGTGATGAATTTGTAGCTCTAATAATGGATGATAATTATACAAATCTTGAAGCTATAAAAGAAAAAGTTTTCGAACTGACTGAAACAGAAATGAAAAGAAACTGCTCGCTAGCTGAAAAAAAATCTTTTGCGGCAGGCTTTGCAGTTTTTGAGCCATACGTAGATAAATGTTTTAATGATGTAATTAAGCGTGCTGATACGGAAATGTACCAGCACAAGAAAATGCTTAAGAGCCTTTAGAACTCTACATCCTCGTCGAAAAGCGGTGTGCTGAAGTAGCGCTCTGCTGTATCCGGCAAAACAGTAACGACAGTCTTTCCAGGTCCAAGAGCTTTTGCCAGTTCAAGAGCAGCAGCAACGTTTGTTCCACTGGAAATGCCGCACATAATTCCTTCCTTGCGGGAAAGCTCGCGGCTTGTTCTGATTGCCTGAGAATCTGTTACGATGAAAATATCATCATAAATATCCTTATTCAAAATTGGAGGAATAAGTCCGTCGCCGATTCCCATCTGAAGGTGAGTACCTACACTACCACCGCTTAAAATTGCAGCGTGAGCGGGTTCAACGGCCCATATTGTGATTTCGGGATTTTTTGATTTTAATACTTCGCCGATTCCAGTGAGAGTTCCGCCCGTTCCGATACCAGAACAAAAACCGTCTATAGGTCCATCAACATCTTCGAGAATTTCAACTGCGGTCTGCTCGCGTTGAATCTGAGGATTAGCAGGATTTTCGAACTGCTGAGGAATAAAAACATGAGGATCCATATGCTGCATGTAAAAAGCAGTATCAATACATTCCTGAATACATTTTCCAATATCGCCGTTATCATGCACTAACTTAACTTCTGCACCGTAGTGCTTAACCAGCTTGCGGCGTTCTTCAGAAACGCTGTCTGGCATAATGATTACGGTTTTGTAGCCGCGAACCGCGCCGATAAGGGCAAGACCAATTCCCTGATTACCACTTGTTGGTTCAACAATTACAGTATTTTTGTCAATAAGACCACGGCGTTCAGCGTCCAGAATCATATTAAAAGCCGTACGAGTTTTGATGGAACCACCTACATTAAGGCCTTCAAATTTTACAAGGACACGAGCCATATCCGGAGTTACCATTTTCTGTAACTGAATGATTGGCGTATGCCCCATTGCTTCAAGAATGTTATTATAAATCATAAGGATTCTATTATAGTGATTTTTTGAAGCTTGGAACAGAAGGTGTTTCTCTCCTGTATTGGAGTGACGAATAGTATAATTGGGCTGGTGCGGAGTAAAAAAATGCACCTGGACAACATCATCCCCGTTGGCCAGGTGCATTTTTTTTACGGGAGCATTAGCCCAATTATATTACTCGGCTCTTGCCATAGCTTCTTCGAAATCTTTTGTACCTGTCCAAATCTCTTTTGTATAAGGATTTGTCTTAGTAGCAAAAGCCTTCTTACAGATTGCAGCAAGTACAAGAACGTTGATTGCAAGAGCAAGAACAGCAATTACGCCCTGTGCTTTTGGATCAGCAGTAATTCCCATCTTAGCGATAGCCTGCTGAACTTCTGGTCCGTTGTTAGCAATTGCAGGGTTATTGTAGATTGCCATAGAAGCATCATACAAAGACTGTGCACCAGTTCCGTCCTGTGGAGCTCCGGCATAAAGTGAAGGAAGTACAGAGAATGGTTTTGTCAGCTGGAATGGAACAACCTGAGCGAACATACACCAGATTGAAAGTGTAAATGCGCGGTTCTGAATCCAGCCCCCCTTATTCCAGAAGGTTGCAGCAAAGGTTGGAGCAAGAAGAAGTGCAAGACCGCAGTACCATGAGTGTGTAGGAAGGTTGAGGTATGTATATTCAAAGTTCCATACATCATAAGCAATAATGAACATCCAGGTCATATCAGGCCAGAGCATATCCTGCTTTTCAAGTTTACCTTTCTTTGATGAGTAGATTCCCCACCAGCCTGTCATACAAGCAATGTTGATGATTCCGGCAAGACCGTTGAGAAGGTTCCACCATCCACCGTAGAGGAATACACCTTCGTTAGATACCCACCAGCCGCCTGTGATTCCGCCTTTGATTGCAGATTCGAAATCTGATGCAACTGCGATGAGAATGTTGATTCCTACAATAATAAAAGGCCAGCATTTAAACCACTGAGCTTTTCCAAGTGCAGTCCATTTTCGTGCAAGGAAAATAAAACCAATACAACCGATTGTCGCGGCATACAGTTTAGCATAATGGAACCAGCCGTCCATATACTTAATTACATACCATTCTGAAGCAAATGAAGCCTTTCCAATAGCAGCTACAATAAAGTAAACTGTTAATGCAGCAGGAACTACGAAGAATACAAGAACTCCACCAAACTTTGTTCTACCAAGTTCATTCAAAAGAATGAGACCAAGAAAAACTAAACACCAACCAAGCAGCTGTGTTGCTACAGTTGAGCCATAAAGTTGAAATAACATGAAACCTCCTGAGTGTGTTGACACCGGCTATCCCGTGGGCACCGGCATTTTCAGCACGCTTCTATTTCCTTTATGTTCATTTCATTGCCCGCCTGCAAAACCGTATCTTCGCTTTTGCAGTGCGGACAAATCTTACCAAAGTCTACGGTGCGGTAAGTTTTGCCGCACGCGTTACAGATTGTAGTGGCCGGAAGGCTTTCTATTTTGAGAGTGGCATTTTCCATGACGGGCGATTTTTTGATTGCCCACTTCCAGCCATCTTCCAGAAACTCCGGCACGACTCCACTAACCTCCCCAAGTTCAAGGGTCACGCTTTGAATCTGCTTCAGATTTTGTTCAGCAGCAAGATTTTCGAGACGCTTAATTACGTGAAAGACAAGACCTAGTTCGTGCATGTGCTATAATATGGATTGCTTCGCTTCGCTCGCAATGACAAACAATGCCGTCATTGCGAGGAACGAAGTGACGAAGCAATCTACAAGTTCAAGTTTTTACTTCTCCATTGAATTTCTATTCGGATTCAAAAGAATCTTTACTTCGCGCTTGAGGATATTAGGCAGGATTGCCTTGAGCTTATCTTCACTCTTAGTCATGCGGCTTGCCTTTGGATGTTCACGGTGAAGCTTAATTGCGTCAAAGGCACACTTGGTTGTACAAACGCCACAACCAATACACTTGTTCTCATCAACAATACTCTGACCACAGCTGAGACAGCGGGCAGTTTCCTTTTTAATCTGCTCTTCTGTAAAGCAAAGTTTGGTTTCTTCAAACTTACTATCGGTAGTTCGTTTGCCAGGAACCTGACGTGGTGTATTGTCATAGCCTTCTACAAGAATATCTTCCTTATTAAGTTCAATGAATTCACGCTTGTCGCGACCGATTGTCAAAGTTGAATATGGCTGAACGAATCTGTGGATAGAGATTGCAGCTTTTTTACCGGCAGCAATAGCGTCGATTGCAAACTTTGGTCCTGTGTAAACATCGCCACCTGCAAAAATATCTGGCTCTGCAGTCTGATATGTAAGTGCATCTGCAACAACACCGTTTCCACGACCAAGTTCAACCTTGCTGCCTGCAAGCATGTCGCCCCAGACAATTGCCTGACCAATGCTTAGGAACACATTTTCACATTCAACCGTGATTGTGTCGTTTTCATCATATTTTGGAGCAAACTTGTGATTTTCATCAAAAACAGAAAGGCACTTCTTGAATACAATTCCGCGAACTTTGCCGCCTTCTGTCAAAATCTCTTTTGGACCCCAGCCGCAGTTAATCTTAATTCCTTCTTCTTCTGCTTCTTCTATTTCTTCAACTGTAGCAGGCATTTCGGCTCTCTGTTCAAGACAGAACTGCTGAATATCACTTCCGCCGCAACGCCATGCAGTGCGACTCACATCAATAGCAACGTTACCGCCACCAACAACTACAGTCTTACCACTTACCTTAAAGTTCTTGTCATCAGCAACTGTACGGAGGAAATCAACCGCAGTCATAACGCCATCTGCATCCTCGCCAGAAATACCAGCCTTGCGGCCACCCTGACATCCGATTGCAATATAGAAGGCCTTGTAGCCCTGCTCGCGAAGCTGTGCAATTGTTATATCTTTTCCAACTTCTACGCCGCACTTTATTTCAACGCCCATTTCTTTCATAACGTCGATTTCTGCCGCAACTACATCTTTTTCAAGTTTGAAGGATGGAATACCGTAAACAAGCATACCTCCGGCAATCTTATTCTTTTCAAATACAGTCGGGCGGTAACCTTTTTCTGCAAGATAGAAAGCGCAGGAAAGACCGGCAGGTCCACCACCAATAATTGCAATTTTCTGACGGAACTCGCCGCGGTTAGAAGGAATTACCTTCTTTGGAATAAAGCGGACTTTTGAATCCAGATCTTTCTGAGCAATGAATTTCTTTACTTCATCAATTGCGATTGCTTCGTCGATTGTACCGCGGGTACAGGCAGCTTCACAGCGCTTGTTACAGATACGGCCACAAACTGCAGGGAAAGGATTTTCCTTTTTAATCAGTTCGAGGGCTTCTGTGTAACGGCCCTCACTTGCCATTTTAAGATATCCCTGAATACCAATATGGGCAGGACAGGCAGTTTTACAAGGAGCAGTACCAGTTGAGTAACAGTTAATACGGGCTGTTTCACGGTAATTTGGATCCCAGTTTGCCTCAGACCATTTATGATTATCAGGAAGGATATGTTTTGGATAGATTACGCGGCTTCCGTCTTTTTTAGCCAGCTTTTGACCAAGCTTTACAGCTCCGGCAGGACAGTATTCAACACAGCGGCCACAGGCAACACACTTGTCGCTTTCTGTACGGGCAACATAAGCCGAGCGGCTCATATTCGGCGTATTAAACAACTGCGAAGTTCGCAAAGCATAGCAGACATTAATATTACAGTTACAGATAGCAAAAATCTTGTTTTCACCGTCGATGTTTGTAATCTGATGAACAAAGCCGTTGTCTTCTGCACGCTGCAAAATCTCATATACCTGTTCGCGGGTAATATAATGACCTCGCTTTGTCTCTACAAGGTAATCAGCCATATCACCAACACCGATACACCAGTCTTCAGGATCATCGGCACAGCCTTCTTCGTAAGTGCGGCGGCTGAGGCGGCAGGAACAAGGAGATGCGGCATATTTTCCGTCATATTTATCGAGCCAGTGAGAAATATGTTCTACGCTGACACTTGTATTTTCAGCTTCAATTGCCTTTTCAACCGGAATTACGTGCATACCAATTCCAGCACCTCCCTCCGGTACCATCGGGGTAACCTTAACAAGAGGTTCAAAGGTCATGCGGTCAAAGAAGCGGCCAAGCTTTGGATGCTCTTCGAGCTGCTTCTGATTCATGTTTGTAAACTCAGCAGAGCCAGGAACAAACATTGGCAGAATATACTGCTTTTCGTGCTTTGGATTTTCCCAGTTATATTCGATGAGGCCGGCAATTGCCATGTCCATCATGATTTTTTCAAGATATTCTGATGATTTACCTGTGAGTTCAACGAGCTGAGGCAAAGTGACAGGCTTACGCACATCCATTTTGAGGGCAACTTCTGCCATCTCGTCTGTTACAATTTCATTCAAGCCCCAGTACTCAGGGTCGTTTTCGTTGATTTTTCGTCCGAGTCGGTCTGTGATTTTCTGACCAAGCTCCAAAATTAAAGGTCTTACTTCTGCCATGTTTGCTCCTATAAAATTTCTGTCACCCCGAACTTGTTTCGGGGTCTATTTTTAAATAGATGCTGAAACAAGTTCAGCATGACGCTACTTATTGTGGTTTTGAACCTCGTTCAGCAACCAGTCTGTCCACTCTTTTACCCCTTCTCCGGTTTTTGCCGAAATCGGAAAGATTTTTACATTTTTATTGAGTTTGCCAACGTATTCACGCAATTTATCCATATCAAAATCAAAATAAGGCGCAACATCAATTTTATTGATAAGAAGAGCATCTACCTTGCTGAACATAAGCGGATATTTGAGAGGCTTATCGTGACCTTCCGGAACCGAAAGAATCATTACATTTTTTGCAGCACCGGTATCAAACTCTGCTGGGCAAATCAAATTGCCGACATTTTCAAGAACAACAAGGTCCAGACCATCATAGCCAAGTTCATTAAGTCCCTGCTCTGTCATTGCAGCATCAAGATGGCACATTCCGCCTGTATGAAGCTGAATTGATTTAACGCCGGAAGCAGCCATTGTCTTTGCATCAACGTCAGAATCAACATCTGCTTCCATTATTCCTATATTGATTTTATCTTTAAGCTGCTCAACTGTACGTACCAGTGTAGTAGTCTTTCCACTCCCCGGAGATGACATGAGATTCATTAAAAATGTTTTCTTAGATTTGAGTTTGTCGCGAAGAATCTGAGCTTCTTTGTCGTTATCGGCAAGGATATTTTCCTTTACCTCGATAACCCTTACATCATTCATAAAAAGTAACTCCTGTGATAATGTCACATCTGATAGTAATACTATCAGATAGTTATTATATCACAGAAATCATACTAAAGCAAAGAAAATACTATTTATTTATAAAGAAATACTATACAGAGAAACACAACTTTCTAAAACGGCACAATATTAGGGTAATCTGTCATAATACAGTCTGCGCCTACACTCTTTAAATACTGAATATCTTTAGAGTTGTTTATTGTCCAGTATTGAACAGCAAGATTATTTTTGTGAGCATAATTTATAAACCTTACCAGACCAAAATTTACACCTCTGGAAAACACAAGGTTATGATAAGGCAGTTGAAGTACTGTATACTGCGGATTAAAATCTTTATCATTAACCAAACATGCAATGACAAAATCAATTACCTCGTCAATATTTGCGCCGCGTTTAATTTCCGGATACTTCATATCAACATACTTTGGAACATCCTTATTAAAGCACCCAAGAATTACATCATCAAATAATTGTCTTTGTTTTAAAACCTCGTACAATAAGTCTGCAGCTCTTTTTCCAAGTTCTCCCTTATTCTTAATTTCAATTAGATATTTGAAAGAACCTTTAGATGTAAGAAAATCAAGAACCTGATCTAAAGAAACAATTTTTAATTTTGAAAGAATTTCTTCATCCTGAATATCTTTATATGGATAATTACCGTTATCATCTACAAACTTAATTCCCATATTTAATTTTTGAAGCTCAGCAAATGTTTTCGTTTCAGGATAGACATTAGTTTCACCAAAAACTTCTTCACAATTTGAAGTCCGGTCTAAGGTTGCATCATGAAGAAGAATCAGAACATCATCCTTTGTAATATGAAGGTCAAATTCAAAATAATCAACATTATAATTATTTAGACACGCTTCAAACGCCAGCATTGTTTCTTCAGGATACACACCAGCCCCGCTTCTGTGCGCAGAGATTTTTGTATCTTTGTAAATATCTGTATTGGTTGTTTCATATATTATTCTATTTTTAGGATTTGATTTATGAAAATACTGAAGTAGCCATAATAGGAAAACAATCAAAATTAATACAACAAGGCTTAACAAAACTTTTAATAAAATTTTACAGATTTTTTTCATTTTTCTCTTACTCTCGCTCTACTTTTTTATTAAAAAAAGGGCACCAAGTATTCTTGAGTGCCCTTTTATTTTATCTTAAAATAAGACTATCAACTATTTTGTTGCAAGGATTGCAATACCAGGGAGTGTCTTTCCTTCGAGGAATTCGAGAGAAGCTCCACCACCAGTTGAAACGTGGCTCATCTTGTCTGCAAGGTTGAACTTGTTTACAGCGGCAACAGAGTCACCACCACCAACTACAGTCATAGCACCCTTAGATGTTGCTTCTGCAACAAGACGAGCTACAGCTTCAGTTCC
>CAMNIU010000157.1 GCA_946540605.1 uncultured Treponema sp.
CCAAAGGTTGTTACAGAAAAAACTTTTCCAAATGTATTGCCGTTACTACTCATAGAAAATCATTATAATAAAAAGTCTAGTTAAAATGAAGATATTATATTATAATTATTCTTATGGTGTTTAGTTTTTCAGCTGCAAGGCTTTTATTTTTTGTAAATTTTCCCCCAATTGTTTCGATTATCATTCTTGTTGCATTTATCAAAACAAATGTTACTTTTTCTGATATTGTTAATAGAATCTTTTTTATTGCCTGCGCATCAGTTTTCTTACTGGTTGTTGCAGACAGCACCCGCTTTGTAACGGCCAAAATGGATCATCCAACTTTCTTAAGATATTTTTCAAAGCATATTGGTTATATTCTCCGTGTTCTGATTATTTATTTAATTACTTTAATTGCCAAACGTAAAAAAACTCAACACCCCTTATTATATTCCACTCCACTTCTTTTCTGCATAATTGTATGTTTATTGAATTCTTTGCCTTTTGGAAGAGGTATTATGTTTTTCTGCGATGAAAACAATGTATTCCACCGTGGACCTTTGGGCTATACTCCGCATCTGATATGTTTAATTTATTCAATTTTGCTTCTTTATTATTCCTTTAAAAATTTTAGTCACAACAAATATGAACCTCTTGTAGTTATCATTATTGAAGCTGCAGCCTTTACAGCAATGGTTGTTGAAATGCTTTATGATTTTGATTTTATTCTGTCTCAGGTTCTGGTGTCTTCTGTCATCTTCTACTATTTCTTTCTGATGACAATGACTTACAAGCGGGATACTCTTACCCGTTTACTTAACCGACGATGCTTTTATCTTGAAATTAATCATCTGCAAAAATCAAAAATGATTATTCTTTCTATGGATTTGAATAATCTTAAGTTTTACAACGATACAAAAGGTCATGCAGCCGGAGACAGAGCTCTGGTTACCGTTTCTCAAATTATGGAAGATATTTTTGCGAAATATGCAAAAATCTACCGGACCGGCGGAGATGAATTCATGGCTATTTTTACAAAGCAGGATAAAAACTTTATTGAAAAACTGGTTGAAGATTTTCAGACTGCTCTGCGGGCTACAGAATACAAGGTTGCATGCGGTATTGCTGAATATACTCCTGGTGATGACATTGAAAAAGTAATTACATTGAGTGATGAACGCATGTATTCGCATAAGGTGAAATTAAAGAACTCAGACTCATTCAAAAAAATCTGATGAGTATACTATTAATATAGATTGCTACGTCGCCCTTCGGGCTCCTCGCAATGACATAGCCAGAAACGTCATTGCGAGGAGCGGAGCGACGTGGCAATCCATTTTCAGTAAAACTTCATTTCTGAAACAATATTGAATAAAAGCTCAAAAATCATTAGAATATTTCGCAATATATCTTATATAATAGACCCCGAAACAAGTTCGGGGTGACGTAAAAAATTAAAACTCAGGAGGTATGTTATGAGTATTTTTCGTGGCGCTTTTACAGCTTTGATTACACCAATGAAGGCTGATGGTTCAGTTGATTTTGAGGGCTTCAGAAAAAATGTCAAACATCAGCTCCAGCAGGGTATTGATGGTCTTGTTCCACTTGGAACCACCGCAGAGACCCCTACCCTTGATGAAAAGCCGGGCAGCGAAGAGGATCAGATTATTCAGATTGTTTTCGAAGAGGTTCGTGCTTTTGAAAAGGAAACAGGAAAAAAGATTCCGGTAATTCTTGGTGCCGGTTCAAATAATACAAAGGACGCAGTTGCTTACGTTGAACGTGCAAAGGCAGCAGGGGCTGATGCAGCACTTGTTGTAACTCCTTATTACAACAAGCCTTCAAAGGAAGGTATCTATCAGCACTTCGCTGCAGTAAGCAAGGTTGGTATTCCAATCATCGTTTACAACATTGCTGGTCGTACAGGGCTCAATATTCCAACTGATTTGCTGGCCCGCATTGCAGAGCTCCCTAACATCGCCGGTGTAAAGGAAGCAAGCGGAAGCGTAGCTCAGATGATGGAAGTTATCGGTCAGATTAAGAATAAGAAGCCAGACTTCGCAGTTTTGAGCGGTGACGATGGTCTTACCCTTCCTTTGATTGCAGCAGGCGGAGACGGAATTATTTCTGTTGCTTCAAACATGATTCCTGCTTTGATGCACGAGCTTGCACAGTCTGCACTCGACGGAGACTTTAAGAAGGCCCGCGAGATTCACTACAGACTCGCTCCATTCTTCAAGGCAGAGTTCTGCGACGGAAACCCTTCTTCTATCAAATATGCAATGAACGTAAAGGGCATGCCGGCTGGCGGCTTGAGATTGCCTTTGGTTGAAGTTAACGACGCTGCTAAGAAGCAGATTGAAGCTGCTATTAAAGAGTGCAATTTGTAAATTCCTCACAGAGCTAAAGAGGACACAGAGTTTTCGACTTTATTTTTTCTACTCTGTGTGCTCCGTGGGCTCTGTGAGAAACATATAGGAGATAACGATATGTCAGATAAGATAAAGGTTGGTGTACTTGGGGCTACTGGTATGGTAGGCCAGAGATATATTAAGTTGTTGGAAAACCATCCGTGGTTTGAAGTTTCTTATGTTGCAGCTAGCCCTCGTTCTGCTGGAAAACCTTACTGTGAAGCAGTAAAGAACCGATGGTTGATTGGTGCTGAAATTCCTGCAGGCGTTGCAAACCTCATCGTAGAAGATGCTAACGACGAAAAGAAGGCTCTTGGAAAGTGTCAGTTTGTATTCTCTGCCCTTGAAATGGGAAAAGATGAAATCAAGGCTCTTGAAGCTGCTTATGCTGCTGAAGGAATTCCAGTTGTTTCTAACGCATCTGCAAACCGCTGGACAGAAGATGTTCCTATGCTGGTTCCAGAAATCAACTACTCTCACCTGGATGTAATTGCCGAGCAAAAAAAACACCACGGTTGGGACAAGGGCTTTATTGCTGTAAAGCCTAACTGTTCTTTGCAGACATACATGATGCCGCTCCACGCTTTGATTCAGGCTGGTTACCCTGTAAAGAGAATGATTGTAACAACTCTTCAGGCTACTTCTGGTGCAGGTTACCCTGGAGTTGCATCTTTTGATATGATTGATAATATCGTTCCATTTATTGGCGGCGAGGAAGAAAAGACAGAAAAAGAATGTCTTAAGATTCTTGGTAGCGTAAAGGACGGAAAGATTGAAAACGCAAGCTACCCTATCGTTTCTTCTACATGTACACGTGTACCTGTTGTAGACGGACACACAGCATGTGTTTCTCTTGAGTTTGATTTGCCAGATGACAAAAAGCCAAGCCTGGAAGAAATTGAGCGCGTTTGGACTTCATATACTTCACTTCCACAGGAGCTCAAGCTTCCTTCAGCTCCAGAGCATCCAATCGTTGTACGCCATGAAGAAAACCGTCCACAGCCACGCCGTGACCGCGAAACAGAAAAGGGAATGGCTTGTGTTATCGGACGTCTCCGCCCTTGTAACGTATTCGACGTAAAGTTTGTAGCTTTGAGCCACAATACTAAGCGCGGTGCTGCACTTGGTGGAATCTTGAATGCTGAACTTTTGAAAGCAAAGGGCTTCTTTGGCTGATAAAAATTGTATGGTTAAGCCAGACAAGAATATTTGAGTAATACCCCGGCATGTTCGGGGTATTTTTTTTTACTTGTAAACGCAAATCAGTCAGTATATAATATCAATATGGGAAGATTTTTATCATCTTTGAAAGATTTACGGGCTACGCTTTTCTCTCCAAAAGTTCCACTTGAAAAAAGGATTACCTATGCAATGGTAATCTGTGCCATGATTGGTGAATTGTTCGGCTTTATAGAATCTTATTTAATCGGACTTCCCTTATTTTCTGTTTTATTACCACTCATCTCATTTTTCTTACTGGCAGTTCTTTCAATCTGGGGTCTGAGAACTAAAAAAACAATGCTGTTTGCATTTATTTCTATTTCTATATCAGCCTTAATATTATTTCCTTTAATGTTTATAGAAAATGCAGGTCTTCATGGAGGAATGCCCTATTATTTCATGATTGCTTTTCTATGTACGTCTCTGGCTTTAAGGGGAAAAACAAGATTAATTCTTTTTATTACCATTCTTATAGAATATTCCTGTCTTTTCTTTTTATATCGTTATTATCCTCAGATATTCACAACTATGGATCATGAAGAAGCCTTTATTGATCAACTTTGCAGTATGATTATTTCCAGTATCATTCTTTTTGCATTTGCCTGTGCTGTTTCTTCACAAAATTATCGTGACAGACATAAAATTCAGCAGTTATCATTATTATATGAACGTCAGGCAAATACCGATGAGCTTACTGGACTTTACAACCGCCGTTACTTTAATAATTTTCTTAAACTTGCAATTTTAACTCTTGGTGATACCGGTAAACTTCATATTGCAATGTTCGACATTGATGATTTTAAGTTTGTAAATGATAAATATGGCCATCCTTATGGTGATACAATCCTTAAACAGTTTGCACAGATTTTACAGAAAACTGAAAATGAAGGAGTAACGTCTTGCCGTTACGGTGGCGAAGAGTTTCTTCTTTTGATTCCAAAGAAAAACAAAGAAGATGCGCTGAAGCTTGTTGAAGAAGTTCTTGAAAATACACGAACCGAGATTAAACTTAAAGACGGAAGATTTGTAACGGTTAGTGCCGGTTTTACAACCTGTAAAGAAGATATGACCTATGACGTACTTTTGCAGGAAGTTGATAAAAAACTCTATACCGCAAAAAGTTCAGGTAAAAACCGCGTAATATCTTAAAAGCTATTTTCTTCCAATCAAAACCATTGTTCTGGCATTTTCATTGTATGGGGAAAAATCAAAATCTCCATAAACCTCTGCTTTTGAAAAACCGAATTCTATCAGTTTGTTTCTAAGAAAAGTTGCCGGATAAAGCCTTTGAATGAAAGTATGGTCTACTACAGGTTGTGGAGCCGGAGTTTTTTTGAGATCAGTATCTGCCGGGTAAAGTGTCCACTGAGATTTCAGGCCTTCCCACGCTCCTGTTACTTCAAAATGAGTTACAACCTTATAACCGGCACGTTCAAACTCTTCTCCCGGAGTCCAGTAAAGAATTGCAGTCTCACGGCTGGTACATTCCATTATAAAAGTTCCACCAGGCTTAACGCTTTCTGCAATATTACGAAGTATCTGCATATCCTCATCTATAGTATCGCAGTAGCCAAAAGATGTATAAAGATTGACTGCACAATCAAACTGGTTCGGTGCATGAAAGGTTCTAAGATCATGGTTTACAAGAGTCAGCTCAACACCCTCGGCCTGTGCAGAATCCTGTGCGGCATCGAGTTCGCTCTGAATTATATCGACCCCGGTTACATCCAGATCGAGAGCTGCGAGTTCAACAGATATACGGCCAAGCCCGCAGCCCGCATCGAGCACTTTACTACCCGGTGCGAGGTTTGCTATATCCTTTACATATTGTGCGACAGTTGGAGCCTCTGCCCAACGCGCATCGTCAAACATTATAGGAGCAAACTGTGTCCAAAAATTTTCTGATTCGAACCACTGCATGAAAGACCTCACTTGAGTGTCACATAGGTTTTACCGGCACCGCCGTCTTCGGCAGGAGCTTTTGTAAACTCTGCAACAACCGGACTATGCGAAAGATAATCTGAAACTGCCTGCATCAAAACTCCATCACCCTTTCCGTGAATTACACTGAAGTGAGGGAAGTTATGAAGCACACACAAATCTATCTGACGTTCAAGAGCACGAATTGCATCTTCAGCCCGCATACCTAAAAGTCGTAACTCAAATACAGGGCGCTCATAAATGCCGTTTGAAGCATCATCTGCAAGCTCAATGGAAACATCTGCCTTAAGAGGGGCTGCAGTTTCTGCTGCTCCCTGAACAAGCCGCAAATCTTTTTCCTTCATCTGCATTTTTACGCTGCCAAACTGAACCTGCCATACGCCCTTTTTAGTCTGTTCAATAAGGATTCCCTCACTTGCTGAAATGCCGGCTTTTACGCGGGCTCCCGGAGCAAAGGCTAAAGGTTGAGTTCCTGTAATATTGCGGGAAGCAGCCGCATTTTTTGAGTTCTCCCCACCAGACACACTACCCGTCTCAGGCGCAAGGGATGTTGCATATTTTAAGGCTTCGGCATTGCTGAGCTTCTTTTTTGTTTTCTTATTGCTTGGAACTGAATGTTTTGGAGCTTTTGCTTTTTCAGCAGCAAACTTCTGTTCGTCGCGGGCAAGCTTTTCTTCTTCGGCTTCTACTTTTGCATCAAGGCGCATTGTATCTTCGGAAAGCTCAGCAATGAACTGTTTCACACTGAGCGTTTTTTCGCGTGTAATTTCCCCCTCTTTGAGAGTTCGCACAAGATTTTCGAGCTGCCGGCGGCTGTGAATAAGAAAGTCGTTGAGCTCCTGCTGCTTTCCTTTTTTGAGGTCGGATTCACGGCGGCGGAGTTCGAGTTCGCGTTCGCGGAGTTTGTCGTATTTTTGCTGGGCTTCGGCGGCGCGGGATTCAGCTTCTTTTTGTATTTTGTTGAGCTCTACGTGTTTGCGATTCAAGCCGCGGATGAGTGCGGATACGTCGGCCTGTTCTGTTGCGATGTAGTTACGCGCAGCTTTACAAATTGCAGCAGGCAAACCTGATTTTTGAGCAATATCAAGAGCATGGCTTTCACCTGGAACTCCCATCAAAAGACGATAAGAAGGAGATAAAGTATCCTGATTAAACTCAACAGAAGCGTTTATACAACACGGATTTGTATATCCGTAATTTTTCAGAATTCCCTGATGGGTTGTAACAAGAACAAATGACTGCTTTTTAATAAGCTCATCTAAAACAGCCATGGAAATTGCAGTTCCTTCCTGAGGGTCTGTTCCACTTCCAAGTTCATCGAGCAAAATAAGGGTATCGGCTTTTGCAGAATTTACAGCCTGTGCAATATTTTTCATATGCCCGCTGAAGGTAGAAAGGCTCTGATCCAGAGACTGGTCATCACCAATATCAGCAAAAACATTTGAGAAAACCGGAAGCCTTGTTCCTTCTCCTGCTGGAATAGGGAATCCAGACTGATTCAACATAGAAAGCAAAGCAAAGGTTTTGAGAGAAACGGTTTTACCACCCGTGTTAGGACCTGTAATAATAAGAACCCGCTTACCTTCCATAAAACGGATATCAATCGGAACTGCTTTTTCTCCCAGCAGCGGATGACGCGCTTTAAGTAAAAGCGGAGGTTCTTTACCCGCATCCAGTGCATAAGTACACTCGCGGCTCTGCCCCCAGCGTTCTGCAGCCTGTGTCATATCAAAAAGACACATCACAGGAAATGCCTGCTTTATTACAGGTATTGAAGGCTGTAGCGCTTCTGTTAATTCTGTAAGTATCTTTTTTATTACTGCCTGCAGTTCAAATTCTTTTTGAATCAATTCATTACTGCAAAGAACTGCTTCTTCCGGCTCGACATAAACAGTCTGTGCGGTCTGGCTTACTTCATGGACAATTCCGGGAATTCTATTCTGCAAACTTGCCTTTACAGCAAGCACCTGTCGTCCATTTCGTAAAACAGGGACGTTACTCTGAAGTACATCGCTGAGTTTCTGGTCAGAAGTAAAGCTCTGCATAACAGTTTTGATTTTTGCATTAAGACTTGCAATCTGTTTTCTTATTGCAATAATTTCCGGAAGTTCGCGCATTTCTCCGTCTGGAGTGATGATTCTGAAAATCTTTTTTTCCATATCAGAAACATCAGGGAGGGAAGCAATCTGTTCTGCAAGAAGTTTAAGAGACAATTCCTGTGCATGCAGCTGAATTGCTTTTTTAACACTGTTGATGCTTGTTACAAACTGACCAAGGTAATGCACCTGTTCAAGGGTAAGAGAAGCACCTCTGGCCCTGATAATTGAAAGCAGCGGATAAACCGGTTCCCACGCTTTTACCGGATTTGCACGTCCGGCAGAAAAGTATACGCTCCATTCGCGGCTCAGATTTTTAAGATTTTCAATTTCTTCTGATTTGCGAAGTGGCTCGCGGGCCAATAATTTATCGCGTCCCTCTGAAGAAACGCAGTAACCGGCGATTTCCTCTCGTATTCTATAATAATCAATTTCCTGTAATGTTTTCTGGTTCATAATTGTAGGCTTAATCTGACCAGGAGCCTGTGCGGATTTCTTCGCTGATTCTTAGCCAGCTGTCGTAGCGTTCTTGTGTAATTGCACCTTCTTCGACAGCCTTGCGCACCGCACAGTCTGGTTCTGTAATATGCCGGCAGTTCATTCCAAATTTACACTTGCCGACGTATGGTTCAAATTCACGGAAGTACATTGCAAGGTCATCAGCTTCAATATCATCAAGAACAAAACGGCGGATTCCCGGTGTGTCTATGATATTTGCCTTACGGCCCTGTATTCCTTCTGTCAATGTCTCGTTCAAAGTCAGGTGAATCAGCGTACCCTTTGTTGTGGTATGGCTTCCCCGACCGTATTTTTTTGAAAGGCTTCCTGTTTTGAGAACGCAGGAATTATCCATTACGTTTATCAGGCTGGATTTTCCTACTCCCGACTGTCCTACAAATGCACTGAGTTTATCTTCCAAAAGCTCTGCAAACTCCTGCATTCCTTCTCCGGTTTTTGCAGAAATGCGTAAAACCTTATAGCCCAAATCTTCCCAGATGGAAAGGCGACGGTCTATTTCTTCAAACTCTTCCTCGCGGCCATCCGTCTGCATTGCTTCGGCTAAATCCCATTTATTGCAGACAACTACTGGTGTAATTCCCTGATGCTCAGCCTGAGCAAGAGCGCGGTCTGTAAAGCGAGGACGGAATGGAGGTTCATCCGGAGTTGTAACAAGAATAAGATAATCGAGATTGCTTGCCAGAAGCTGAGGACAGCGCCCTTTTACATTCCATCTTAAAAATGTATTACGGCGTTCTTCTAGGGTGATAATCTGACCTTTTTCATCGTTCAGTTCATCCGGTTCAATTTCAACAACATCACCAGGCGCAATAGGATTATAAAATTCTCTTTCAGTTTTTATTACTTTGCCTTTAATCGTACAGTTGCGTGTTACTTCATCTTCACATTCAACTGTAAAAAGATTATTCGTTCCTGCAATTACAGTGCCTTTCAAATTACACTCCCTGCTCTATTTCGTTGAACAAGGCTTCGTATAAAGTTGCCTTGTCGCTGTTTGTATCGCGAATTGTTTTTGCCATTCTCTGAGCCAGCTTCAAAAGCACGCGGTAACCAAGCAGCGGTTCTTTGTCACACACTGCCAGAAACTTTGTACTTGAAAGCGCAATACAACGGCAGTCTGCCAGCGCACGCACCGTAGCTGTGCGCGGGTCATCGCTTATAAGTGCCGTTTCACCAAAGAAAATGTTCATTTCACTGGTCAGGTCGGCAAGAGCAATTTCGTCACCGGCTGGTGTTTTTCGGGAAATATGAACTTTTCCGCTGTAGAGAATATAAAAATCGTCGCCGATTTTACCTTCCTCAATAATTACATCGCCTTTCTGATAATTTTCAATTGTCATACTGTCGTAAACTTCTCGTAAAATACGACAATCATTTTCATCCTCAATCTTAAAATCAGAAAAAAGCTGAATTTTTACAAGCTTTGGCAAAACCTCTTCAAACTTATCCATATCTAAACCTCTCACCTAACCTCGAACAAGAATTGCCTTGGTATTTTTCTGAATTACAAAATCTGCAGCAGGAGTAAGCACCGGCTCATTACTTTTGAGGGTCTTAACCTTTTTCAGATTATCTACAATCGCCTTTATATTCGGATTTTTCTGAGCTTCACGCAAAGCATCTTTACGACGCTGGTGGAAGTTTCCGGTATTCAAAAGAAGGCCAACAAGAACTCCGCCTTTATTTCCGCTGCTTTCGATATGAGCTTCATATTCCCCGTAAGTTTTTCCAATAAAGGATGACGGAATATCTTCTATAATAATTCCTGTATCTGCGTCATCGCTAATAAGGGCTCGAATTACATTACTGTAGCCCATACCAGAAGAAGCTGTAGCAAGAAGACTGTGCTCGTAATCTTGAGTAAGAATAATTTCGTCACAATGTGCCATCTCAAGGTGCTTCTGGAACTTTGCATCAATTAATTCTGCTGCAACATAAATGCCAGGATTCAGATTTTCCATTGTCAGAACGGCAAGAACCGTGCGGCTGTCAATTTCGAGGTCTGAATATTTTTTTGAACGGTCACAGATTACAAGTGCACGTTCGGCCGTATCAATCTGAGCACGCTTTAAAACAGCTTCATCAGAAAAATCGCCGGAAACATAATTCAGTTCCTTAAAGCGAGGCTGAGAACGAATCTGTTCTATCTGCTCTGGAGTATCATTTATCATAACAACCATATCTGGTGTGATATCCGGGTTAGTAGTAAGAACGGAATCCAGAATCTTTTCGAATCCAGGTCTCCATCCGCAAAGTAAAAAATGTCCTTTCATATTCTTCAACTTTTTAAGCCCCTTATTTTTTTTCATCTGCAAATCCATGAAGTAGGATGCAAGCTTACCGGTTACGGCACTGAATAACAACATTCCAAGCACAAGCAGCACAAGAGCTGACATACGGCCAGGAACCGACTTTACACAATAATCAAAATATGCCGCAAATACCGCAACCAGAGTAAACCAGACAGAATCGAACATAGTTTCAATTCCGCTTTCAGTCTGCGTTTCAGAAAAGAATACAACTATAGTTGCAGCAGCAATTATAATAAAAATGAGAAGCCATATATATGTCAGAGGATTTTTTAATGCATACTTTAATGCACGTTTAAAACGTTTGGCTCTCCCCGGCTTTTTTTTGCTCATATAAATAATATATCAAAAAAAGACAGGGAAGTCATTATTTAAAGCATACATCTACTTCAAAAGGCCCGTAAGGTGTTACAAACGGAATTGCAATAATAGGATAGTTTCTTGGCCATGAAATCATATGATTATGCCCTATTACACAGAATGGAGGCGAAATATCAAGATGATATTCACTCAGTGCAGTAACAGCATGACCTGAAATAATGTTGGTAAATTCGCTTACAAGACCAATTGCCATGTCTTCGTAATCTTCCGGTTTACATTCAATGCCAGACAGCTCCAGCATTTTATGTGCTAGGATTTTATGAAGACGAAAAGCGACAATTCCCTTAATGCCACCGGTAACGCCCAGTAAACCAGAAATTTCCCACGGATGACCAGCATGAATATCAAGAATATGAGGCTCCTTATTTACAGGCCCAATATTGAACATCTGCTGGAAGGTGTTTATACCTTCTGTGAGAAATGCATTGATAATTTTTGCGTCCATTCCCATACAGGTATAGATAATAAACCTGATTTTATTGTTTGTAAAACAAAAAATGTGAAAACGATTTCGTTAGAACCAATTAGAGAGCCACTTGAACAGAAAGTTTTGCCGCAATTTCTTTTACCTGTTCAAGTGGAAGGCCAGTACATATATAACTGAGAAAGTCCATGACTCTCTTGTCCTCAGACTTCTCATAAGCACTTGCCTTATAACATAATATTGTTCAAACCTTGCAATTTTTGGAAAAGATTTTGAAAAAAATTTTGATTTTTTTGTTATCATGGGGTTCCCGGCTGCTTCGCAGCCGGTCGCGCTTTCCGTACTTCGCCGTCTACCGCGGCTCATCCACTCAGCTTCGCTTCGGAACTGCTTCGCAGGTACTGCAATCGCTAACCCTTTCTTCTTATTTTTTTTCGTAAAGAAAATACACTTTAGTGTTCGGAATATATTTTCTTTACGACTCAAATCACCATGACTTATTTGAGTTGTGTCTTCAAAATGTCAAAGAACTTACTTTAATATAATTATCATGGTAATGATATCAAAGTTGCTAGAAATTATTAATTGTAAAAAAATAATTAACCAAGCATTAGTATATGACTCATTAAAAATATGTTTTTAATAAACTGGTATTATCGCCTGTATACACAAATCTTTGTATTTTTCACCAGGATAAATTTCTAGAATTGTTATTTCAAGATTAGTAAAAACATTAATATCAAGACATAAATCTTCAAGATTAATATATTGAGCTTCGGGAACATCTTTAATGATAAATTCCTTAGAAACATCAATTTCACAATTTCTAATACGTATTTTTTTCACTCTTGAATTTGCTTTATATAAATCTTTTCTTGAATCAGACTGAAAGCCATTATAAAAAAATAAATTAAAATATGATGTTGGTAATAAAATATTAATTTTTTCACCTATCCCATATCCATTTGCAGAAGCCCACGGAAGACCTTCTTTTTTTCTCAAATTTTCTGCTACATAAGATGCATTTTTCTCTTTTAGTTCTGATGTTGCATTATAAGATTCTACAGTAACAAAAAGTTTATCTAAATCAATTAATAGGATTGGAATAAAATATTCAAATTCTAATTCAAGAAAAACTTTTGAATTTAATATATTTATCTCCTGATTTTTTGATTTTATTTGATTTATTAATTCTAATGGAAACGTATAATCTTCGATAGATTCTTCATAAAAATTCAGTTGTTTATTATTCCTTGTTTCAGTTTGCATAAATTCAATATAATTTGCAATAAATCCATCTTCTATTTTTTTATACAAATAATAATGCTCTATTAAATTCGTAGTCTGCTTAGTACAAGTTAGAAGCCCTTTAGAAAATTTCCATTCTTCAATGTAATTAATATTTGCATTTTTTTTTGTAAATTCAATCTCATTATCAGATACATTAAGATTCGTCTTATTTAAATCATAATATTCATTTTGTGTATCATTTGTTTTATGCACAATTATCTGACTAATTTTACCATATTTTACACTATATTCATATGTATTTAAATTCTTCAAATAAATAATTCGACCTTGTTCATCAAGTTCAATCTTAATACTTTTATAAACAGGATCAGAATCTTTTGCAGGCACAGGTATTTCAAAAGTTAGCATTCGATTTGCAAAAACCTGAAATGATATTAACATAAGCCATGAGAAAAATGTAATTTTTTGTTTCTTTGTTTTCACGCTCATTCCCCAATACTGTCTTCATACGGAATAACCTTATAAGGATAAGGTTCCATACAGTTTATACAGGTGTCATCGTATTTTGTACCTTTACAGACATCCATTATAGTTACTCTAAATGGCTCCTGTGTCTCAAGGAAGGAAATATCAACCGTTTGTGGATGCGGTGTATCAAGAACATCAAGAATCTTTTCTTTTCCACTATTTAGTCCTGTTACTTTGATCTGTTTTACACGGCTGTTTTGTTTATAAAGATATGGTTTATCCATTGAAAAATATCCGTTCATTATAAGCAAAAAATCAAATTTTCTTTCATAAGGTGCAGTATCTTGTATTTCAACATATTCTCCAATTCCATCACCAGTAACACCTTCTACCCACGGACATCCCCAATTATAAGTATATAAATTATTTTCATCATATATAGTTTCATTCTCTTTTAAACATGATGATGCATTTTTGTATAATATCCATTCTGGTTTATCATAATTACGTTCAAAAGAATCAAATAATGTAAATCCTTTAAATCCACCGCAACTTAAATACTCGTACTCTCCATCTACAAGTTTTTTATTTTTTTTACATGTTATAAAGAATATTTTTTTTCTAACTTCATCTGTTAATTCTCCATCTTTTTTTAATCTTTCTCTCATGCCCCAAGAATCAGGATGGATAAGCTCTCCTATCCCAATAGAATTCGACAACAATATATATGGAATATCATTGTCTTTTTTTATTATATAATCATGAGTTTTTATACTCGTTTTTTGTTCATATTGGACACTGAATATTTTCCCTCTTATTGGATATGATTCTGATATATATTCATATTCCAATTTTGAGTCAGAAAGAAATTTTATTTCAAAAAACGAAAAAGACTTCCCATCCAATAAAATAAAATTTTGTAATTTAAAATTTTGGGCAAAAAGAAATATCCCATTTATAAATAATATGATAAATATTATTTTCTTTTTCATCTAATTATTCCTATCCTTTCATTTTGTTTTTTGAACTTATTATATAATAAATTATTTCGTATGGTTGATAACTCATTTCTAAGACAAGTCATAAATAAATTATGCTGTTTTTTGTCCATTATTAGTAATAATACATCCAAGACTAAATGGATTTGTTGAACTCCTTTTTCATTCCCCCATCTATTCCAATGATATGTAAAACAAATCTCACCGTCAATCTGACAGTCTGTATAGATTTATTTTTTACTTCTACAAAGACGGATTGTTGTTTCTCTTGTTGTATCATTTGTTTCACATTCTCGATAAATAGATTCTTGATTTACAAATAATTGTATTCGTTTAATATCACACCATTTTGTAGCTACTCTTATTTCATTGATTTTCAGATTATAATGCTGGATATTATAATCATATAAGGATTTTTCTGGTTTTATAAAAGATTCAGGTCCAATAGGATTTACTATTTTTATACATTCATTTTCATATTCATCATTCCAGTAATCCCATAAAAATTTTCCAGCATCATCAATTAAATTAATAACACCATATGAATTTGGTATACATTTATTTCCTAAAGGTCTATACCAAATTGAACCAACGTAGATACTTATATTTGTTTTATACAAATATTCTTCTGTAATCTTACCAGAAAAAATTTCAGATACAGCCTGCCATTCTGCAAGAGTTGGTAAACGATATCCATTTGCTTCTTTATCCCACAATACCGTTTCCATTCCATCATCCTTAATCTTAAATATATAGCTTTTTTTAAAGCCATCTTTTTCACTTAACCAATTACAATATTTTGCAGCTTCTAACCATGAAATACAGAAAACAGGCCATTCTATATCAATTTCACTTATTTCTGATTCCCACATATCCTTAAAAAATCTTTCTTTATACGCCTCAGAGGACTGTCCACTTTCATCAAGATATTTTAACCATTCTTCCATTGATATATCATCTTTTGCCATATAAAAAGATGATACTGTTACAGTCTGTTTTATTCCATTTTTAAGAGGCCTGTTATATGTTATTTCTGGTATATCAACCATTTCAAATGAAAAAAGTGTTGATGATAAAAAAATAAATAATAAAATTGTAATATATTTTCTCATGACTATTCCTTTAATCTCTTTTTTTCAAGGTTGATTTATGGTAAGAATTTGGTATATATTTTTTAGCCACATCTATGTTAGGATTTAATGAATCGATTATTATTTTATTCATAATGAATACATAATTCTAGATTGAAAAATGCTTATTTTTCCATTCGAAAATAGTTTTGTAGAAATTAATAATAAAAGAAATATGCAATACTTTTTCATAAATAAACTCCTATAATACTTTTATTCAGTATATCCGTATTTTTCAAGAATTGACTTTAATAAATCTCCATCTTTTTCAGAGTATTCTTGTTCTTCGATTTGTAAATCAATCCAATAAAACATTTTTTCGCCATTACGCGCAGCTAAATTTGGATTAGCTTTATGCTTTAACAGTAATTCCAACATATCAGGATAATTTCGTAATACAGCAAAAAAAATTGGAGGTCCATAATAACTTGTATAAATAGAATTTATTTTATTTATGGAATCGGTTTCGTTAAGCAAATATTCTGTAACAGCTAAATAATTTCTATCAACACATTCTGTTAAAACATTTCCACTTTGGGTAGAATCATAAATGCAATCATATTTATAGCCAAGTTTTAATATTTTTAATATTTCTTTTTCAGGATATTGCTCAATTTTCGTAAACTTTGAATTAAATATATCATTAGCAACACAACTCAATACATTACCAGATTCAACCATTTCAATATAAAACTGATTTTCTTCTAACAATTCATTAACAATTTGGAAAAAAAAAGGCTGATATTTTTCAAAATATTCTGCATAACAATATCCAAACTCTCTTATTTTTGGAATAAATGCATATAACCAGTCTTGTGTTGATTTTTCAGAATAAACTTTTATTATATCGTCATTGAATAACTGCCCTTGAATACTACTTTTAGTGTTTGGTGCGCTTCTAATATTAATATGGTTATCAATAGCCTTATAATATAAAATATTACTTTCCTTTCCAAATATTAAAAAACACTGAATTAATAGCAATATTAGAATAAGTCTTCTTTTTAACATATCACCTCAAAAACAATTATTTTAAATTTATATCTTAAAAAAACAAAACTAATTTCTTTACGGCTCAGACAGCCATTGTTTCATTAATTTGGACACCATACAACAACAACTTCATGTTCTAAAACAAGCTGCTTTATTGGTTCGTCATCCAACTGATATTCAAAGATAATATCACATTGGAATCGCTCCCATTCTTCTTTACCTTTAAAAACTTTTCTTGGTTTTAGAGTTGGATAAGGAGCATTCTTTATTGGCGTTAGAAATTGAAAACGGGTCCAATAATACTTTCCATCAGTTAGAAAACAATTTCCACTATATTTTTCCTCGGAATCAATATTGTAAGATTTATCTGGAAACATAAAAGTAGCATTGTCAAGTACAGTATGAGTTTTACCTTCCCATTCCAATCTTAAACTCTGAATATATAATTTTTTATATTGTTTTTTTAGTAAGAAATAAATATCAAAATAATTTTCCTTTGATGAACCTCCTAAATAAACATCTAATTCAGAAAGAGAATCATCTGCTCTTCTTATAGTTCCTGCTGCCCCTTCTCCTACAGACATTCCAATAGACATAAAATGATTATAGTTTTTTTCATACCAATCATATGCTAAATAACCTCTATTAAAAAAAGAAAATGCAGTAAATAGAAATGCAGATAAAATTAAAACTAGAGTTGCAATTATTATAATTATTTTTCTTGTATTTGACATTATTCTTCTCCGCCAGTTTTTAAATTTATAATTTCTCTTAAAAAATCAAACTGTCAATTTCCGTAGGCAAGAAATTGGCAGAAGTTTATAAGATATTAGTTACATATTATTTATCTTTTGTAAAGAATGATGTTACAACATTTACCGCTCTGAGCTTTATCAAATTGAATTTGTTTAGAAGATTTTGTTTTTAGCCTAGCCATAACAGCAGGATTATATTTATAGTTTATATCAAACAAAAATTTGCCAGATTCAAAAAAATCGTATTATAATAGAAAACTATGAAAGATATTTTAATCATCCGCGAAGAAAACAACTACAACAAGGCTATTCTTGATTTTCTAAAGAATAAATACGTTACCTCAATTATAGATTTTTCTGCAAAAGACACTGAATTTGCGCTGGTTTCAGAAGGTATTCCACTGATAGTTGCATTTGTGAGTGATATTTTACCGGCAAGCCTTGTTGAACTTCGCCGAATCATTATGTATTTGAAAAATAATCACATCTGTCTTTTAGGTACCCTTTTTGATTTTGAAAAGCTTGAAGAACTGATTGAAAAAGATAATGTTCACTGTATTGAAATACCTCTTCCGATAGACAGTTTTCAGAGACAGTTTGAACGCATGCTCGCACATAATGTAGATTTAAATTCACTGGCAAAAACTGCCAGTCGTAAGCACTCTATTCTTTTAGTTGATGATGATCCTGTCTGCCTGCGCAATATGATGAGCTGGCTTCAGAACTTTTACCAGGTTGCAGTTGCAAAAAGCGGCACTGCCTGTATTTCATTTCTTGCCAAAACAATACCAGATTTAATTCTTTTGGATTATGAAATGCCTGTCTGCAATGGTGTTCAGACTCTGGAAATGATCAGGAATGAACCTGAATATGCTGATATTCCTGTAGTCTTTTTAACAGGCGTTAGCGACACCGAAAAAGTAAAAGACGCTATAAAACTTAAGCCGCAGGGATATATTCTTAAAAATACAGACAGAATTGAATTCATGAATAAGATAAAGGCAATTCTCGGCGAATAAGTAACTCAAAAGATGCTGCAGGCTTTTTTATGGATATAACAACAAAAAAAATAGCAAATCAGTTGAACCACGTTAGAGTTCTTGTATTTGCTCCATTAATGGCTCTTTATCTGAGCACGGAATTTTTACGCGATTTGCGAAAGTTATTTCTTCCCCGCTATGCCAAAAGCATTTTTACAATGGGAAGCTTTTCTGTAAACGCCTACCTTTTATTTGTAATTCTTGACGGCATTTTTGTTATTTCCTCCATAATCATTTTCATATTTTCCTTACTTGCACGCAAAAAGCTGAAAAACAATCAGTGGCAGAATTTTTATTATCAGCTGATTAAAGTATATGGACTTCTGCTTACTTTCAATGCCTTTATTGCAGTGCTTGTAACAGCACGAACCTTTGGTGTAGTTGATTTTACATTTGCCTTTATAATCATTGTTTTTACCTCTGCCATTTTATTTATAAACAGCATACTTACAATCCTTGTTGATGTCTGTTGCTTTATTATCTCTTTTACATTGATTAAGATTTTTGATATGGCAGGAAGTTATGATCCATACTGGGCATATATCATTGTTTTTATGCTGATATCTACGGCCGTTGCATTCACAAAGGAACACTACCTCAGACTGACTATGAAGCGTGAAAAAATGAAGTCGCTTTTTCTTGCTAATATGAGTCACGAAATCAGAACTCCTATGAATGCCATTGTCGGAATGAGCGAACTTGCCCTGGACTTTGACCTTAAGCCTGATGAAAAAAATATATTAAGACAAATACGTTCTGCCGGAATAAATCTGGTTGGTATAATTAACGACATTCTTGATTTTTCAAAAATAGAATCCGGCAAACTGGAAATTGTTCCTGTTGATTACGACCTTGTAAAGCTGATGGATGATATAATGAATCTGGTTGAAGTAAGGTTAATAGGAAAACCTGTAGAACTTTCTCTGGAAATTGATCCAAACCTTGCTCATATATACAAAGGTGATGATATGCGCCTCCGTCAGGTTCTTATAAATCTCGCAGGTAATTCTTCAAAATTCACTGAAAAAGGATTTGTAAAACTTCGTGTTGAAGACCTGAAAAAATACGAAGCTCACGAAGGCTTGAGATTCAGCATAATAGATTCCGGCGAAGGTATAAAAAAAGAAGACTTGAACAAATTATTCAAAGCCTTCAGTCAGGTTGATATGCAGATGAACCGTTCAAAGGGAGGAACGGGACTTGGGCTTTCTATAAGCAAAAATCTTGTAACTCTTATGAAAGGAACAATTGAAGTTGAATCTGAATATGGCAAGGGCTCAACTTTTTATGTAAATCTTCCTCAAAAACGCATTTCAACAGAAAGCTGCAGTCAGGCATATCAGCCTTTATTTGATGCGGCACAGAACTGTAGTGAAAAACCAGAATTAAAGAAAATCGGTTTAGCGTTGATAAACAGTTCTGAGTTTGCAGCATTATTTGCTGAAAAACAGACTACCCTTCCTTTTACTGCTCCTGATGCAAAGGTGCTTGTTGTTGATGATAATGAAGTAAATCTTCAGGTTGCAGATGGTTTATTGAAAAAGTTTGATATTAACTGCACAAAGGCCATGAGTGGCTATGAAGCACTGGACCTGCTTAAAAAACAGAAGTTTGATATTGTGTTTATGGATCATCAGATGCCTGATATGGATGGTATTGAAACCCTTGAAAAAATCAGGGAAGCAGAAGCCGCTCTTGATGATTCAGAAAAAAGCATTGTCATTGCCCTTAGTGCAAATGCCGTAAACGGTGCCCGTGAAATGTTTTTAAGTAAGGGCTTTGATGATTTCCTCGCTAAACCTGTTCAGGGCAAGGATTTTGGCGCCTGTCTTTCTAAGTGGCTGAATAAAAGTCTGATAAAGCTTATTGCTGAGCCTTCAAAATCAGAAGGAGCAGATGAAATAATTATTCCTACAGATTTCCCTACTCTTCCGGAAGAAGATATTGATATAAAAAAAGCAGTATCCATGACTGACAGTTTTGAAACCTGGCTTAGTGTTACAAAACTTTTTATTTCGCTGATTGGGGAAAACTCAGATTTTATTGAGCAGGCTTTTAGTGCAGGTCAATATAAGGATTACACGATTAAGGTCCACGCATTAAAAAGTTCCGCCCGCATTATAGGAGCAGAAAAACTTTCTTTGATGGCAGAAGAACTTGAAAAAGAAGGAAAGGAATTACAGGAAGAAATTAAACTTTCAGAAAATAGTCTTACTGATATCAAAATCAAGACAAAGAAAATGCTAGACTACTATCGCAGTTATATTGATTTGCTTGAGCCGGTAAAAAACTATGGCGAAGCTGATGATGTTGAAAAACAGGAAGCAAGTGAAGAAGAAGTGACAGCAATCAAAAATGCAATTCTTAATGCCTGTGATAATTTTGATTTGGTTACAGTGGAAGAAGAGTTTGAAAAGCTGAAAAAAATCAAGCTCCCGCCTGAACTAAGTTCAAAAATGCAGGAGCTTTCAAAAGCTATAGAAAATATTGAGTTCGAAGAAATCGCCTACATCTTCTCCAGATAAGGTACAAGCACCAGCTTCATTGCATTCTTGATTACCTGAAGTGTGCAGGCTGCAAGATAGAGACGTGCACCTGCAAGTTTTTTATCATCTGCATTTACAATCGGACAATTCTGATAGAACTTACTGAACAGTTTTGCAACTTCATAAACATAAGCCGCAACCTGGCTTGGGTCAAGATTTTCAGCTGCCTTTGCAATTACTTCCGGATAGTTACCAAGCTGACGGATAAGAGCCCATTCATCTTCACCAGTCAAAAGCGCAACTGCTTCGTCTGAATCATCTTCTTTAAGACCTGCATCTGCAGCCTTTCCGAGAATAGAATTAATACGCGCACCCATGTACTGCAGGTATGGTCCAGTATTTCCGTTGAAACTCAAAGATTCTTCTGGATTAAAGAGCATGTCTTTGATTGGAGTTGCCTGAAGCATATAATAATGAAGCGCACCAAGGGCAACCTTTTCTGCAACTTCATCTGCATCTCCTACCTGATTATCGCGGCCACGTTCTTTAATTGCCTTAAGGGCATCTTCATGTAGAGAATCAATCAAATCATCTGCATCAACTACTGTACCCTCACGGCTCTTCATACGTCCGCTTGGAAGGTTTACAAGACCATAACTCAGGTGATAAAGTTTTTCTGCCCAGTCAAAGCCAAGTTTTTTGAGAATGTGGAACAAAATCTTAAAGTGATAATTCTGCTCACTTGCTACGACATATACCAGTTGATTGAAAGCCCAGTCGTCGTGACGTGAAATTGCAGTTCCAATATCCTGAGTAATATAAACAGAAGTGCCATCCTTGCGGAGGAGAACCTTTTCGTGATTATCTTCGTCTTTACCCTTGCCTACTACATCAGTTACATCAATGCGCACAGAACCATCTTCTGCCTTAAAGAAAACTCCCTTTTCCAGGCCCTTCAAAATTTCGTCTTTTCCCTTAAGGTAGGTTTCGCTTTCAAAGTAGTATTTATCAAAACTGATTCCAGTACGCTCGTAAGTTTCCTTTACGCCATCGAAAGTCCAGCCGTTCATTTTTTCCCAGAGAGCGCGAACTTCAGGATCACCTGCTTCCCACTTAATCAGCATATCTTCTGCCATCTGAGCAGCTTCTGGATGTGCTGTTTCAGGCTTGTCTTTTTCACCTTTGAGATATTTGTCGAACTCAACGTAGCACTGGCCTACAAAATGATCGCCCTTCATTCCAAGGCTTTCCGGAGTATCCCCCTTGGCCTCGTGGAAGAGCTTATAGG
Organism: uncultured Treponema sp.; assembly: GCA_946540605.1. Classification (GTDB taxonomy): domain Bacteria; phylum Spirochaetota; class Spirochaetia; order Treponematales; family Treponemataceae; genus Treponema_D. Next base: position 21,691 of record CAMNIU010000157.1, read on the forward strand.
CCAGCATAGATTTACAGATATGAACACCACGATTATTGATGAGGTCTACCTTATAAACATCAGCACCGGCAGCCTTTAGAATACGGCTTACAGACTCACCGAGAGCATCATTGCGAACGTGACCAAGGTGAAGAGGCTTGTTTGTATTTGGAGAAGAGAACTCTATCATAACGCGACGGCCTTCAAGAGGCTTTTTTCCCTCGCTGTTGAGAGAACCGTAGGTATCGCCCTGAGCTTTTACTGCTTTGAGAATTGGTGCTGCCGCGCCACTTTTATCGAGTTTTACGTTTACATAAGGACCAACGGCAATAAACTCGCCAAGAGATTTATCTGAAATTTTTGCCACAACGCCAGCGGCAATCTGAGGTGGAGCCATTCGCAGAGCCTTTGCAAAAGCAAACATAGGGCTTCCCAAATCTCCCATTTCTGGATTTGGTGCATTCTGAATAACAATATTTTCTGCTGCTACAGCTTCTGCTTCAGGATTTTTTTCTTTGATAAATTCATTCAAAGCCGCTGCAATAATTGCACGGCAAGTTTCTTTTGCGTCTGCCATTTATGACCTCGTTAAAAAAATGATGGTATGTTTAGTAAAAAAATAATCTACTAAACATACCATTTACACAAAGATTTCACAACAGGTGTCAGAATAAATTAAAATCTGTAGGTTCCGGTTGTGATTGTTCCGCCATTGCTGTAGATGTCGAAGTTTACAGACTTCTGAGCTGAAGCAAGTTCATCATAGAACTCTGCAAGGTTTGTAATCTTCTTTCCGTTTACAGCGGTGATTACATCACCATTCTGAATACGCAAGCTTGCTGCAGGAGATTTTTCTTCTACGTTAGTAACGATTACACCCTTAACCTTCTTGTCGTCAATCTTAAGCTGTTCGCGAGCCTTGTCTGTAAGAGGACTTGCAATGAAGCCAGGCCACATTCTGCTGTTGTTGATATCAGCTTCGTTAGCACGTTCTTCAGTTTTTACAACAATATCAGGAATCTTCTTACCGCCACGAATTACTGTAAATCTTGCTGTTGCGCCGGCTTCCAGGCTTCCGATATCGCGCACAAGCTGATTTGTAGACTTAACCTTCTTGCCGTTCAACTCGATGATATAGTCACCAGGTTTTACGCCACCCTTGAAAGCAGGAGAATTAGAGAACACTTCTGCAGCAAATGCACCGTCAACATCATTAACACCAAGTTCTTCTTTATATTCATTTGTTACATCAACAAGAGAAATACCAACCCAGCCGTAAACAACCTTACCCTTCTTAATGAAGGAATCAATTGCAGACTTAAGATTGTTGATTGGGATAGCAAAACCAAGCCCTACGGAACCACCTGATGAAGAAGCAATCCATGTATTGATACCAATTACTTCACCATAAATATTTACAAGAGGTCCACCAGAGTTTCCCTGGTTGATGGCAGCATCTGTCTGAATGTAATCGCTGATTGCAGACATATGACTTTCTGAACGGCCAACAGCACTTACAATACCCTGAGTTACAGACTGGCTGTAACCGAGCGGCGCACCAAAGGCCATACAGATATCTCCTGGCTGAACCTTATCTGAGTCACCCAGAGTTGCTACTGGAATTGTACTGTCTTTTGATTCAAAAGAAACAAGAGCCACATCAATACGGCTGTCTGCACCAACAAGCCTTCCTTCAAACTCGCGCTCGTCGTTAAGCTTAATGCTGATTTTTGATGCAGAACCTGCAACGTGATTGTTGGTAAGTACGTAATAGGTATTTCCTGTTTTGCGTACGATTACACCTGAACCA
>CAMNIU010000158.1 GCA_946540605.1 uncultured Treponema sp.
AGAACTGCAGTTGTTACAGAAGCAAGACCTGTGCGTGCACCTGCTGCAACACCTGAAGAAGATTCTACGAATGATGTTACAGTTGAAGTACCAAGACAAGCACCAACAACTGTACCAACAGCATCAGCCATAAGAGCTCCCTTTACATTTGCAACTTCACCGTTTTCATCTTTAAGATTACCCTGCTCTGCTACACCAAGAAGTGTTCCGATTGTATCAAAGAGGTCTGTAAAGAGGAATGTAAAGAAGATTACAAAGAACTGACCAAGAACAGCAAATGAGAATTTGCCAGCTGGAGTACAAACGATTCCCTTGAAATCAAATGCAAAGAAATGTGGAGCTGATGGAGCTGAGAATGGTTTGAAGTTTTCTGGAATTGTTGTTACACCGAATGGAATACCAATGATAGTTGTAATGATGATACCAATAAGGATAGCACCTGGAACATTCAAAGTATACAAAACGATTGTAAGAATAAGACCAATAATAGCAACGATAGCAGCCTTATTAGCCATTGTGAAGTTTACAAAACCAATAAGAGTACCAGTTTCTGTTGAAACAACACCTGCATTAGCAAGACCAATGATTGCGATAAAAAGACCAATACCAACAGCAACTGCTTTTTTAAGCCCTTCTGGGATAGACTTAATAATAGCTTCACGAACACCGCAGAGAGAAAGTATGATAAAGAGCACACCTTCAAGAAGAACTGCAGTAAGGGCAAGCTGGAAAGAACATCCCATACCCAGAACTACTGTGTATGTAAAGAATGCGTTCAAACCAAGACCAGGTGCAAGTGCAACAGGAAGGTTTGCGCAGAATGCCATAACCAAAGTGGCAATAGCTGCAGATAATGCTGTAGCAGTAAATACAGCACCCCAGCTCATTCCTGCACCTGAAAGAATTCCAGGGTTAACGGCAAGAATGTAAGCCATAGCAAGGAAAGTTGTAATTCCACCAACTATTTCTTTTGAAACAGTAGTGTTTCTTTCCGAAAGCTTAAAAAACTTTTCCATAATTTATATCCTCCTATTATGGTAGACACATTTTATAATAAAACCAGTACTTTGTCAGTGCAGGCTGCAACACAAGTTCCACATGAAGTACACTTAGTATAATCAATTACAGGTAAACCAGAACTTATATCGATACATTGTTCTGGACATTTACGTGCACACATACCACACTTAAAACATCCCTTTGTACAGTCTTTTCTGATTTGCGGTTTATTATCGCTCTTGTTAGAACAAACTCCAATGGCTCCTTTTGTATCTGCATCAATAAACTTAAAAAGATGTTTTGGACAGGCAGCAGCACATTTTCCACAGGCAACACATTTTGATTTATCAACTTTTGGAAGACCATCATCTCCCATACTCAAGGCACCGAATGGACATACAGCAACACAATCTCCAAACCCGATACAGCCAAAAGCACATTTTTTAGTTCCGTTCATTGTAAGCTGAGCAGCTTTACATGTTTTCATACCTATATATTCAGCCTTGTCAGCAGCACAATCTTTAGTACCCGCACAGGCAAGAAATGCAACTTTTGGCTTTACTTCTACTCCAGCCTGTCCTAAAATTTCAGCAACCTTTTTAGCGCAATCAGAACCACCTGCAACACACCCATTAGTTGGTGCATCACCTTTTACTACAGCAGCAGCAAAAGCATCACAACCGGCAAGACCACAACCACCACAGTTAGCACCACTAAGGGCATCGCGGACAAGCTGAACTTTTGGATCTGTATCAACATGGAAAATCTTTTTAAAGAGACCGAGAAGTACGCCAAGCAGAATGGCGATTATTGCAGCAACTATAATTGTATAAATAATTGTATTCATTTTCGCCCTCCACTATTTAATCAGTCCTTTAAAGCCAAGGAATGCCAGGCTCAAAAGACTTGCACAAACATAAAGAATTGGAGTACCTGCAAAAGCTTTAGGCACATTTGCAACCTTTACGCGGCTTCGTACACCACTCATAATGACCATAGAAATCAAAAATCCCATTGCTGAGCCAAAAGCATATACAAGACTTTGAACATAGTTGTAGTTTTTACCAATACAATTGATTGTTATACCAAGAACAGCACAGTTAGTTGTAATCAAAGCAAGGTAAACTCCCATTGCATTGTAAAGGCCAGGAGACATTTTTTTAAGGAAGAATTCGACAAGCTGAACAAGAGATGCAATTACAAGAATAAAGAAAAGAGTCTGTAAGAATTCAAGTCCAAGTGGAACCATAACCAGTTTATAAAGTGGCCAGGTAACTGCAGTGGCAAGCATAATTACGAAGGTGGTTGCTAATCCCATACCAGTTGCTTTTTCTGTATCATTAGTCATACCAATGAAAGGACAAATAGCGAGGTATTGAATGAAAACTACGTTATCGATGAGTGCAGATTTGATAAAAAGCTTGATTGTTTCCATTATTGTTCACCTCCTTCTTTATGAACTTCATTAGCCTTATTTGCTTTATATTGTTTCCAGGCCTGAAGGCAGGCTGCAAGAATACCAAAAACAAGGAATCCGCCTGGTGCGCTATTGAAGATTCCAATGCGATAAGCTTCTGGAATTACTTCAATTTTTAATGCAGTACCTGCAAATAGTGTACCTCCACCAAGAAGTTCACGAATCAAGGAAATAGCCAGTAAAACAATTGTATATCCGATTCCCATTCCAAAAGCATCGAGAATTGAATCACCAACTTTATTTTTAGAAGCAAAAGCTTCTACACGGCCCATGATGATACAGTTTACAACAATAAGCGGAATGAAAACTCCAAGTGCATTGTAAAGAGATTCTACATAAGCATTCAAAACCAACTGAACTATTGTAGTAAATGCTGCAATAACGGTAATGAATACGGGAAGACGGATTGCCGAAGGAATCAGCTTACGGAAAATACTGATTACAATTTCACTCATAACCAGAACAAATGTCATACCTACGCCCATGCCCAGACCATTGAAAATACTTGTAGTTACACCAAGCGATGAGCACAAGCCAATATTCAAAACAAGAAGAGGATTTTCAATAAAGAAACCTTTTGTAAAAGTTTTTAATTTGTTTGACATATTATTTCCCCTCCTTCAAATTAAAATACGCAAAAAGATTTTTTGTTCCTTCATTAATCAAAGAAGATACTGCAACGCTGGTAATTGTAGCACCAGAAATCGCATCAAAGTTTTCGCCAGCCTTAAAACCATCAGCAGCGTTCTTCCCTTCAAACTGGCCGTAAAAAGTTTTACCGTTAGGCAGCTTAAAAGTTGCATCGTTAGCTTTTAAACCAAAACCAGGCGAATCGGTCAGTTTCAAAAATTTTAATCCGGTTACAGTTCCATCAGTTTTCATACCAATCAAAATTGTTCCCTGATCATATGTAGGACCAGTAACCTGTGCAGCCCCACCGATAATTTTTCCGTCTTTTTTGGCAACATATATTTCATCGACAGTAATTGCACCAACAACTGGAGGTGTAAAATCGTTTACGGTTTCAAAAGTAAGTCCAGAATCCGGGAAAAATTCAGCCATAGCCTGGCCAACTTTTCTTTCCTGATTCTGTGCAATTTGAGGTGCCGTAAAATTATTAACCACAGCAAGCATTGCACAGGCGACAACTGCATAAGCACAAAGTACAAGACCAAGCTTAATCATGCTCCAGGCATTTTCTTTTTTTGCAACTTCAGCCATTACTTTGCCTCCTTTACTGCATCTGCAGGACGACCGGCTTTTTTACCATAACCGTATTTGCGGGCAGTAAGATTATTAAGAAATGGAGCAATGCTGTTCATAATCAAAATAGAGAACATTACACCTTCCGGGTAACCTCCGAAACGTCTGATAAGGAAAGTAATTAAACCACAGCCAAAACCGAAGACCAGTCGGCCTTTTTTTGTAACCGGAGCAGTTGCATAATCAGTTACCATAAAAGTTGCACCGAACAATAGACCACCTGTCATTAGTGACATTGCAACATTTTCACCAGCAATCAAAGAACAAACTGCTACTGTACCTACCATTGCAACAGGTGCACGCCAGTCAATAATGTGTGCAAGAGCAAGAAATGCAAAAGAAATTAAAATCAAAAGAGTTGAAGTTTCACCAATACAACCAGCTCTGTTTCCAATGAAATACTGCCATAAAGTGCCGTCTTCAATTGCAAAAGTTCCGGCTTTTATTGCAGACAAAGTTGTAGCAGAAGAAATTGCATCAACAGCGCCTCCCAAAGTTTTTGGAGTCATCCAGGAAGCTCCCATTGCTGCAGGGAAACTCAAAAACATAAAGGCACGGCCTGTTAAAGCGGGATTAAACACATTTGAACCAATTCCACCAAAAAGACCTTTTGCAACAACCATTGCAACTGCAGCCCCTACAACAAAAATCCATACCGGAGCTGTTGGAGGACAAACTAGAGCCATCATAACTCCTGTTACACAGGCAGAAAGATTTGAAATTACTATCTTTTGCTTTGTTACCTTCTGGAATAAAAATTCAAAAAGCACACAGGCAGCAACCGATACAAGAATTCTTATAAGAGCTGCTATTCCAAATAGAACTATACCCATAATGATTTCTGGAAGCAAAGCAATAAGCACTGTTCCCATAATCATCTGTGTTGAACATTTAAAATTAAAATGAGGGCTTGAAGAAACATAGATTTTAGAACTCATTTTGCACCTCCTTCTGCTTTTTCTGAATTGGCCTTAGCTGCAGCCTTAGCCTTTTCTTCTGCCATCTTCTGGCGTACAAGACCTTTTCCAAGTCTGATTCTCTGAATAAGATTTACTTTTGCAGGACAAACAAAGGCACAACAGCCGCATTCAATACAATCCATTAAACCAAAGCTCTTTGCTTTTTCAAGATTACCAGCTTTAAGTTCCCGGACAATCAAAGCAGGAGAAAGCCGCATAGCACATTTTGCAACACAGCTTCCGCAGGAAATACACTGGCTTTCTTCTTCAAGGAAGGTTTCTTTTTCTGTAAGGAAAGTTACACCGCTTGTACCCTTTGCAACAGGAAAATCAGCAGACATCATGGCAAAGCCCATCATAGGACCACCACTGATAATTTTTACTGCTGAATCTGAAGTGGCTTCGGTACTTTCTGAATCCTTCAATTTAAAAACATCGGGCATAAGGTCGCTTACAATTGTTCCAACTGGAACTCTTACATTAACAGGCTTTTCTACTGCTCCACCGCTGATTGTAAGCGAACGTTCAATAAGCGGCATTCCAAGTCTAAATGCATCACTTATTGCACAAACTGTACCGACATTAGAAATTACACAACCTGCGTCTGCAGGTAACTTAGCACTTGGAATCTCGCGGCCAGTTGCAGCAGACACGATAAACTTTTCTGCTCCCTGCGGATATTTTGTTTTTACAAGGCATACAGAAATCTTATCTTCCTTACCTGCCTCACTAATAGCCTTTTCAAGCTCTGGTAAAAGATATGCTTTATTATCTTCAAGGACTATAATACCTTTAGCTTTTCCATTACCTGTTTTTCCACCATTTACTATATGAAGTACAATTGAAAGTCCATCAATTACTTTTGCAGACTGTTCAAGCATTGTACGTTCATCGCAAGTCAGATAAGGCTCACATTCAGCAGCATTAACAAGTACATAATCAATAATTTTATCAGCAGGAGGATTTAATTTTACATGGGCCGGGAATGATGCTCCGCCCATACCAACAATTCCTGCTTCACGAATTCGTTTTAAGCAATCTTCTTTTGAACACTCATAAGGATCTAAAACAGGTAATAATGATTCGCGTCCGGCATCGTCTGCTTCAATAATAATGCATGGAGCCATACCGTTTCCGGTAACAAGACAGTTTTGGATTTTTTTGATTTTTCCGGATACTGAAGAATGAACAGGACAATTCATAAAGCCTTCGCCATTGGCAATAATTTGTCCTTTTGCAACTTCATCACCGATTTTTACAACGGGTTGATTTGGTGCGCCTCCCATAGTAACTGGAATTGTTACTGTTTTGGATTTAGGAAAGGCAGCAGTTATAGGGCACTGATTACTCAGTTCCTTATACTCTTTAGGGTGAATTCCACCCTTAAATGTTTTTGCTCTCATAATTCTTCAATTATAAATCGGTTTGGCCCAACTTGCAAGATTGTTAAATTCATTATGTATAAATCAAAAAATAAAGATAAAAATATTTTATATTTTTAAGATTTGGATTTATAATTCTATTTATGGGCAGATTTGATTCGCTAAAGAATTTTTTAGGTATTGAAACCTTTACAAAATATACGAGAGAGTACTTTGATAAATCAAACATACGCTCCAGTCTTTATGTATCCTCAGTTGTAATTATCCTTGAAATATGGATGATTGTTTCAACTCTTTTTCTCCAGTTTTTTGGTGATTTAAATCGTTCCAAACAATGGCTAATAACCCATTTGGGATGTTATGTTCTTCTTTTGATTTCTGCCTGTATTCTTTTTACATATTCCCTTTTGCATCACAAGAAAATTGTACAAAATCATAAAGCATGGCTTGCCATCCGCTTTGTATTTTCTATAATTGCAATAGGTTTTGGTATTTATATTTCTTTTATGGATTACCTTAAGGGTGAACAGTTTATAACACTGATGACTATGACAATCTTTGTTTTCTGTTTCACTGTTTGGCGCCCTATTTACACTATTCTATTTCTTTTTCTTTCATACGGATTTTTCTTTATTATTTGTAATCATGCAAATCCAGCTACTTATGCAACAAAAGTAAATCTTACGATTGTTCTCATTACAATTACAATTAGTGCCATAAATGCATACACACAGAAACTTAATGAAGCAAAAAAAGACGAAAGACTTGAACAGGCACATGATATTCTTTTAAAGCTTTCAATTAGTGATGAAGTAACTGGTATTGCAAATATGAATTATTTTCGTGGCCAGGCTCTCAAGAAAATGCAGGAAAAAGATACAGACATTAAAAATATGATTTATCTTTTTCTTGATATTGAAAATTTTAAAACCCTTAATCAAAAATATGGTTTTTGGGAAGGAAATTCATTTCTAAAAAATATTGCTGATTTTTTAAATACACTTTTCGAAAGCTCCCTTATTGCTCATTTTTCAAATGATAACTTTGTAATACTTACTGAAGACATAGATGTAAAAGAAAAAATTAATGAACTTTGCAAAAAGATTTCTGATTTTAAATATGATATAAAACTTGGCCTAAAAGTTGGTGCCTATAAACCTGAATCAAATGATGAACTGCCTTTAATTGCCTGCGACCATGCCAGATATGCGTGCAACACAATCAAGAAAAATTATAACATTACATATTGCGAATATGACAAAACAATGGCTCAGAACTTTCAGAAAAAGCAGTATATTATAAATAATTTTGATCAGGCAATTGATAATGAACATATCAAAGTTTTCTATCAGCCTCTGGTAGATGCAAAAACAGGTAAAGTGTGTGGCTTAGAAGCTCTTTCTCGCTGGGATGATCCGACATATGGTTTTCTTCCACCAGGAGACTTTATAGAAACTCTTGAAGAATATCATCAGATTCATAGACTTGATATGTATGTTGTAGACAGAGTTTGTCGTGATATAAATGAATCCAAACCTAAAGGCCGAAAACTTCTGCCAATTTCTTTAAATTTTTCACGCATGGATTTTGACTCTCTGAATCTGGCAAAAGAAGTTGGTGACTGTCTTAAAAAATATAATATTGATAAAAATGCAATTCACATAGAAATAACAGAAAGTACTCTTTCAGAAGATGATGATAAACTTAAGGAAGAACTCAAAAGTTTCCGTTCACAAGGTTATGCACTCTGGCTTGATGATTTTGGCTCAGGGTATTCGGGACTAAATGTTCTTAAAGAATATGATTTTGATCTTATTAAGATTGATATGAAATTTCTTTCAAATTTCAATGGAAACCTAAAGGCACGACAGATTCTTAAAAATGTAATAAATCTTGCAAAGGATCTTGGAATGCAGACCTTAACCGAAGGTGTAGAAACCCAGGAAGCCTGTGATTTTCTTCGCGAAAATGGCTGCGAAAAATTACAGGGGTATCTTTTTGGAAAGCCGATGTCAAAAGAAGATTTTGAATCCAAACTTGATGATGGCACCTACACAATATAATCCGTTCTTTTACTTCCTAAGTTCACAATAGCGGCAGAAGGGCAATTTGCGTTAAAAAATTGCGACCAGCAATTTTAGCAAATTGGGCGCGAGGTTTATCGAGCGGCCGAACCCTGCCTAATATCGAAAATCCGTTAAAAAAAATTGTACGACAGTACAATTTTTTAGGATTATCGAAAAAAAGGCTCGGAGCGAGACTTGCGAGCGACGTAGGGTTCGACTCCCCGAATAAGCAAGGAGAAATGTTAAAAAAAAAAGCTTCCCGAAACCGAGAAGCTTTTTAAGAGCGGCAGAAGGGAGTCGAACCCTCGTCATCAGCTTGGAAGGCTGAGATAATGAGCCGTTATATGACTGCCGCAAGTGATGTATTTAATATATAATTTTAGAGCATTTTGGTCAATACCTAAAAACAGATTTTTTTAAAAAATTCTTTCTTTTTTTTTATTATATTTTTCTAAAATCCACATCTCCTTTATTTCTGAAAGTCTGAATTCTATTTTTCTTTGGATGAAGATTTTCTGTAAAATAGCGGATATCAGATGCATAATCTGAAGCTACATATTCTGCATCATAATTTAGGTTTACAGTTTCAGATTTTCCAGTGTCTGTAGTGCGAGATATTGCTCCATAAAATTTAACTATATCTTCTGCAGCAGCATAATAACGCTGAAGGTTTTTTGATTTAAATTGTCCCTGTAAGAACTCTAATTGTATTTTCTGAATTTCTTCGTGTTTTTCACAATATCCTAATTCACAAGATTTTTCACAAATATCAGAATATTCATTATAAAATAATTCAAATAATTTCGAAGGCTTAAATTTCAAAACTCTACAAACAGAATTAAACCATGGGACAGCTCTTCCCGCATTATAAAAATATGAACAGGCTTTAGAAAGCTTCTCTGCCCTTTTTATATCATCAGGAGAAAATTCTTTTGTTTTAATAACATGATATGGTGGTTCTTTTTCCCAGACTAAGCCAATTCCTTCAGCACGGTCAAACAGATCCGTTCCGGGTAATACCGAAAGGCAGAAAATTTCAAGATTATTTGGATATTGAGAAATCGCAAAATCAATTCCATCTCTGAAAGAACAAAAGTTTTCTCCTGGAAGCCCGAAAATCAAATCAAGTCCAAAAGTTACACCTTCTTCGTTTAAGATTGATAGTCCCTTACAAAATTTCTTTTTATCAAAAGGTCTGTTTACCAGCTTTAGAGTTTGTTCATTAGCGCTTTGCAAACCTATCTGTAATGCACAAGGAATTCTGGTAAACTCACGTGCCAGTTCCCTGTCCATAAGTTCCGCTCTTGCTTCAAAATAATAAAATGTATCTGGAGTTTTTTTTGCAATAAGCCGTAGAAGCTCTACTGCCCGTTTTTTATTTACATTGTAAGTTGGATCTAACACAAAAACCTGTGGAACTTTTTTTCGGGCAAAAAGTTCAAGTTCAGCCTTTATTCGTTCCATTGGAAAGAGTCTTACAGATTTTTCACCTTTTGACTCATAGCAATAAGCACATTTAAATGGACAACCACGGGCTAGTTCCCATAAGGCACCTTCGTATTCTGCAGGATCAATTATTCCGTCTAAGTAAGGAGAATGAATCGAGCTAAGGTCTGGAGATGGAGAAATTATTACCTTGTCTGATTTTTCAGACTTTTTTAATAGAATTTCACTAATTAGTTTAGGAACAGAAACTTCACCTTCTCCACTGACTGTATAATCAAAATCTTTATAAAACGAAGGATGGGCTGTAATTTCAGGACCACCGGCAATACATATACAACCTTTTTCCTTTAGTCTTTTTGCAGCAGCAGCAAGGATTTTGATATTCCATACAAAGCAGGAAAAACAGAAAATAGAGTTATCTATCCCGCCTGAAATCTTTAATAGATTTTGGGCTATATAATCTGCAGCTTTTTCTTTATCTTTTGGAAAATCTTTATCTTCAAGGCAGAAGGCTTTTAATGAGACATTGCACATATCCTTTAGTTCAGGGCAATGTTTAATTGCTGAAGCAACGCAGGCCGCTCCCAGCGGTAAGGCTTGAGGAGATTTTTCTATTAATAAGGTTGTACAGATTACCGGAATTGGCAACTATTTTCCTTCCTTTACATATTTATCAAGCTGAACATTTGCCAGATTTACTTTTTGCACAACACAAGGTCCAGCAACACAACCACCTTCGCAGCTCATTACTTCTACAAGGTTGCCATCCCCTTCTTTTGCTTCTACACGACCTGCATTTATTTCGCCATAATAACGGAGTTTTTTCATACCTTCTTTATTAAGGCCATTAATTACATCCAGTTTTAAAATTGAAGGATCAGATAGTCGACATCGAACTGCTTCTGCAACTCCACCTGTTCTTGCAAAGTTACGTGCACTTGCAGTTGGAACTTCTTCTTTTTTTAGAGATTCCAGTTTGCTTACTGTAATTCCTTTGGCTTCAAAGAATGCTGAAAGTTCTTCTGCTGTAATTACATAATCAACAAATTCATCATCAAAACCTTCGCGGCGTTTTGCAAGACATGGCCCTACAAATACTGTTACACATTCAGGATCATCTTTTTTAGCTATTTCTGCTGTATAATGCATTGGGCTTCTTGTTTCGCTTACACAAGGATCAAGATCAGGTACATGAATGTGAACTGCACGTACATAAGCTGAACAGCAGGATGTGGTCATTAATTTGTCGCCGCGCTTCATACGCTCCGTAAACTCCGCAGCTTCCCGATCCGCACAAATATCGGCCCCCTGTGCTACTTCATATACCGTTGCAAATCCCAGTTGCTGCATTCCACGTTCAAGTTGTCCCGCGCTGCATTTAAACTGTGAAGCAATAGAAGGTGCGTACATAACACTAACCTTATGCCCAGCCATAATGTGTTTAATAACATCAACAAGCTGGCTTTTATCCATCATCGCGCCGAATGGACATTCCTGCATACACTTTCCGCAATAAATGCATTTATGAAAATCAATTACTTCATGTCCATCTTCGCCTTTTGAAATTGCTCCTACAGGACAAGCAGCTTCGCATGGAACAGTAATCTTTATAATTGCATGATATGGACAATTCTGTTCACATAAACCACAGTGAATACATTTATCAGCATCAATATGAGCATGATGAACAATGTGAATTGCTTTTTTAGGACAGTTCATCATACAAGGACGTGCAAAACACCCCTGACATGCATTTGTAACCATAAAGTTTTGTTTTACACAACCATTACAGGCTTCATGTAAAACGGTAATCATTGGCCATGTAGGACTTTTTCTCTTTAATGCTTCACGTGCATAATCATCAAGATCATTTAAATCATTATAATTTTCAACTGAAATACCCATACGGGCTAAAAGACGCATTCTTAATAATTCACGGTCATGATATATACAACAGCCTATTGGAGCAGTACCCGCTGGTCTCATTTCTACTGGAATTTTATTGATTTTTCTGGAATCAAGTTCTCCATCAAGCTGCAATTTTGCAATTCTAACAAGAAGCTCCCTCTTTACATTAGTGGCATTATTATTAATATTCATTCTATAATAATATCAATATTTTATTTGCCAATCAATCAATTATATTTTATTATTATCTTGGAATAATATAGAGAGGTACTATGGCTAATATCAACGAAAAATTTTTCCCTCCAAAAGAAGTTTTTGACAAACTTTCGATTCGGGAACAGGAACAGCTTACACTTCTGACTGGATCTAATCTTGTATTTATGCTTCTTTTTTTTATTTTTGGATTAGTTCTTTTTCTATTCAAATATATAATTGTTGGTGCCGGAGGAATGTTTATTTTAGCCTTTTTTGGAACTTCTCTCTATTTTACAAAAAAAGGTCACATTCATCTTGGGGCCTGGATTACTACCTGTGCAATAATATTTGTAAGTGCAGTTGAATGTTATGGGGCTCCATTTGCAGTTTCAAATTATCTGCCATACCGAGACAGTTGTTTTATTGCAGTTATGTCTATTTGTAATTATGTAATTTCAATGCGTCATAGTCAGCTTATATTTTTCTTTGGAGCTGATTCACTTGTCTGGATAATTACAAATATCTTCAGATACAGACCAATTTATATTGCGAATCCCGGCACCTCAGTAATGAATATTGTTATTTGTTCTCTGGCAATCATTACAACAAATATCTGTATTCTTTTGATTGACCGTTTTACAAGACGTGTCGTAAAAATTGCAGATGAAAATGAAAAAAAATCAAGTCAGGCTTTTGAAAAAATTACAAAAGTTATTAATGATACAAAAGAAGGTCTTGATATTGGCAAACAACTTTCTGCCTCTACTGCAAAAGCCGCTAACAGTGTTGAAGAAATTGGAAATCTCTACAACTTCATAAACTCAGAAACTACAACCCTTAGTTCTGAGGCAATTACAATTAAAGATTCAAGTTCCCAGATTAACGATAAAGCAAATCAGATGAAATTGAGTGTTCAAAGCCAAAGCGATGCTATTTCTTCAACCTCTGCAGCTCTTAATGAAATGTCAGCCAGCCTTACAAACATCAGCAGTATTGCAAATGATCAGCGTTCAGGTATGAACACTATCGTTACAAATCTTGATTCACAAATGAAGCTTCTTCAGAATCTTGTAAATGATATGATTAAAGTAAAAGAATCATCTGCAAAAGTTTCAACATTCGTAGAAGCTGTTAATAAGATTTCTTCACAAACAGGTCTGCTTGCAATGAATGCCTCTATTGAAGCAGCACACGCAGGAACTTTGGGAAAGGGGTTCTCTGTAATTGCATCTGAAATTCGAAAACTTTCTGAAGAAACTACAAAGAATGCACAAAAGATTTCTGATACTCTTCAGGAAAATGAAGTTATAGTTAATACAACTTCTGAATCTGTTACTTCATTTTCTGAATATACTAAGACTACAACAGAAGAACTTCGAAAAACAATCCGCGTAATGGAAGAAATTCTTGCCGGAGTTTCTGAAATTGATACAGGAACCCGCGATGTAATGAATGCCCTTACACAGATTGTTGATAATGCAAATGTAAATACACAACTGGCAGAAGGTGTTGCAGGCGAAATCATTCAGCAGAACTCTGCCCTTCAGAATATTTCAAATGGAACAGAACAACTTCAATTTAAAGTTCACAACCTGGAAGATCTTTTAAACAACATTCGTGATGCTATTTCAGAAATAGACAGCAATGCTTCTGCGAATGAAATTGTTGCTGCAAAGATTTCTGGTGCTCTTGACTAAAAGATATATTAACAAAAAACGATTTATTGATTATAATATTTTAATAATTTTGGTTTATAATATTGGCCATCTTTGGCCTTACACAGGAGACTTTATATGTCAAGAAAAATTACTATCATCGGTGCAGGACAGGTTGGTTCTACCGTTGCCTATGCCCTTACTTTAAAGCAGATAGCTTCTGAAATCGTTATCATCGATATCATCAAAGAAAAGGCTATGGGAGAGGCTATGGATATCCGTCAGGGTACTCCTTTTATTGGTCCTGTTTACGTTCACGACGGAGATTATGAGGACGCTAAAGGTTCTGATATTGTCGTATTCACATCCGGTGTTGGTCGCAAACCTGGTCAGTCACGTCTTGACCTTACACAGACTAATGTTGATATTACAAAGTCTGTAATTCCACAGATTACAAAGGCTGCTCCTAACGCTCTTTACGTTATCGTAGCGAACCCTGTTGATATTTTGACATATCAGTTTGTAAAAACTTCTGGTATTCCTGCTAACCGTATTTTCGGTACAGGTACAATGCTTGATACAGCCCGCTTCCGTGCCCGCATTGCAGAAACATACAAGGTAGCTCAGGAAAATGTTCACGGATACGTATTCGGTGAACACGGAGATTCTTCTTTCGTTCCTTGGTCTCTTGCTAACATTGGTTCAATTCCTGTAGATTCATTTGCTAAATCATATCGCGGACCAAAACTCCCAGATTTCGACAAAAACGATGTTGAAGACTATATCCGCAAGTCTGGTGGAATTATCATTGCAGCAAAGAAATGTACAAACTATGCAATTGGTGTAACAACTGCAACTCTCTGTGAAGCTTTGAACTACGACACAGATTCTGTTCTTACAATTTCTTCTATGCTCGATGGCGAATATGGAATTAAAGATGTATGTCTTTCTATTCCTACAGTTATCGGTGGAAACGGAATTAAGGGACGCATTGAAGCACCTCTTACAGATTCAGAAATTGAATCTCTCCGCCACAGTGCAGAATGTCTCAAAGACGTTATTAAACAGGTAAATTTCTAAAATAAATGTCATCCCGAACTTGTTTCGGGATCTTTTTATAGATGCTGAAACAAGTTCAGCATGACGCAAATTAAGGAAAACAAACTATGGAATACAAAATTGAACATGACTCAATGGGCGAAGTAAAAGTTCCTGCAGATAAATACTGGGGAGCTCAAACAGAACGCAGCCACGAAAATTTCGAAATTGGTGTTGGCATTGAAACAATGCCACGTGAAATAACAAAGGCTTTCGGTTACCTCAAAAAGGCAGCTGCAATGGCTAACAATGCCCTCAAGCCAGAAAAGATGACAAAAGAAAAGCTTAAAGCTATTTCTAAGGCATGTGAAGAAGTAATCGCTGGAAAATTAAACGATCACTTCCCTCTCGTTGTATGGCAGACAGGTTCTGGTACTCAGAGCAACATGAATGCAAATGAAGTTATTGCAAACCGTGCAAATGAAATTGCAGGTAAAAAGCTTTGTCATCCAAACGATGATATCAATATGAGTCAGTCTTCAAACGACACCTTCCCTACTGCACTTCACATTTCTGCAGTATATGCTATCGAAGACAAACTCTTCCCTGCAATTGATACTCTCGTTGCAACCTTTGCAAAACTTGAAAAAGAAAATATGAAGATTGTAAAATCTGGACGTACTCACCTTCAGGATGCTGTACCTATTTCTTTCGGTCAGGAAATCTCTGGATGGAGAACTTCACTTGAGCGCGACAGAAAAATGCTTGAATCTTCACTTCCATATTTGAAGCAGCTTGCACTTGGTGGAACAGCCGTAGGGACCGGCCTCAATGCACCAAAAGGTTTTGACAAAAAAGTTGCAGAATGTGTAAGCGAACTTACTGGAAAGAAATTTGTAACTGCACCAAATAAATTCCATGCACTTACATCTAAAGATGAACTGGTATTTGCACATGGAGCAATTAAAGCACTCGCTGCAGATATGATGAAGATTGCAAATGATGTTCGCTGGCTCGCTTCTGGTCCTCGTGACGGTCTTGGAGAAATTCATATTCCAGAAAACGAGCCAGGTTCTTCTATCATGCCAGGAAAGGTAAATCCAACTCAGTGCGAGGCCGTTACAATGGTTGCCGTTCAGGTAATGGGTAACGATGCTGCAATCGGATTTGCTGCAAGCCAGGGTAACTTTGAATTGAACGTATTCATGCCTGTAATTGCTTATAATTTCATTCAGTCTGCTCGTCTTCTTGCAGAAGCAATGATAAGCTTCAATAAGAACTGTGCAGTTGGAATTAAAGCCAACAAGGACAAGATGCATCATAACCTTTATAACTCATTAATGCTTGTAACTGCATTGAATCCTTACATTGGTTATGAAAATGCCGCAAAGACAGCACACAAAGCTTTTGATGAAAACATTTCTCTCAAAGAAGCTTGTGTAAGTCTTGGTTTCCTTAAACCAGAAGAATTCGACAAGGTATTTAAGCCAGAATCTATGGCTTTCCCTAAATAAGTATAAGCCTAAAATCGAAAAACCAGCCCAGTTTCCACTGAGCTGGTTTATTTTTCAATAACACAAGGACTTTTTATTGAAACAGAAAATTTTTATTTTATTTTTAATTACTGCTTCACTGGTTCTTCTATCCTTCATTACCCCTACTTTTTTTCATAATAAATCACACGAATTCTTTAATAATCAGCTTTTAGCTTCACATATCTTTGGACTCATTGAAGGTAATATTGAACGTCCTATTGGAGTTACAACAGGTTTAAGTTCCGATGAATTTCTTATCCGTGCCCTCGAGCGAGAAGACAATACTGATGAAAAAATAATGGAAGAAATGTTTTCATCTTTTCTTACTTCTGTCAAAAATCAGTTTGGTTATGCATCGACCTATGTAATTTCAGATAAAACTAAACGCTTTTATACTCCAACTGGAGTAGCCAAAATCGTAAACCCTCAAATGGATCCTTATGATAACTGGTATCCTATTTTTATGAAGACGGGTCTAAAAATTCAAGTAGATACAAATCGTGACCAATTTAATGATTATCAATGGACTATTTTTATAAATGCAAGAATTAATAATACTGAAGGAAAAACAATTGGTGTCTGTGGAATTGGTTTACCGATGAAAGACTGGCAAAACTTTCTTCTTCCAGTAGAAAAAGAATATAAGGTGAAAATTAATTTAATAGATAATCAGGGACTCGTTCAAATTGATACAGATTTTAATAATATCAAAAATGCCTATATTTCAAATGCAATTTCAGAAAATGTAAATAACAGAGGTTTTTACCATACTCAACAGGTACGAAACGGATTCAGAATGGTACGTTTTATTACCAACATGAACTGGTATCTTGTTGTACAGGGTAATAATATAATTGAAGGACAGATTTACGGAACAATAATCATAGTCTTTATTTATATTTTCTTACTTCTTGCCATAATCCTGCAATTCCTTGCACATAAAAAAGTTTCACGACATAATCTTATAAAAACTTCTTTACCGGAAGATGAATTAACAGGTCTTCCAAATCGGAATTATCTCAAAGAATCTTATGGTGAATTAGGAGTTTTTAATACAACGCGCTATAAATCACTGGCAGTTTTTGACATAGATCATTTTAAGATTGTAAATGATAGTCGTGATGGTGATAAAATTATTCTTGATATAGTAAAACTTGCAAAACAGGCTATGAATGAACAAGGAATTATGTTCCGATGGTCTGGAGATGAATTTGTTCTTTTTCTTGAAATAGAACTTAAGGAAGCCGAAGAACGCTTCAAACATTTCTGTAATGAGGCTAAAAATTCAATTGATGTTACTATTTCTGTTGGTCTTGTTGCAGTAGATTTATCTGTATCTATTAAAACAAATTACTATCGTGCCGTACAAGCCTGCTATTCTATAAAAGAAAAAGGTGGAAATGGTGTGGGCGTAAGATGAAAAAGAAGTCCCAGAATCTTTTACGAAATCAAACAATTCTGACTCTAAGCATCAGCATGTTTTTTACTTTTATAGTAACAGCAAGCATTCTGCTTTTTTATTTTGATAATTTATCCAGAGACTCCCAGACAAAAACAATCTATCTGACTGCAGAAAAAAAGAAACTTGAATTGAATAACTTTTTTAATTCTGCAGAAAACATCGTAAATGAATTCCAGGATTATATTCTTACAAACTTGGATGAAGACCGTCTTCTCATTGATTCTGAATATGAACAAGAGTATATGACTAATCTTTCAAAAGTAATGTCATCAATTTCTGCATTTCAAAAAGGTGCAGTCTGTACTTACTTCCGAATGGAAATGTCTAAATATGGACCAACAAGAGGACTTTTTCTAACGGGTGAATATCAAAAAACTTATGTCAGCATACGAACAACCGATTTATCAAAATATTCACCGGGAGATATTGAACATGTCGGCTGGTATTATCTTCCGATATGGAAAAAAGTTCCGGTATGGACTCCCCCCTACAACAACTTAAGCTTAAGACAAAAAATGATTTCTTACAGCGTTCCTCTTTACCGCAACGAAAAACTTCTTGGAGTTGTAGGAATTGATTTAAGCCTCGCCGTAATTGAAGATATGGTAAATTCTCTTCAACTTGAAAATGCAAAAGGTTTATTGATTGGGGACCAGCAAAACTTAATTCATTTAAATACAAGATATGAACAGACAAAAGCTGTAGAAAGATCTGCAGAGCTTTCAATGTTAATGGATAAATTTAATAATCCGGATAATCAGCCACTTCAAAAATTTAACTGGGAAGGCAATAGTTATTATGGTACTCTGACAAAACTTGATAACGGAATGTCTTATATAACTGCAGTTTCACAAAAGGAATTATTAAAACCTGTTTATGGACAGATTCTTTCATTATTAATTGCATTTGTAATAGTTAGTATTCTTTTTTCAATATTGCTTTCTTTTAGTTTCAAAAAGGTAATAACTCCAATCAGAATAATTAATAAAACCACTAACCGACTGGCAAGAGGTGAATTATATATTGATATTCCGTATCAATCGAATAATGAAATTGGAACTCTAGCAAATAATATTCGTTTAATGACAAGTCAATTAAAAGAATATATTGAATATATTCGTGAACAGACAAAAAAAGAACGAGAACTTAAGGAAGCAGCACTTACAGAAAGTCAAATCAACGCAGCTGCATCTCAGGCAAAAAGTGCTTTCCTTGCTAATATGAGCCACGAAATCAGAACTCCAATTAATGCAGTTCTTGGTATGAATGAAATGATTCTTCGCGAATCTACAGATAAAGAAATTTTATCATATGCCGCAAACATAAAAACAGCCGGCTCAAGCCTTCTATCGATTGTTAATGATATTCTCGATTTTTCAAAAATTGAAGCAGGAAAAATGGAGCTTCTGCCAGATAATTATGAAGTCTCTTCTATGATAATAGACCTTGTAAATATGACTCGCGAACGAGCTCAAAACAAAGGTATTCATTATGAACTTAATGTTTCTCCTGATTTACCTAAAACCTTATATGGCGATAACGTACGTATTAAGCAATGCATACTTAATCTTATTACAAATGCAATTAAATACACAAAAGAAGGATTTATAAGATTTACAATTGATTATCAAAAAATCGATGAAGAAAACATTCTCTTGAATATCCACATTATTGATACTGGAATAGGCATCAAAGCAGAAGATATGGACAAACTCTTTACTCCTTTTGAACGCATTGAAGAAGAAAAGAACCGTACAATTGAAGGAAGCGGTCTTGGAATAAGTATCGTTCGCCGACTTCTAGCCATGATGAACAGCGAACTTCAGGTTGAAAGCTCTTACGGCAAAGGTTCTGATTTTTCTTTTAGCATAAAACAAAAGGTTTCAGACTGGACAGCCGTAGGTGATTTAAACGAAGCATATGAACAAAGCGTAGAACAAATGTCGCATTATAAGGAAAAGCTTCATGCTCCTAAGGCTCATCTTTTATTTGTAGATGACACAGCAATGAACCTTGATGTAATAAAAGGTCTACTAAAGAATACAGGTATAAAAATTGATACAGTTTTAAGTGGAAAACAAGCACTCGAAGCAGTTAAAAACAATGTGTATGATATTATATTCATAGATCACCGAATGCCGGAAATGGATGGCATAGAAACTCTTCACGCTATGAAAGAAATGACAGATAACAAAAGCACAGGAAAGCCTTGTATTGCACTCACAGCAAATGCAATTAGTGGTGTAAAGAAAATGTATCTTAAAGAAGGTTTTGACGATTATCTTTCAAAACCGGTAAATCCTGCAAAACTTGAAGAAATGATAAAACATTATCTTCCAGAAGAATACCTTGAAAATATTGAAAACACAGAAAACTCAAACAAAAATATAGAAACAGAAGAAGATAAAACAATTGAAGCCCAGATTCAAAAATTAAAAAACATAAAAGAAATTGATGTAGATTCTGGAATCAGATTCTGTGGCTCTCCAGATTTACTCTTAACAACAATTGCTCAATATCATTCTTCTATTAATCAAAAAGCTCTGGAATTACAAAATTATTTTGAAGCAGAAGACTGGCATAATTACGAAATCAAAGTTCACGCCCTTAAAAGTACATCAAGACTGATTGGAGCAACTAAACTTTCCAATCTTGCTGAACATCTTGAAAAATCTGCAAATCAAAATCGCATAGATGAAATTAAATTGAAGCATAAAGAACTCTTAAATACATTTATTAATTATATTGAACTTCTTGATCCCATCCTAAAAAACGAATCAGATGATTCAGCAAAGCCAGAAATTACAAAAGAAAAGCTAAACGAAAAAATCAATCAAATGATTGATTATGCAAATTCCTTTGATATAGATGGCCTTGATATCATAGTTAAAGAGCTTAGCAATTTTCATCTTCCTCTTGATTTTTCACAAAAATTTGTTAAGATTGCACAATATGTTCAAAATGTAGATTTTAAAGAGTTACGAAATTTACTTTTAGAATGGAGCAATGAAGAATGATAAATGAACTTTATATAGTTGGAGATCAGTCACGTCTTGTTGTTAAGAACATTATAAATCAATTCAAAGAAACTGACCTGACAATTAAAGTCTTTGCTCCTACAAATGAAGATGTCGATAACCTGCCGAATTACTCAATTCATCTTTTAGTTCTTCTTTCTGATAATATCGATTTTATGGTAATCAGAAAAATTGTAGTGTATCAGAAAAAATATGATTATCAGTTATGCTTCATTGGTCGTATTGCAAAACTTGCAATAGAAGATGATATGTTTTTTAAGCGCATACCATCAATTAAATTAGAATCATATACAATAAATACAGATGAACTTCTTGAATTAATGGAAAAAAATGATACAAAAAGAAAACACATTCTTGTTGTTGATGATGAACCTATTATTCTTAGAAGTATAAAACTCTGGCTTGGAGATGATTTTGATTTATCCCTTGTTAATTCTGGAGAAACAGCCATTGAATTTCTAGACATGCATCCTGTAGATTTAGTTCTTCTTGATTATAAAATGCCAACTATGGACGGTCCAAGTGTATTAGAATCAATCCGTAATGATAAAAGACTTTCTAACCTTCCGGTAATTTTTCTAACAGCAAATAATGACAGACAAAGTGTTATTAATGTAATGCAGTTAAAACCAGACGGATACATTCTTAAAAGTAAATCACCAGACGAAATAAAAGAAGCAGTAAAAGATTTCTTTAAAAATCGTGTTATCAAAGTCTGAAACGCTCTACAATTCCAAAAACTAGACATTTTTAATCTTCACAAAAACGCGAAAAGAGAGTATACTTTTTGGATAATTAGGGGAAAAATCGTTTAACATTTTTTCTTTAGTTTCTATAAATGTATATATTTATATGGGAGCAAGTATGACATATTCTTATTTTCCAGGCTGTACGCTCAAGAATAAGGCAACTGACCTTGATATCTGGGCTCGTAAGTCTGCGGAAGCGTTAGGATTCACACTTGAAGAAATTCCTGAATGGCAGTGCTGTGGTGGTGAATACCCTATGGCAAAGGATGAAATCGCATCTAAGCTTTCATCTGTACGAGCATTGGCAAATGCCCGCGATTCTGGAAAAGATCTTGTTACTCTCTGTTCTGCCTGCTACAACGTTCTTAAACAGGTTAATAACGAAGTTGCAACAGACGAGACAGTAGCTTTCAAGGTGAATAATTATCTCAAACAGGACGAGATTGAGTATCATGGTGAAGCAAAAGTTCTTCACTATCTCGAAATCCTGCGCGATGTTGTAGGCTGGGACAAGGTAAAAGCAGCAGTAAAAAAGCCATTTACCGGCAAAAAGATTGGTGCTTATTACGGATGTCTTCTTTTGAGACCTGGCAAAGTTCTTCAGCTGGATGATCCTGAAAATCCACAGCTTATCGAAGACTTTATCAAGGCAATCGGTGCAACTCCAGTTATCTATGCTCAGAGAAACGAGTGCTGCGGTGCCTACACAATGTTTGAAGACCAGTCAATCCCAAAAAACAGAACTAAGAAGATTCTTTCAAATGCAGAAGATATGGGAGCTGATTTCCTTGTAACCTCATGTCCTCTCTGCCGCTATAATCTTATTAAGAATAAGGGCGATTCAAAGCTCGATGTAATTTACTTTACAGAACTGCTCGCAGAAGCCCTCGGTCTTAAGGAGGAAAAATAATGGAAGCAGATTTGACTAAAGAAATCATCCTCCAGAAGAGCGGTGTAAATCCTAAGAAATGTATGGTCTGCGGTAAATGTTCTGCTACCTGCCCTAACTACGATGCTATGGAATATCATCCACATCAGTTTGTACAGATGGTAGAAAACGGCGATATTGAGCCGCTTTTGCAGTCTAAATCAATCTATGCATGTCTTTCATGCTTTGCCTGCCTTGAGCGTTGTCCACGCCAGGTAGAACCTGCAAAACTGATTGACGGTGTAAGAG
>CAMNIU010000159.1 GCA_946540605.1 uncultured Treponema sp.
CAGCATAGCTGCTCGGAGACTCGCTTAAAATGCTCCACTGGAGCATTTTATCGGCTTTCAGCCGTCGCTCCCTAAGTTCAGCATGACGTTCTCTTTTTTTTACAGTTTCAATTTAGACATTGCGGCAGTAAAGATTTGTTCAAGCAGGTGGAGACCTCCCGAATAGCCGGCAATGTGGTCATTAATTACAAGCTTTTCAAGCATTGGGTAACTCACGTTTACATAGTGAGCCCCCAATTCTGCAGCCAGCTTCTTTTCCCAGTTAGAACCGATAATCAGCGGAGTTCCCGCAAAATCAAAGCCCTTAATCTGCTCGTGAATATCATGACCATCAGTTGTGAACTGAACTTCAGTCTTAATTCCATAGTTCAGGTTATTAACCTCATCAGTAATCTTCTGCTGGAAAGCCTTTGGCGCATCATCAACAATAAAGAGTTTTTCAGGGAAGAGTCCCATATCGTTTACAAGGAACTTGGTAACGGCAATTGTATATTCGCTGTCGCTTACAACAGTAAAGCGTTTTCCAAGAATACGGGTTTCAAGCAGAGTGTCTGCAAAGCGTTCAATATAATAGTAGAACTCAGCTTCCTTTTCTGCGATTACACGTTCAACAAGTCCCTTATCAATTCCTGTAAAATCCTGAACAGCACGCAGGAACTTAGTAGTTTCACTTGCTCCAATAGGCAAAACCGGATACTGCAAGAGTGGAATGCCAAAACGACTCTGAAGATATTTAGCACTCTCAAGCCCAGCCCAAGGTGAAACCAGAATTGTAAACTCAGCGTTCGGAATTTTTTTAAGATTATCCAGCCCTCTGCCGAATCCGAAAATTGTATTAGGCTTAAGACCAATTGCCTTAAGCAGCTCTTCAATCTCGCGCAGATTACCCAGCCAGTAAGGATCCTGCTGAGGTGGGGCAACAAAAAGATTGACAAGCCCCTTTTCTTTTTCAGGTTCTGCCTCTGCCAGATACTGTTCAAAAATTGATTTCAAAATCCAGTCGTGGCCAACATAGTTGTTACCCTTAAAGCCTGGGGTTTTTGCCCAGATAACCGGCTTCTCTGAACCTTCAAAATTACTGGTAACCTCTTCAATATCATCGCCAATAATTTCACCGGTACAGCCTGAAAGTACAACGAACAAATCCGCATCAATAACCTTCAAAGCATTTTCTATAGTAGAACGGAGTTTGTTGCTGCCTCCGAATACAACTTCTTTTTCACTGATAGACGTACAAGGAAAAATGTTTGGACTGTAACGCCCGCTTGTTCCATTGTTGTCATTTAACTTAGCTGCACAACCAGGTCCAGAATGCAAAATAGGAATTGCACCAGGAATTGCCTGAACAGTCTGCATAGCCGCAAGCGCACATTTGTAACGTGGCTGGTCCAGAATTTTTGCCATATACACCTCTTATAAAACAAGTTTCATTTTTAGATTACCTATTGACATAGTAGGTATATAGAGTTATACTTCAAGTAACCTAGTAAGTCAATAGGTTAATAAGATTTTTTTATAAAAAAAGGTGGGGGAAGTCTCCCCCTCGCTTCAACCGCCTGCGGCGTTTTCCGCTACCCCCTCTGCGGGGCTCAAACGCCGCCCCGCAACGCCCTGCTGAAAAACAGTGTGGAAGGAGTATTTATATGAGCTACGATTTTAATCACATTACCGATCGACACGGCACAAACGCAATAAAACTTGATCTTGCCCTTGCACGCGGAAAGCCCGCCGATGTTCTTTCACTCTGGGTTGCCGATATGGACTTTCCGACTGCACCTGCAATTCTGGAAGCTTTGCACAATAAAATAGACCACGGAATTTTCGGTTATTCCTGCCTGGACGAATCCTTTTATTTAGCTCTGACTAACTGGATGAAAAATGAACACAACTTTACCTTTGAACGCCGTGAGCTGGTTACAACACCTGGTGTAGTCTTTGCCCTTGCTACTGCAATCAAAGCCTTTACTAAAGAAGGGGAGAGTGTACTTATTCAAACTCCGGTTTATTATCCGTTTAAGAATATGATAGAAGCAAACAATAGACATACAGTTACTTCTTCACTTTTTGAAAAAGACGGCAAGTGGCAGATAGACTTCGAAGATTTTGAAAAGAAGATAATAGAAAACGATGTTAAGCTTTTTATTCTCTGCAGCCCTCATAATCCTGTGAGCCGTGTCTGGACTCGCGATGAGCTTAGCCGCATGGCAGAGATTTGTCTTGCTCATAATGTAATCGTATTTGCAGATGAGATTCACAACGACTTTGTTTATGAGCCGAACTTTCATACAGTTTTTTCAACTCTGTCGGCAGAGGTTGCAGAGAACTGTGTGGTTTCAATGTCGCCAAGCAAAACCTTTAATCTTGCGGGACTTCAGTTTTCTACAAACTTTATAAAAAATCCGGCCTTGCGTGCAAAGTTCAAGGCAGAACGGGATAAAACCGGCTACGATGAACCAAGTCTGATGGGACTTGTTGCGGCACGTGCTGCTTACGAGAGTGGAAAGCCCTGGCTGGAAGATCTCAAAAATCATTTGCGTTCGAATATCGAATTTGTTCGTAATTATCTTGCAGAGAGACTACCGAACGTTCGTTTGATTGAACCGGAAGGAACTTTCCTCTTATGGCTGGACTTTTCGGCCCTTGGATATTCAGACAGCGAACTGGATGATTTAATAGTGAATAAGGCAAAAGTATGGCTAGACCGCGGTACAATGTTTGGGCCGGAGGGTGATAAGTACCAGCGAATTAATATTGCAACTCCACAGCCTTTGCTGCGTGAGGCTTTGGATAGGATTGCTGCGGTACTTTAACGGGGCGTTGTGATCGAGTTTGCTTCGCAAACATCGCAGGGGTGTCCCCGCAGAGGGGGTAGCGTAAAACCGCAGGTTTGAAGCGAGGGGGAGACTTCCCCCTCCTGGAGGAAATATGTTAAAAATTTCGACAAGGGGTCAGTATGCATTACTGATTATGACTGACCTTGCAGAAGCAGAAGACGGGGCTTTTATTCCCTTGAAAACTCTTTCTCATAGAAGGAATCTTTCTGTAAAATATCTGGAACAGATTTTGATTCAGCTGGGAAAGGCAGGGCTTGTAACTGGTTCGCGCGGAACTAACGGTGGCTATAAGTTAAGCAAAAAGCCTGGGGAGTATACTGCCGGTGAAGTTCTGCGTGTAATGGAAGGTGAACTCTCTCCTCGTGGCACTTCGGAGAATAATCATCTGGAATCACAAGGAAATGACTTTTTCTGGAATGAGTTTGCAGAAAATATTAATAATTTTGTGGATTCAATTACGCTCGAAGAACTTGCACAGAAAAATAAAGCGTTCGTTGGCTATGAATACTGCATTTAACCTTCTGTGTTGTATCACCCTTTGTAATGCATTATAATGGATGTAATACAGGAAAATACAAAGAGGTATACTATGGCAACTTGGTCAAATGCAGACTCTCTTTCTTCTTGGAAGAAATTGCAGTCTCTTAAAGGTATGGTTTCTGTAGCTGATGAGCTTTCGGGCGAAGGAGCAGCTGACAGAATCGCAAAATATTCTATCCCTATGGGTGGAGCTCTTACCTATAATTTTGCGGCAAAACAGGTAAACGAGCAGATTCTTAAAACTCTTGCAGAGCTTGCTGAAGAACAGCAGCTTGTAGAAAAATATCAGGAGCTTCTGGATGGTGCTGTTATCAACACTGGAGAGAAGCGCATGGTTCTTCATCAGCTTACACGCGGTCAGCTTGGAAAAGATGTAATGGCAGACGGTGTAAACAAGCGCGAATTCTATATCAACGAAGTAAAGCGCATTGCTGACTTTGCTAACGATGTTCATTCTGGAAAAATTGTAAACGAAAAAGGCGAAAAATATACAACAGTTTGTCAGATTGGTATCGGCGGTTCAGACCTTGGTCCACGCGCTATGTACCTTGCTCTTGAAAACTGGGCAAAGAAAAACAACACTTTCAAAATGGAAGCACACTTCATCTCTAACGTAGATCCTGATGATGCTGCAAGTGTTGTTAAGTCTCTCGACATTTCAAAGACAATTTTCATTCTTGTTTCTAAATCAGGAACAACTTTGGAAACTCTTACAAACGAAAGTTTTGTAAAAGAGTTCATTAAAAAGGCTGGCTGTGATGCAAGCAAGCACATGATTGCTGTAACATCTGAGACATCACCTCTCGCTCACAACCCAGACTATATGGCTGCTTTCTATATGGATGACTATATTGGTGGCCGCTATTCTTCAACTTCTGGTGTAGGCGGAGCTGTTTTGAGCCTCGCATTCGGACCAAAGGTATTCCAGGAATTCCTCGACGGTGCAGCAGAAGAAGATAAACTTTGTTTGAACAAGGACATCACAAAGAACGCCGCTCTTATGGATGCTTTGATTGGTGTTTACGAGCGCAATGTTCAGGGCTATCCTGCAACTGCAATTCTTCCATACAGCCAGGCTCTCAGTCGTTTCCCAGCTCACCTTCAGCAGCTTGATATGGAATCTAACGGAAAATCAGTAAACCGCGACGGAAAGCCACTTGGCTATGTAACTGGTCCTGTAATTTTTGGTGAACCAGGAACAAACGGTCAGCACTCATTCTATCAGCTTCTCCATCAGGGAACTGATATTATCCCTCTCCAGTTCATCGCCTTCCGCGAGAACCAGACAGGTGAAGATGTTGTAATTGAAGATTCAACAAGCCAGGTAAAACTTTGCGCAAACGTAACTGCTCAGATTGTTGCCTTTGCCTGCGGTAAAACTGATGAAAATCCAAACAAGGCCTTTGCTGGTGGACGTCCATCAAGCCTGATTTACGGCGCACAGCTCAATCCAAAATCACTTGGTGCTTTGCTTGCTCACTACGAAAACAAGGTAATGTTCCAGGGCTTTGTATGGAATATCAACAGTTTCGATCAGGAGGGAGTTCAGTTAGGTAAAAAGTTGGCAAAGGCTGTATTAAGTGGAAATACAGATGGAGCGCTAGCTGCATATTCGAAACTGTTGATAAAGTAAACAGTTTTGATCAGGATGGCGGGTGGATGATTTATTCAGCCACCCGACAAACAAGTTTGTCAAGGCTTTAAGCGAAGCGTGCCTTGACGAACTTGTATGGTGTTCAGCTTGGTAAGAAGCTTGCTAAGACTGTTCTTTCAGGAAATATGGAGGGAGCTCTCAAAGCTTACGCTGGACTTTTGATTAAGTAGTCTGAGATAATTTTTCTCACAGAGCATAAGAGGACACAGAGAACTTTTTCTCTGTGTCTTTTCTATTTTAAAAATGTTGTAGAAATTGCACTGTGCGGGCAGGCTGCTTTGCATTCTCCGCAGCGGATGCAGTCCATACTGTCGGGATTTTTCCAGATGGGAATATCGAGTTTACAGGCCTTCTGGCAGGCTGCACAGCCTATGCATTTTTCGGAATCTATTTTAATTCTGTACAAAGAAATCTTATTGAAAAGTCCATATACAGCTCCCAGCGGGCAGACATAGCGGCAGAAGGGGCGGTAGATAATAATCGAACTCAGCACTGTGATTATCAAAATCACAAGCTTCCAGCGGAACAAAAAGCCGGCAGCTCCCCGCATTGCATTGTTCAAAAGTACGAGAGGGATTCCGCCTTCTAAAGTTCCTACCGGGCAAATCCATTTGCAGAACCAGGGCTCGCCAAGGCCTGTAATATCAACTACAAAAAGCGGAAGCAGAATTACAAAAATTCCAAGAAAGGCAAAACGAAGCCATCGCAGGCATTTTTCACCGGGTAGTCTTCGAAGTTTTTTTACAAAAGGAATCTTAAAAAGCAAATCCTGAAGCAAGCCAAAGGGGCAGAGAAAGCCGCAGACAAAACGGCCAAGAAGACTTCCAAAAACTGTTAGCAGGCCCAGTACGTAAAGCGACATTTTGTACTGGCGGGAATTAAGAGTTGCCTGAAGGGCACCAATTGGGCAGGAACCTAAAGCCCCCGGACAAGAATAACAGTTCATTCCTGGCAGACAAAGATATTTTGTGGAGCCGGTAAAAATCTGGCCGCGGGCAAAGCCTTTTATGTAGCCGTTGGAAAGGGCGGCAAAGGCAAGCTGGATTAAGAGGCGGTGGCGGGCAGACCAGCCTGCTGTTCGTGAGGCTTCAGACTTCCGATTGTTAGTTTCTTTCTTTTTCATCAGCCGATTCCTATGCACTCAAGACAGATTTTTGTGGCTTTCTGAAAAACTGCAGAAGCTTCTCCACGGAAAATACCTGCAAGTATAAGCAGAATTCCTGCACAGAGAAGAATGATGGAAATAAGGCTGCGTTTTTTTTCGGTCATATTTATTATTGAGCTTCCAGAAGTTTATCTATGATTTTCTGCCAGTCTTTTTGACTGCGGGACCCCATGTAGACTCCGCCTATCTGACGGCCGTCTTTGTCTATAAAGAAGGTTGTTGGAACTGCCTGAATGCCGCGTAAAAAGCCACGGAACATATCGACTGTTGGAACTACGTTTTTGTATTGAACGCCGGTTTTGTCTATAATCATAAGGGCATCGGCCTTTAGGGATTTATCAAGCTTGCCCCAGTCATCTACTATATCAATCGGGATTCCGATAATCTGAACTCCCTTTGATTTGTTTTCTTCGCTGAGTTTTGCCAGGTCTGGCATTTCGCGGATGCAGGGACCGCAGAAGGTTCCCCAGATATTTATCATTGTAATTTTATTCTGGGAATAAATTTCGCTTGAGATTTTGTTTCCGTCTAAATCGACTGAATCAAAGGCAAAGATTTGTTTATCATTTTTATTGTTAGTTTTGGCAAACAGAAGGCTTGCGGTAAGTAAGATGATAAATATGCTGAGAAGTTTTTTCACTTATGGCTCCTTAAAAATTAAATTGTGCACAATGTAAATATAACATATTGCTGATTCTTTGTGAAGGACTTTGAGCCCCGCCTGCGAGCTACCGGGTTTTAGGGCCGGTGGCCCTAGGAGAGGGGGTAGCGGACAAGACCGGAACGAAGTGAGGACTTGGGAGCGAGGGGGAGACTTCCCCCCTCTAATATTCCTTGAAAAAAATGCATAAAAAGTGTATATTTATACATTATGAAGGAACGTCAGTCTCGCCTTAAGGCTATTAAGAATCTTATCAAAAATAATA
>CAMNIU010000160.1 GCA_946540605.1 uncultured Treponema sp.
ATATACGGTTGATCAGGTTTATAAGGAAATGCACGAGAAAATCCATGCTTATCAGACAGAACCCGATTCAGATGCAAATGAAGATATGGATAAATTTTTAAATACCGTAATCAAATTCCCCCGCTGGATTTTGCGTTCTGTTGTGAAACTGCTCTACTGGCTGGATTACCACGGAATGATACCTCAGTCACTTCTGGAAATCAGTCCATTCCATGGTTCAATGGTGCTTTCTTCAATCGGCTCCCTCGGAGTTCCTTCTGTTTTTCATCATCTTTATAATTTTGGCAACGTACCTATGTTCATCACCTTCAGTACAAACCGCCACATAAATGAAGCAAAAGCTGATGGCAGCATAGTAAAAAAACACTTCCTTGATTTTAATATCACAATGGATGACCGGATTTGCGACGGCCAGTATTATTCCGAAGCCCTGCATGAATTCCGCAAATATTTGAAAAATCCAGATTTGCTGGAAGTTCCGCCAAAAGAAGTTATTCCAGATATTCCATAAAATCCAACTTTACTTATTTGTAAGAAAAACACGAGAAATGCCTCAAATAAGAAAAATCCCCTAGAAAAAAATTGACTTATGGGAATTTCGTGTTATAATTAACACTTAGTAAAACGTTTTACTAAAACGTTTTTATCAAACTAAGATTAAAAAGTTGGAGTAATTATGAAATTCTTAAAGACTGCCAGACAGAAAAACTCGCTGAAAGATTTTCTTATGGTACTTCCTTTTCTGCTTCTTATTGCTGTTTTTTCTTACTATCCATTATATGGCTGGGTATATGCCTTTTTTGATTACAAACCGCCTTTTCCACTTTCCTGGGAAAAATTTGTAGGCTTTAAATGGTTTGTTTCAATGGTAGAAAATCCTGTAAAAGTAAAAAAGCTTATGCAGGTTCTTACAAACACTTTTGCCATGAGCGGGCTCAGCCTTCTGTTTTCATGGTTCCCGATGATTTTTGCAGTCTTTTTGAATGAAATCCATTGTGTTCCATTTAAGAAATTTGTTCAGACTGTAACAACACTTCCAAACTTTATCAGCTGGGTTCTGGTTTATTCTATTGCATTCAGTGTTTTCAACAGTACAGGAGCCGTAAACTCTGTTCTTATGAGCCTTGGAATTATAGATGAGCCGATTATGTTCCTGCAGTCTTCGAGCCATGTGTGGTTTAAGCAGTGGGTATGGCTCACCTGGAAAAATGCCGGATGGGCCGCAATCATGTACATTGCCGCAATTACCGGAATTGATGATTCGCTTATGGAAGCTGCAATGATTGATGGTGCTTCCCGTATGCAGAGAATCTGGCACATTACAATTCCAAGCATCCTTCCAACTTATTTTGTCCTTGTAATGTTGAGTCTTGCAAATTTCCTTTCAAACGGAATGGAGCAGTACTTTGTTTTTGCAAACTCCTTCAATAAGGCAAAAATCGAAGTCCTTGATCTTTATGTTTACAATCTTGCAATGGGTAGCGGTGGTTACTCACTTTCTACAGCCATAAGTATTCTTAAGACTTTTGTGAGCATTATACTGCTTTGTGTTACTAACTGGGTTTCAAAGAAAATAAGAGGAGAAAGCCTTTTATAACATGTCATCCTCGGGCTTGCCCCGGGGATTTAAAAAAAGATTACCGGGTCAAGCCCGGTAATGACAAAAATTGGGGAAGAAAAAATGAAATTAAAAAGACTAACACTTGAAGATCATATCATAAATATTTCAACCTATGTGATTTACACTTTCTTTGCATTTGTTTGTGTATATCCTTTCTATTATATTTTTATCAATTCATTCAGTGCGAATGATTTGAGTGAACGCGGAAAGGTTTTGCTTTATCCAATTGGTTTTCATCTGCATAACTATGCACAGGTATTAAAGATAAACGGACTTCTTTCGGCTTTTAAGATTTCTATTTTAAGAACTGTAATTGGTACAATGCTTACTGTAGTAGTTGCGGCGTTCTTGGGATATATGTTTACCCGCGAATCTTTGTGGAAGCGTAAGTTCTGGTACCGCTATGCAGTTGCAACTATGTACTTTAATGCGGGTATCATTCCATGGTTCATCACAATGAAGAATCTTCATCTTACAAATAACTTCTGGGGTTATATTTTTCCGGTAGCAGTTCAACCGTTCTATATAGTTCTTTGTAAAACTTTTGTTGAAAGTGTTCCAAAAGAACTGGAAGAGGCGGCGGTAATTGATGGGGCAGGAACCCTGAAAATCTTTTTCAGCATTATTGTTCCGGTTATTAAACCAATTATCGCAACAGTTGCAATTTTTGCATCGGTTGCGCAGTGGAACTCGTTTCAGGATACACTTCTTCTTGTAACGGATCCAAAACTTTATACACTTCAGTTTACTTTGTATCAGTATATAAATCAGGCTAGTTCGCTCAAAGCTCTCGTAAACAGCAGTTCATCTGCGGCAGCTATGGCGGCCAGTCTTGCTCATGCTTCTACGGCAACTTCTATTCGAATGACAGTTTCTGTAATTGTTGTACTTCCGATTATTTGTGTCTATCCATTCTTCCAGCGTTATTTTACAAAGGGAATTATGATTGGAGCAGTAAAAGGTTAATACGAATCTGAGATTCGATTAAATAAAAAATTAGGGGGTATACTAATGAAAAAAGGAATGATTGTTTCTACAATTGCGGCATTATCAGTTTGTACTGCCATGCTGTGCAGCTGTGGAAATGGCAAAAAGGCTTCAGGAGCAGCGGCAGACAGTTCAAAACCAATGACTCTTGAAATTTATGACGTTGCTGCAAACTATCAGGGTATGCAGACTGGTTGGTTTGGTAAAATCGTAAAGGATAAGTTCAATATTGAATTGAACATTATCGCTCCACAGGTAGCAGGCGATTCTATTTATCAGCTTCGTGCAAGTTCTGGAAATCTTGGAGACATTGTTCTTCTCGATGCAACACAGTTCAACGATTGTCTCGAAGCTGGACTTATCAAAGATATTTCTGCAGATATTAAAAACTGCAAGAACCTGATGAAGTTTGAAGATCAGATTACAACTTTCAACAAAGGGCTTCCTGGAAACTCTGCAGGAAAATACTATGGTATTCCAACAGAAATGACAGATACATCTCCAACAACTGTAACACAGGAAAGAATCTATTCTCTTCCACAGCTCAAGTGGAATCTTTACAACAAGATTGGTGCTCCAGATATGAAGAACCTTGATGACCTTCTTAAGGCATTTGTAGAAATCAGAAAGATTCACCCGACAAACGATAAGGGAGATCCTGCATATCCACTTTCACTCTGGCCAGACTGGGACGGTGGTGACGGTATGATTGGTATTGCAAACGTTGTTCAGCTCACTACCTGGTACGGTGAAAAAATTAAAGGTTCTGCAATTCTTAAGCAGGATGGAAAAACTTTCTATCCACTTACAGACAAGAGCGGAACATACTATAAGATGCTTAAGTTCTTGAACGATGCTTACAGACTTAAGGTAGTTGATCCGGATTCTGGTACACAGGACTGGAACTCAGTTTGTGCTAAGATTTCTAATGGTCAGGTAGACTTTATCTGGTACACATGGGAAATCGGATTCTGGAACACAACAGACCGCTATAATGACGGTTCAGCATTCTGTTTCATTCCTGTAAAAGATCAGCACTACTATGCAGATTCAGATACATACTACGGAAGTGGACGTGTATTCGCAGTTGGTTCAAAAGTTGATGATGCTAAGTATAAGAGAATTATGGAATTCCTCGACTGGTATGCAAGTCCAGAGGCTCTTACAATTCAGCATGCAGGTCTTAAGGGCTTCAACTATGATGTTGGTGCAGACGGACTTTACTACCAGATGAACGACAACGCTCTTATGGATAACCTTCCGGTTCCAGCTGAATTTGGTGGCGGCGGATACAGCGACGGTAACAACGCTATTAACCAGTGGATTGCTGCAAGTACATGTATCAATCCGGATACAAAAGAAACTTACGTATTCAACTACTGGAAATCATACAAAGAAAAGAACATGACTCAGATGAGACGTGACTGGGAAAAGAAATACAATGCAGCTAACGCTACAGACTACATGGTTAAGAACAATGTACTCGTAGTAAGCCCAAGCGTAAGTGTCAGCCTGCCATCTGATTCAGCTGATATTTCTGTAATCCGCAACAGTGTTAACCACTCGGTTTGCGATGCTTCATGGCGTATGATTTTCGCAGCTGATGACAAAGCCTTCGACAAGATGTGGGACGATATGGTAACAGAACTTAAGGGCTTCGGCTTCGACGACCTCTACAAGTTCGACGTAGAAAAACACACAATCGAAGTAAATGCAAAACTTGCTGCTATGCGATAAAGCTCCCCGTTAACGGAACACGTACGTCGCCTTGACGTGCGTGTTATATTTCTGTCTTTATAAAAAGCAGCATAGGCAAAAAAAAGACCTTGGCAAACATCATCCCGTTTGACAAGGTCTTTTTTTTGACGTGGGCTACTTTTTTTTATGAGCCACTAATTATGCAACATACGCTTCAAGGCGGCGTGCGCGTGTAGGATGCTGTAGGCGTACAATTGCATGCTTTTCAATCTGACGGATGCGCTCTTTTGTGAGAGAACATTCTTCGCCAACTTCTTTAAGAGACATCGGCTTTGCTCCGTTGAGGCCGTAGCGCATTCTGATTACGCGGGCTTCGTTAGGGCGGAGTGTATTAATAACATTGTCAATTTCTTCGTGCATAGATTTTTCAATTGCTCTTTCTTCTGGACGATCAAATGCGTTGTCTTCGAAGAAGTCGCCAACCTTAGAACGGCCGTTATCAGAATCATTTGTTTCTGCATCAAGGCTAATCATTTCGCGGCTAATGTTAATCATATCGCGAACGTGGCTTGCATCCATATTGAGCATTGCGCCAATTTCTTCGTATTCCTGCTGCTCAGTTTTCTTAGTTCCAACAACTTTGCGTGCATGTTCAATCTGAACAAGTTCATTTGCACGGTTAAGTGGCAGACGAATTGCACGACTCTTTTCGCAGATAGCTTTAAGAATGCTCTGGCGAATCCACCATACAGCATATGAAATAAAGTGGTAGCCTTTAGTTACATCGAACTTTTCTACCGCTGTAAGAAGTCCAAGATTTCCTTCGCTGATAAGGTCTGTAAGGTCAAGGCCATGATTACGGTATTTTTTTGCAACATTTACAACAAAGCGAAGGTTAGCGTTTACAAGCTTGTCTTTTGCAGCTTTATCTCCAGCCTGAGCCTTCTGTGCAAGTTCAATTTCTTCTTCATGTGTAATCATAGGTACTTTGTTGATTTCTTTAAGATACATAGCAAGAATGTTTTCATCGCGTGTCATGGCATAATCTCCTATACATCTTATATATAGCAAGTAATGTGCCAAGCTCAATCGTCAAGGAAAAAAGATAAAAAATCATGAAAATATCTAATATTTTCTGTTTTTGATGTGCGAAAATGACACAGCGGGTAAAATGTCGCTGAAAAACGTGTCATTTTGATACAGGTGCCTTTTTAAGTCACTTTTTGGGGTTATTTTGACACATAAGAAAGTGCATCTTGTCTGGCCTGCTGCATAATTTCCATATCTCGTGACAGGTCTGCAATACGGAATCCAAGTTCACCTGCCTGAACTGTGCCGTTGAGTTCCCCAGGTCCGCGGGTTTTGAGATCCTGTTCTGCAATAAAAAATCCATCGGTACTCTGGCGTAAAGCTTTAATGCGTTCAATTCCGGTTTCTGTGATGTCTTTACTGTAAATAAGAAAACAGAAAGATTGTTCATCTCCACGTCCTACACGCCCTCTAAGCTGATGCAGC
Organism: uncultured Treponema sp.; assembly: GCA_946540605.1. Classification (GTDB taxonomy): domain Bacteria; phylum Spirochaetota; class Spirochaetia; order Treponematales; family Treponemataceae; genus Treponema_D. Next base: position 5,822 of record CAMNIU010000160.1, read on the forward strand.
TGTGCCATACCAAACCTGTCGGCCTGCTCAATTACCATGCAGGTAGCATTCGGTACATCAACTCCGACTTCTATTACTGTTGTTGCGGCAAGAACTTGAATTGAACCGTCTCGAAAGGCGTGTAGAATGCTAACCTGTTCCTCTTCTTCTACCTTGCTGTGAAGCAGGGCACATTTGTATTGCGGGTATATATGGTCTCGAAGATGCGCAAAGGCTCGCTCTGCAGATTTTATGTTTTCATCGCTGTCGATGGCCGGGTAAACAAAATAGGCTTGCCGGCCTTTTTGCAGTTCTTTTCGAACGGCCTCATAGGCATTCATTTCGTTACCTTCCTTTACTAAATAGGTGGTAATTTCTTTACGGCCTGCCGGTTTCGTGTGAATTGTCGAAATATCCAGGTCTCCAAAAAGGGAGAGGGCCAGACTCTGCGGAATAGGAGTTGCGCTCATCATCAAAAGGTTTGGTTCAAATGTAAAGCCCGCTACACTGTGACGCCCCTTATCAATCAGGGCCTGTCTCTGCTGAACTCCAAAGCGATGCTGCTCATCTATAACTGTAAGCTGCAAATCTTTGTATTCCGTCTGAGCAGAAAAGAGCGCGTGAGTTCCCACAACAATATCAATTTCACCGTCCTTAAGGGCTCTAAGCAACTGAGTTCGGCCTTTTGCCCTTAAATTTCCGGTGAGAAAAGCGGTTCTTACTCCAAGAGGGGCGAGTAATTTAGCTGTAGTTTCTGCATGCTGACGAGCAAGAATTTCAGTAGGAGCCATAAAAGCGCATTGACCTTTCCAGCTGATAATTCTTAGACATAAAAATAGAGAAACAAGCGTTTTTCCAGAACCAACATCTCCCTGTAAAAGGCGTGCCATTGAAAAAGTTGGGGTAGTTGGCGGCGGCATTCCCCGGTCCAGTTGATTAAGTACGCGTTCGCGCTCCTTATAGCTTCTGTCTATTTCTTCATCCATTTCAAAAATTACTTTGCGCTGGTCTTCTGTAAGCGGAAATGGAAGTGAATTCAAAAAATCAATTTGAAGTGGAGAAAGTGAATCTGCAAATTCTGCTTCTGGAATGGTGTCTCGTAAAGTTGTTTTTGCTGTAAGGCCTTTTCGTTTATAAGCCCGTTCTGCAATTATATATTGAAAATGATAAAGTTCTTCGTAGGCAAGTGTATTGCGTGCTTCCTGTGCCTGTGCAATACTCTGCGGTTGATGAATAAGTCTTAACGCGTCCTGTTTCTTCATAAGTCCGCGTTTTTGAATCAAGTCTGCCGGTAATTCATCTTCAATTCCGTGGGCATATTGCTGAAGTGCATTACCAATTGCTTTTGTAACGGTTTTTTGTGTGAGCCCTTCTGTAAGCGGATAAATTGGAATAACTCCGCAATCAACAGGTTGGATAGCATCAAAACGATATTCTTTTATATGATTTTGGAGTTCTTCGGGAACTTCCATTTTTACAGCTTCAAACGAGGTACTTTGCAGTTTATTATATTTTACTTCGAATTTTCCTGTAACTGTAATAAGAGTTCCTGGAATAAGGCTTTTTTCCAGAAAGGCCCGGTTAAAACAAATTAATTCTGCAGAGCCTGTTCCATCATTTACCAGGATTTTAAGTGTTTTCATTTTGCCGTAGCCGAACCATTCGTGGCCAGTTACCTGGGCAACAGTATGAACTTTTCCGTAATGCTGGGCTTGTTCGCGGAAGGTTACTTTTTGTGTTCTGTCTTCATAATCGCGCGGAAAATATTGCAGCAAATCTCCAACAGTAAAAATATTTACCTTTGCCAGAGTTTTTGTAAGCTGCGGGCCGATTCCTGCAATAGAAGAAACCGGCGTTTTGATATCAGAAACCTTCACGCTGCGCCCCAGAAAATCAGTTTAGAATGGCATTCTGTAACAAAGGTTTACGAGAATCAGAATGAGAAAATGACCTGCTCCAAGAATTATAAGAAAAGCAATCCAGGAAATCAAAAGTGACTGCTGATAGCTCATAACTTTTTTAGAAAATGTTCCGGCTACCTTGTATGAGATTTTGTTCAACAGCATATCAATCTGATTCCATCCGGATTCATAAGAGGTTCTTCCCTTGTTGATGAGAAGTACAATCCAGCGGATAAATAGCAGAAGTGTAAAGATTCCTATGATAGATGAAGCGATTCCCCAGAGTGAAGAAAGAATTGTTCCAAGAATTCCACCAAGGAAAATTCTTCCTGTATGCTGAACACCAGCAAGTATTGCGGAAATCAGGGAAAGAATACCTAAAGATACGATAGGTGAAAAATCAATGTTTCCTATTCTGAGGAAGGACATTTTTTTGAAGAGTCCCATATATGGCTCACAGATTGCAGTCATAAAGTGGCCGAACTTTGTAAAGCGGGCTCCCGGAAACCAGGACATAAGAATATAGATAAAACACAAAAGTGTATAAAGGGATAAAACTCCCGCAAGAATAGAAAGAATTGTTTGAATCATACGAATATACCTCCAAGAAGTAGTCATGCTGAACTTGTTTCAGCATCTTTTGAATAGATCCCGAAACAAGTTCGGGATGACGTTTACTCAGTCCAGACTTCGCGAACGAAATTAATTTCACGCAACGCTTTTAGAGTTTCCTCGTTTGCTGATACCGAAATCTGGTCGTTTGCTTTTACGACATAAGGATTATTTCCTGTGTCTATATGAAAATATACTGAACATTTACCCATTTTATCAAATAAAAAATCTTTTAATTGAGCAATTGCTGGTTCAGAAGTGAAATTTGTATCGAGTTTTATATGAACAGACTGAGCTGCGTGAGTTTCCATCTGTTCTACATCTTCAATTGCATCGACAATCAGAGATGGTGTATCGCGGGAACCGTCAACTTTTCCCCGGAATGCATATACTTCGCCGTCTTCTATCTGGCTGCGCATAGTTTCCCAGGTTTTAGGGAAGAAGGTCAAATCAATCTGGCCGTCCATATCATTCAGCTTTGCAAAGGCCATCTGAGCACCCTTCTTTGTGGTAATCTGATGGATTCCGCTAAGCATTCCAAGTGCTACATAAGATTTTCCGGCATCACGTAATTGCCATGCCCGCGCTCCGCTTGCTTCTAAGGCTGCTTTTTCTGCTTTGCTTTCTTCTGCAATACGGTTGATATTTCCTGCACGTACGGTAACTGCACGTTCAATTGCTTTGCGATAGCTGTCCAAAGGGTGACCACTTACATAGCAGCCAATGCATTCCTTTTCCATATTGAGCTGTTCCATATTAGGAATGTCAGGAATCTTTTTAAACTGGAAATCTGCAAAGTTCTTTTCTTCTTCTTCAAGATCGCCGAACAAATCACCCTGTCCTTTTTTCTGATCTTCAAGATAGTCAGAAACATAGTCGAGTGCATCTTCCATATTTGCAAGAAGGGTCGGGCGGTTGAGTGTTGTACCATCCTTTTCTTTAAGATGATCAAAAGCACCTGTCTTAATGAGAACTTCAATGGCCTTTTTGTTTACAAGAGTTTTTTCGCGGCCATCTTCATCTTTTTCTACAAGTCCACAACAGCGTTTAACGAAATCCATAAAGTCTTTGTAAGGGCCGTTTTTCTCGCGTTCTTCAACAATGGCGGCTGCTGCGGCTTCTCCCATTCCTTTGATTCCTTTAAGACCAAAAACAATTCGGCCATCAACAACGTCAAAAATGATATCAGAACGGTTTACATCCGGAGCATCAACAGGAACACCCATTTTGCGGGCTTCTTCAATATAGAAAGGAAGTCCGTCTGTAGAAGTAATTTCGTTTGTAAGGTTTGCTGCCATAAACTCGGCAGGGTAGTGAGCCTTTAGCCATCCGGTGCGGTAAGCAAGAACTGAATAAGCTGCCGCATGAGATTTATTAAATCCATAGCCGGCAAATGGAACCATGATTTCAAAGATTTCGCCTGCGTGTTCTTCTGTGTGTCCATTTTTAACGGCACCGGCAATAAACTCTTCCTTCTTTTTCATAAGAACGTCGAGCTTTTTCTTACCCATGGCACGGCGAAGCATATCTGCACCACCAAGAGAGAAGCCCGAAATAATCTGGGCTACCTTCATAACCTGTTCCTGGTAAACCATAATACCGTAGGTTTCTTTAAGAAGGTCTTTTAGAGCCGGGTCAGGATATTCAATTTTTTCAGGATGCCATTTTCCTTCAATATATTTTGGAATATA
>CAMNIU010000161.1 GCA_946540605.1 uncultured Treponema sp.
GAAGTTTGTAAGCATACCACCAAGCCAGCGGTTGTTTACATAGAACATACCACAGCGTTCAGCTTCTTTCTGTACAGCCTGCTGTGCCTGTTTTTTAGTTCCTACGAAGAGGATTGATTTGCCAGATGCAGTAACTCTGCGTACTTCATCATAGCCGTCTTTGATTGCAGCGATTGTCTTCTGCAAGTCGATAATGTGGATACCATTGCGTTCTGCGAAGATGTACTTCTTCATACGTGGATCCCAGCGTTTTACCTGATGTCCGAAGTGTACTCCAGATTCCAACAGGTTCTTCATGGTTACTACTGCCATGATTAACTCCTTCACGGGTGAATTACAAATGCCGTTTCGGCACATTCACCGCCAAACTCTATTTCTCGTACCCTGAGGGGCCGGAAGATTATAGTGCCATGCTAACAGCCAGCACAAAATTTCAGATCTATTCCAAAATAGAATATCCCTGTTCTTTCAATATATCGTAAAGCTCAAAAATAGGCAAGCCAACGGCTCCAAAATAAGAACCTTCGATTTTCTGTACAAAACATGAAGCAAGACTCTGAATGCGATATCCGCCTGCAGCTCCATGCCATTCACCGCTTTCTACATACCATTCAATTTCTTCTTTAGACATTGGAGCAAAAGTTACATCAGTTTTACAGAGACGGGAAGTGGTAGTTTTTTCACGTCCATTATAAAGAACCAGAGCTGTAAGTACGGTATGAGTTTTTCCCTGCAATTGTGTAAGATATTCAATTGCCTGTTCATGATTTTCCGGTTTTCCTATAACTTTTCCGTCAAAAAGAATTACGGTATCTGCTCCCAGAACCCACTGAATTTCCTGGCCTGCAGGGAGAGAATGAATAACGGCTGTTACTTTTTCCCGTGCTAAAAGTTCTGGAACCTGTTCAAGTTCAATTGTTGATGTAAGAGTTTCATCAATATTTGGAATAATTACACGAAAAGGAATCTTCAACATTTTTAAGATTTCCTGGCGGCGTGGTGATGAAGATGCTAAAATTATCGGTTCCATTTTTAACTCCAACTTTAAGTCTAAAAAAAGGGCTGCCTTTACGGAAGCCCTTTTGTATTACAAAATAAATCTTTCTTTTAAACTATTTAGCGTCAGAACTGCTTGATTTTTTGCTGTCTGCAGAACTAGAAAGTGATTTGAGCAATTTATAAGCCTTCTGTCTAACAGGTGTTACATAGTGATAGTCTGTAGAAATGCGGGCTACTGCATCAATCATTGTCTTTTTATTTTCTGTTGAATCACCAAGCATTTCAAAAGCGTTAAGAACTTCAAGTGCAAGTGAGCTTGTAGGATTCAAAACCTGATTACGGCGGTTAGCAAAAGCAATTGCTTCTACTGTTTCATCATTCTGATTGATTCCAATTTCACCAAGAGATTTTACAGCGGCTGCAATTACCATTGGTTCGTTATCTGCAACTGCAATAGAAATCAAGGTATTTTTAGAATGTTCTGTTGGAACCTTTGCCATAAGCTTACATGCTTCACGGCGGATTTCTGGGAAGTTATTTGAAAGACGTCCATTTGTTCGGTTCTGAGTTGTAAGACCTTCACCAGCAAGGCGGTCAAGAGCCTGAATTACAGCATCCGAAGTATTTCCATCATCAAGTGCACTCTGAAGATACTGTAGTGCAACAAGCTTGTTATCATATTCATCTGATTCAGCAAGTGTCATAATAATGTCACCATCAACATCATTAAGGTATTCGCTTTCTACAGATGTTTCTTTTTCTGAATCACCCTTTTTCTGTACCTGCTGATTCTGTGCAAAAACAAAACTGCCGGCAATCATCATTGCAGATGCAATAAAAACTTTTCTTGAAAGTTTCATTAAAAATCCTCCGTAAAGGTCATAAACCTATTTTACTAATTATAGAACATACTATATAAAAAATCAACGGAAATAATATGGAGAACGTCATACTGAACTTGATTCAGCATCTACAAAAAATAGACCCCGAAACAGGTTCGGGGTGACACATTTCATTAAACGCGGTCAAGCTGAACGTACCATTTACCATTTACTTTGATAAACTGATAATAGCGTGTAATGCTGCCATCTTCGTTTACCTGAACAGCCTTTGTGTTTGTTTTAGAAATATATCTGATTTCTGTGATTTCGCGGTTTTTCCTTGATGGAATGAAAACATATTTAAAGTAATCGCCAATTCCATTTAACACAATGGCTTTGTTTGGAAGTTTCTTGTTTACTTTTCGAATATTTACCGGATTAGAATAGAAGTTTTTAGAAGCTGTATCTACATATTTAAGCCAGTCTTCAACATCTTCTTTTTCCATAACCTTCTGAAGTTCTTTAATTATTCTGAGAATTTCAGCTTTATCTTCTGCAAATTCGTCTTTTGTTACGAGCTCTTCTTCTGAAAGATCTTTTGTAGAACGAATGTATTCTTCTTCATCTTCATCAACAATACTAACTTCTTCTTCAATAAGTTCTACTTCATCATCTTCGAAGTTTTCTTCAACTTCTTCTGGCTCTTCAATTACTTCAGAAACTGTTTCTTCCACCACAGGAGCTTCAGGAGTAACTTCTTCTTCCTTAGGTGCGCTTCCACATGATATAAAACAAACTCCGAGAACAATAGTGAATAAAACATATATCTTCTTCATAAGTGCAATTCTACATCTATTGCCCGTTTTCGTCAAATAAGATAGATTACTTAATTATGGTTAAGGCAGTTTTTGCAGGATCTTTTGATCCACCCACAAACGGGCATTTAGATATTATAAAAAGAGCGTCCGGACTTTTTGAAAGTGTAGATGTAGTTGTCTCTGTTAATCCGGAAAAGAAAACAATGTTTTCAGAAGAAGAACGCGTAGAATTTTTGAAGCAACTGATTAAGCCTTTTAATAACGTATCAGTTCATTCTTATAAGGGTATTATCGTTAATTACGCAAAGGAAGTTGGTGCAAAAGTCCTGGTCAGGGGAGTGCGTTCTGCAAATGATTTTGGTTATGAGTTTGAACTGGCCCTTATGAATCAAAATCTTAATCCGGAAATTGAAACCGTGTTTTTGCAGTCAAAAGAAAAATATGCAATTGTAAAATCAAGTTCAATTAAACAGCTGGCTCAATTTGGCGGCGACATCTCACGTATGGTCCCACCAGTTGTTGCAGAGGCATTGTCAAACAAATATAAGAATTAATTATTACAAATATATTTAAATGACAAAATTTGAATTTTTGTTTGACAAATACCGTATTTTTGATATAATACATTGACATTCAGATTGGAATTGTTGTATATTAAACTTCAGTTATATCTGATAAATTATAGTGAGGTTATATATATGGCAGTACCAAGAAGTAAAACATCAAAAGCCGTAACAAAAAGACGTCAGACAATCAACATGAAACTTAAGGCTCCACAGCTTGTTGAATGCAGCAACTGCGGTAACTTAGTTCAGTCTCATCACGTTTGTCCTAAATGCGGTTTCTACCGTGGTCGTCAGGTTATCACACCAGAAGTTAATGGCTAATTCTTAGGAGTAAAAAGAATGGACGAATTGTTTGAGAAAATTCAGAAGCTTATTGCTGACAAGTTGGAGATTGATGAAGGAAAGATTACTTTGGATTCTTCATTCAGAAATGATCTTGGAGCTGATAGCCTTGATACTTATGAATTGGTATATGCTATCGAAGAAGAATTGGGAGTTAGCATCCCAGATGAAAAGGCAAACGAATTTGAAACAGTTCGTGATGCTTATGACTTCATCAAATCTGAACAGGGCAAATAAGCCTTATAACTAAGATATTTAGAGAAAAGCACAAGAATAAATCTTGTGCTTTTTTTTTGTATCTTTAATTAGTTATATGCCGATTATAAAATATGAGAAAAAACATGAAACTTACAAAACAGAGAATTAAACAACTGTCTGATTTTTGTGACAGGGTGGGAATAAAGTTTAAGAGCATGGAAATGCTAGACCAGGCCTTTCATCATCGTTCACTCACAAACGAAATGCAGGGAGTGAAAAATAATGAGCGGCTTGAGTTCCTTGGCGATTCAGTTCTTGGAATGGTAACAGCTTCTTATCTGTATAAAAATTTAGACAATCCGGAAGGCGATCTTGCTAAAATAAAGTCTCAGGTAGTTTCTGAAAAGGCACTTGCACCTGTAGCTTTGGAATTTGGAATAGACAAACTTCTTCTTTTGGGACATGGAGAAGAAATGAGTGGTGGACGTACAAAACCTGCTATTCTTGCAGATTGTATGGAAGCAATAATTGGTGCTTATTACCTTGATGCCGGTTACAAGCCTGCTGAAAAATACGTACTTTCATTTATAATTCCTGCAGTAGAAGAGCTTTTTTCACAGGGAATAAAAGATTTTAAAACCCAGCTACAGGAAAAATTTCAGAAGAAAACAAAACAATGTCCTCGTTACGAACTTATTGCAAAAACTGGACCAGACCATGATCAGACATTTAAAGTTTGTGTACATCTTGGAGAAAAGGTTTTTGGTCCTGCAGAAGCAAAATCAAAAAAGGAGGCAGAGCAGCTTGCAGCTAAACTTGCGCTTGATAAATATGAATTCTAATATATAATAAATATATGAAGAATAAGAATATATTTATCAGCTTTTTAATTAAGTTAATAATTGCAATTGTCTTTGGAACCTTCTGTTTTTTTGGAATTTTTGAAAAACTTGATTTTCGTCTCTATGACACTCTTATAAAATTCAGAAAAGAACCCGTACAAAACGAAAATATAATGCTCGTAAAGATTGATGACCCTTCAATCAAGGAACTTGGTGAATGGCCATGGGGGCGTGATATTATTGCCGATGCACTTTTAAGAATGAGAGAACTAGGTGCATACAATGCAATTTTCGATATTGAGTATATTTCACCAACAAAAAATGGTATTGCTCCATCAGCTGAAACAAAAATTTATAATCAGGTATATGCAACAGAAGATAATATTAATACTCTATTGAATCAGGTTGCGGCAGCCATTGAACAGGGATATTATAAGGCAGAAGAAGTTCCTGAATTAATAAGCCAGATGATTAGCGGGCAGATTGAACCAAATTTTGAAGAACTTCAGAATTACATCATAGATAACATGGCCCGCGATAATGATGAATATTTTGCTCAATGTCTTCAGTTTTTTGGAAAAGCAAATCTTACAATTAATCACCAGAATCTGGGATACGAAGTAACACCTGCGGAAGAAGCCTATATTAACAAAAGATTTCTTATAGATAAAAATAATATAACTGATGAAAAAAATCTTATTCGTGTTGGAAATGAATTAACAAATAAGCAGATTAATGAATTTGAAGGCTTTAATCCAGCGTTAAATAAATTGATTACCCGCTCATTTGGTGCAAATTTTACGAATTCTGTAGTTGATGATGATGGTGTACGTCGCCGAATACAGCTGTTATATAGATATAAAGATAATTATATTCCGCAATTAGCATTTGGACCATATCTTGAAATTGTTGATTCTCATGAATTGGTTCGTGAAAAAGATTATCTTATAATCAAAAATGCAAAAAATACTGTCACGGGCAGCAGGAGCGATATTAAGATTCCTCTTGATGAATTAGGTCGAATGCTCATCAACTTCCGACATAGTACGAAAGAAGAAATGTTCCGATTCAAAGAAGATTCTATTATCAGCCTTATTAATATGGATGTTATTGAAAGTCAGATTGTTCAAATACTGAACAATATTGCTGGTCAGCCGGTGGCATTGGATGATGGTTCAGAAATGGCCTACACAATTCATTCCTATGAATTATTGGATTTGTATGATCAGATTCTGGCTTATAAAAATCAGCTGCTTTCTCAATGTACAGGATTTGATGATTCTGGAAATCCTTTAGATGGCATTACAGCTTTAGAATATGAAAAGTATTTTTCAATGCGTAAAGATTTTTTTGATTCTGTAAATGATTTTGTTAATGCAAAATATTTGCCTGATGTAAATGCCCGTCTTGATGAGTTGGGTGTAGTTATAGATCAGGATACAATTAATCAATGGAAAGAATATCTTTCACAGGATTTTTCTGATTTAGAAATTTGCAATGATTCTTATAATAGTTTTTCTAAGGAGATGTCAGCTCTTTATAAAAATGCATATTGTATTATAGGAAATACAGCAACTTCAACAACTGATATTGGTGCTACTCCTTATGTAATGAAATACATTAATGTTGGTATTCACGCTAATGTATTAAACACTCTTTTGAATCAAGATTTTATTGTAAATGTAAGATGGTGGTGGGGCTTTGGACTCGCTGTTCTTTTGGCTTTATTAATGCTTGCATTTACTCAAAAAGGAAATGTATTCAATAACCTGGTTGGTTTTACTTTATATCTGGTTTACTGTCTTGTATGGGGAGCACTATTTGTTTACAGTAAATATTATATTCAATTTATTGGAACAATCCTTTATCTCTTTGTTGATTTACTTGCAATGATTGGTTATCGTTTCTATTTAAGTACAAAAGAAAAACAGTTTATTACCCAGATTGCAGCCTCTTTTGCAAATAAGGATACCGTAAACGAACTTCGTAAAAATCCGGATGCATTCAAGACAGAGGGACAGAAAAAATGTATTACGGCACTTTTCTCAGATATCCAGAAATTCTCAACTCTAAGTGAAAGCATTGGTAAGATGTATGGCGATGAAGGTCCAAACAAGCTTATTGAAATCTTAAATGAATATCTTGGAAAAATGTCAAATGAGATTCTTAGAAATAGTGGAAATATCGATAAGTATGAAGGTGATGCAATTATTTCTATGTTTGGTGCTCCAGACCCTATGAATACCCATAGTCCTCAGGAATGGGCATATCTTTGTCTTGATTCTGCAATCAGAATGAAAAAAGTTGAAGTTCAGTTCAATGAAGAACATAAAGATTTATTTGAACCAAAAGAAATAACTCTACCAGACGGTAAAAAGGAAATAATTCAGTTAAAACCTTTACAGACTCGTATTGGTGTAAACTCTGGTGATGCCTTTGTAGGTCTTATGGGAAGTAAAACAGACACTTTCAGTAAGTTAAACTATACAATGATTGGAGATACTGTAAACCTTGCCAGCCGTCTTGAAGGTGTAAATAAAGCTTATGGTTCATGGATTATGTGCTCTGATGATACCTGGAATATGGCAAACTCTGGTATTCATAAGGGAGAAATTACTGCAAAACGTCTGGATCGGGTACGTGTTGTTGGTCGTTCAACTCCTGTTCAATTATACAGTATTGTCGGATTTACAAGTGAACTTTCAAATGAAGATAAACAGGAAATCGAAATATTCCATACTGCTTTAGATAAATATCTGCAAAGAGATTTTGCAAATGCAGGTAAGCTATTCCTTCAGGCAAATAAAATTGGTGATGGAGATCCGATTGCACTTGTATTTGCAGACAGATGCAAGAACTTTATAGAAAATGGTGTAGAAGCTGGCTGGGATGGCGTAATAAATATGACTAGCAAATAAAAAAAATCTGTATGCTTCCGTGGAAAATGCCTGTCGCCAACGGGATGATGTTGTCGTCAGTCATTTTTCACTCCGCATACAGATTTTTTTTAAGATTTAGTTTAACGGAAAATGATAATCAAGAACTGTGAAACGAGAACAACTGCTACAAGAGCGATTGGGTAAGTAGAAGCGTAAGCACCTGCTACCTTTTCTGTTCCTGCTGTACCAATTAAAGTACCAAGAGCTGGAGTAGAAGTCATACCACCACAGATAGAGCCAAGGTTGTTCAAAAGGTTTAACTTCAAAACAAACTTAGCAAACAAGAAACCAATAATCATTGGAAGAAGTGTCATAATGATTCCATAGATAAAGTATACCCATTCAAAATATTTAACGAATGAAGCACCACCTGCAACACCTGCACCAATAAGGAAGAGCATAAGACCAAGCTCACGGAATACCTTAAGAGTTCCTTCCTGTGGCATGATGCTTATTTTGCCAATCTTCTGGAAATGACCAAATATCAAAGAAAGAATAAGACAACCACCAGTTGTTGTAAGAGAGAAGTTTCCAAACTTAAAAGAACCAACTAAAACACCAAGAACCGCAACAATTGAGAATGCACAGAATCCAAAAGGATCAAGTTCGAGTTCAGAGCCATCAAGTTTAGAAGGTGCTTCTGGAGCTGATTCAGAAAGTTTTGCACGTTCAACATCCATATTAGCTTTAGCAAACTTAGGAACAAGCTGTACAAAAAGAACTACACCAACTACACCAAAGAGATAAGCAATTCCATGTCCTACAGCAACAATTGCTTCGTAGTCAATTGCGCCGCCCTGTGTTACTGTTGCCTTTGCAGCAGAGAAGGCTGGAGTAGAAGTAAGGGAACCAGAAAGAAGACCAACAAGCATAGCACCTGCTTCTTCGAGATCACGTCCAAATACTTTGTTATCAAATACGATACAGCCTGCGCAAGAAAGACCTCCAATTAAAATGATGATTACTCCAAGTAAAATGTAAGACTTAAAGTTTTTCTTCAAATCACCAAAGAAGCTTGGACCTGCAATAAAACCAACTGAAGTAACAAACAAAATCAAACCAAGATTTTCAACTATCTTAAGTGCGTTTGAAACATAAGTTGCACCACCTACCTTAAGCTGATTAGCAAGTGGAGTATACAAGAATGCACCAAAAAGAAGAGCTACGATAAATACACCCGCAGTTCCCAAAGAAACACCTTTTATTGTGATTCTACCAAGAAGGTATCCTAATCCAGCGATTACGAATACACAAAATACTAAAAAACTGATTGTTTTAATTGATAAGATTCCACCAAAAAGAACCATTGTAATACCTCTTCTTTCTATTATAGTGTTATGTAAAGTAATGTGCAAGTTAGGTAAATTTTTGTTATATATTCAAAATAAGTATTAGGGCAAAAGCACTATTGGTGTTATAATAGATATACAAAATAATATGATTATGAAGATAATAATGAACTTGAAAAAGCAATTAACTATTTTATTTTTTATTTCCTTGATTTTTTTTACTTTCAATTCCTGTAATACTACAAAACAACTTCAAGATCAGGATAAACTCGAAGACAATAATGAACAGATTGTAGATGAAATGCCTTTCGAAGATGAAGAAATGGTTGAAATAGAAACTGTAGTTGAGGTACAAGAAAACATTGCTGAAGAAAAAGAACCTGAACTTACACCTGAAGAAGAAGAGGCTATTCGATGGGCTGGAATTCTAAAAGAAGCAGAAAATATGTCTACAGAACAAAGAAAGTTTTATCTGCTTAAAAAAACTCGTGATTATGAAGTTGTCGGTGCTGATTTAGATTATAAAGTAATGGTTAATGATGATACAAAAGAAGTTATTATTCAATTTGAAGAAAGCGATAGCGAAGAGGACTGGAAAAATAATTACCTTTTTATGCCATGGCCATTAAAACTAGATAATAAAGTTGTATGGACAACATATGGTTATGCTAAGATTTATAAATCAGCAAAAGGAAAGTCTTTTGAAGATTTTTATACACAGATAGAAGCTCATCCTGATTATAAGGTAGTAATCTGGGGGTGGAGTATAGGAAGTGTAATGGCAAAAATTACTGCACGACACTTTGAAATAAGAACTAAAAAGCAAAGAAAAATTGATGAACTGACCACCTGGGGTGATGTAAAATGCTGGTATAATCCATTTTACAGCGTAAAGAAAAGTTGTGTAAAAATCCGGGAATATGTAACTCCAAATGATATTATTACCTGGTGTGTTCCAATCTGTCGTCGTGATGTTAAAACTTCAGTTGGAAAAAAGTTTTCATTTAAGGAAAAAGACAGAGAACATTTTCATTGTTATTATGAAGAATATGATTATTCTAAATGGGAAAACGAATAAAAAAATCCGTCATTGCGAGCGAAGCGAAGCAATCTATTAAATGGATTGCTTCGTCGTTTTACTCTTCGCAATGACGGAATGTGTCATCCCGAACTTGTTTCGGGATCTTTGTTTATAGATGCTGAAACAAGTTCAGCATGACGTTTACTTACAGAGTTGCACCTGGTATCTCTTTCTCAAACTCAGGATTTCCGTGATGGTAAGTTGGAAGTACCTTTGGAGAAACAGCGTTGCCCTTAATCTTGGCAGCAGCTCTTTCCTTTTCAAAGTCCTTTACGTGCTGGAGAGAAAGCTCTTTAGAAAGCTTAATCTTCTTGAACATCTTACCGGCTTCGATTCCAGCTTCGCGTCCGAATACAACTACGTCGAGGAGTGAGTTACCCATAAGGCGGTTTGTACCGTGTACACCACCAGATGCTTCACCTGCAACGAGGAGGTTAGCAACATTAGTGTGACAGGTCTTGTCAATCTCAACACCACCGTTCTGATAGTGGAGTGTAGGATAAACAAGAATTGGTTCCTTACGGATATCGATTCCGTACTTAATGAACATGTTGTACATAGCAGGAATTGACTTAAGAATTGTTCCTTCTCCGTGAATCATATCGATCATTGGAGTGTCGAGCCATACAGCATCCTGTACGTCGTTATGAACACCACGGCCTTCACGAACTTCGCGGATAATACCAGAAGCGTTTACGTCGCGTGTCTCAAGTGGGTGAATGTAAACTTCACCGTCTTTATTGATAAGTTTAGCTCCA
>CAMNIU010000162.1 GCA_946540605.1 uncultured Treponema sp.
AGAGTTTTTTTCTTTGTGGTTGCTGGTAAATTAGTTTCTTTTTCGTCCATTTTTTAATTGCTCCTAGTAAAGACCTATATCTGAAAAATGAACAAGTCCTTTCTTTTCCTGCTGCTCAAGATATTTTATAGCAATCTTAATGCCTTTTGAAAGAGATACTCCGTGCTTCATAAAATAAGCCTTCAGGGCTTCTCTTTCCTTTTCTGTGGTTCGTACAACAATCTGTGTTGCTTTTATTTGTCTTGAAACAGAAACTGATGCTGGCTCTTCAACTTCTTCTGCAACATCATCTTCAATGTCGATTTCTGTATCAAAATCAGAACTCATTTCAATTGGGTCTATAATTGTTTCCGGTTCTTTTTCTTCAACTGCCGCTACAGGAGCATTTACCGGAGTTGCCTGCTGCACCGGAGTGCCACCGATAGGTTTATTCATGCTGTTCAAGAAATCCATGTTTAATGAGTTTTTTGCTGGCTGTACCTTCTGCATATTTTTCCTCCCCTACCCTATTATTTCAAAGCCTGTGCAATTTCTTCGAGTGATTCCAGGGTGTCTTTCTTGGCACCTGCAATTGCCTGAACTGGAACAGATGTTGTCTGAGCTTTGCGGAAACCTGTGTCTGTTGGAATTACAAATACCTTGTATCCACTTGGTTCAAGTGCCTTATACTGTGCTACCAGGTCACGGCATTGTGCAATGGCATTATTGTTCTCGTTCAAAATCAATTTGTTGAGGAATGGCTTTCCGTTTACGCTGACTCCATAACAGTTATCATAGCGTTTTTTCATAGCATCCAGGTTTACCTTAAAGGTTTTAAGTCCGTCATAGCTGAAGCGGTCCAGTTTAAGCACATTGATTACTTCGTCGCTGGCAATAAAGCAGCTTTCTTCGAGAGCTCCGAAGGCTGGAGATGTATCGATGATACAGTAGTCAAAAACATTTGCAAGTTCGTTCTTGAGCTGTGCAAGCTTGAACTGTTCCTTCTGAGCTACAGTTTCCTGATATGTACGAAGGCCTCCGTCGATTCCTGCTGTTGGAATGATGAAGAGGTTTTCTACCTGTGTTGGCTGAATTACATCTTTGATTGTGCACTTGTCTGAAAGCACGTCTGAAAGTTCATACTGAAGACTTGGAAGGTTCATCCAGTCTGTTGTGTTCCCCTGAGGGTCGGCATCGATTAAGATTGTACGTCCGATTTTAGCAAGTTCTACGGCTACTGAAACAGAAACTGAAGTTTTGCCAGTACCACCCTTCTGAATGGCAAATGTATAAGTTTTCATAGTTTTCCCCTCTATACTTTGTTTATACGATATATACATTATAGACGATGTATTAGCAAAATGCAAGACAAAATATACAAAGTATTGCAAAAATATAAACAAAATATTAACAGAGTATATACACAATATAAATAAATATATATAAAACGTATATACAAAGTATATAAAAATGTAATACGCGAAATCGTCAAAAATCAGCTCCTATACGTGCATCTATACGTAAAAAATTCAATCTGGAGGGGTTAAAATTTTGCCTCTGCAACTCATTGTATTGTATAGAATTACACTAGACAAAATATACAAAGTAAATACAAACGCTATGCAAACAATATACAAAATTAATACAAAAACTATGCAAAATAGACATTGTAAATACGTAGGGAGCGGCACTGCGAAGCAGGGCAAAAACAGTCCGGTGGACTGTTTTTAGCGAGTCTCCGAGCAGCTGTGCTGCGAAGGCTAGCGATAGGGGAGGGGACTTTTAATTAGTATAAGGACGTATTTATCTTCTTGGAATAGTTGGGCAGTTGCAAAAGTTAAGCCAGAAATTCAGTTGCAATAAAGCAATGTGAGATTATTACCCTGTGGTATCCTAATTAATAAAACTGAAATAATAAAAAACGTGATATAATATAAATTAAATATTAAAGGTGCGAGAATGGAATTTGGAAATGATGATGATAAAATAAAAAAAGCTCTCAAATTACAAAAGGCAAAAAACAGATATATGAAAGCACATCTAAGCATAGATGATGAGAAGATTTTCAGGATGTCTTCTGTAGAAGAAATCATTGATGCCTTAATAGAAAATCTAAAAATAGAATATGCAGATATATTAATGCCTGATCAACGTATGGGGATGGCATTACCAGGCGTGGCAGAGTCTATCAGTCCTTATTTTGGTCCGGTAGAGGAGAAAAGAAAAAAGGATTATGAAAAGAAGCTTCAAGAACTAGAAAAAGCAAAATTTGATTATATTAATACACCGGGTGACACTGTAAGTGATTTTATTCTCAGAAAAGAAAAAGAAACAAATTTATATGGACCGGACGTATATGAGCCTGTAGGGATGGGAAGAGATACTTATAGTAATTTAAGAAATAATAAGAATAAATTTCCAAAATTTGAAACCTGTGTTCAGTTGATGTTTGCATTTAAAATTGATATTGAAGAGGCAAATTTATTACTTAAACTTGCAGGCAAAGCTTTTTCGTCAAAAAAATCTGATAAATTAGTAGAATATTTTATTATTCATAAGGATTATGATTTTTTAAAGCTTAATGATGATTTGTATAATCTGACTGGAAAAACAATTGGTTGCTTACGTTAATTTAAAATGTTGATTTACAATCAACCATTAATTGGTTAATCCCAACTACACTTGCCTTGAAAACAAAAGAGGAGGTAAGTGTCATGAATCGTTATATTGAAAAAGGAAAGGTTATCAATCATCCGATGATAAACCTTGTTAAGACTGGAAACAACATTAAGATGATGAGGGAAGAAAAAGGAATGTCAGTACAAAAACTGGCCAACCTTATGGAGTTTGAGGCGGTGCAGGCTGTTTACAGCTGGCAGTCTGGAAAAACACTGCCTTCTCTGGAAAATCTCAAGCTGCTTAGTGAGCTGTTTGAAGAGCCGATGGAAGAGATTCTGATATTCGAGTAGGGGAAGCATATGGAAGACAAAGATAGATTAGAAGAAGACAAACACACAATAGATGACCTGTTTCATCGCTCATTGAAATTTAAAAACTCAATGGAATATATCCATTTTTTTAGATTTATAGGAAAAATCTTTCATTATTCACATTACAATGCAATGCTGGTTTATTCACAAAATCCTGAGGTTCAGTATTTTGGTACCCGCGGCTTCTGGAAGAAAACCTTTGACAGAACGGTAAATGAGAATGCCAGACCTTATGTAATTATTGTGCCTTTTGGTCCGGCGGCTCTTGCATATGATGTTAGAGAAACATGCGGAGAACTTCCACCAGAGGAATTTATTAATAAAGGGTTTAATGGAGAGTTGTTCAAAACAGGTGGTTATCTCCCAGAAGAAATGTATTACGAAATAAAAAAAGAACTAGAAGAATATAAAATAATTGTTGAGGATGCACCGATGCCTGTTAATCAGGCAGGCATAACCGATGATTATAGCCTCGAAAAAATCCATATTAAAATATATAAAAGACTGTCTCCTGAACAGAAATTTGCTACCTTAATTCATGAGCTTGCGCATAATTTCCTTGGACATATGGAGCAGAAGGTTCTTACTAAGAAATCTGTTTATACCAAGGGTCCAAATAAAGGGAAGCCTAAAATTGAAACAATTTCTATTCCCGGCAGACTCGTAAAAAGCGAGGATCTGCGGGAAATAGAAGCTGAAACTGTAAGTTATGTAATCTGCTGTCGCTGGAACTTAGAGCATGATGCTGAACGTTACCTTAGTGCCCATGTTACAGAAGAGAATATCAAACAGATAAGCCCAGAGCTTATTATAAGCGTGGCCGATGATATAGAACGCTATTTCCTTAAGCGTTTTAAAAATTAACCGCATCCACAAGATTTGCCTTTCTCTCCTCGTTGCCTTCTCTCAGGAAATTGTCTGGTAGCTTCCATGTTTTTCTGGAGATGGTCCTTTTACCTCGGAAGTTCTCCCATCCAATCAGATATTCCTTTGGAGAGAAGAGGGCAACCTTGTGTCCGGTTTTACCATCAGTTTGCATGGTTCTTTCAAATACCTTATTTATTGCATCGTCAATTTTACGTGTATCGTCCTTGCATTCATTCAGAATCTCTTCTTTTATCTCTTCAGATAACACAGCCGGCAAATATTCCTTTTCCATATCATTGAATCGTAACCAGTTTTGATAGAAATTATCGATTACAGATTCCTTGAGCTGCTCATGCGTGTAGTCCTGAATCTGGAATACTTTTAAGCGATTGATGATTGGAGCCGGAACTTTTTCGAGCGTGTTTGCTGTAAAGATATAATTTACACCGGAAGCATCAACATTTATTCCAATGAAGCTATCGAAGAAACGGCGGGCGGTATTTTTTTCCAGAATGGAATAGAATATGGTTTCTATAGAGTGCTCTTCATCAGAATTAATTTTATCCAGTTCATCAAAATGAATGAGAGGATTTTTCAATGGACCGTGTTTTTCGTTCCTGAACATTGATTCAATAACGATTCCATGCTTAGAATGATTATATTGTGAGTCGCTGCCAGAAAGTGCAAAAACCGGAACATCATTTCCTAAATCAATTTTCAAAGGCTTTTGTCCAAGCAGAATATATCCCAAATCTGTTACAAAGCTTGTTTTTCCGCAGCCAGGACCTCCTACCAGTACAAAAGGTCGGAAAGCGATTTCCTTATGCTTACGCAGATTCGAAGTTTCAAAGCATTGCAGCAGATAATTAATTACCTCCTGCATGTTAGGATATATTTTTCCAAGCTGGATAACCTTCTCTTTCTTTTCTGAGGTTATGGTGATATAAGAAACTTTACCGGAAAGCTTATCTATACACTCCTGGACCTCATCTTCCTTCCCAGATTTGAGGCTAGCCAAATGTTCTGCAGCTTCATGCTCATCAATAAGAGATTCTTCTTCCCTACCAAACCAGCCCGGAATTCTTGAACTGTTAGAAAGATACTTAATTGACTTTCCATTACAGGCAGGGCAGCAGTCTTCGCTCCTTCTTACCTTATGGCCAAAGGCGAACCTGTTACAGCGTTTGCAGTATTTTAAGGTGACTTCAGTGCCGTCTATAAAGCGCAGACTGCCGTCTCCATAAATCCTGATGATATTCATATTCATATCTTCAGGTGAAGCTTTTAGTGATAGGGAAGTGCCTTCTTCTACAATCACAAAGGCTGTTCCATCAATGGTAAAAACTCCATCATTATTGTAATAGGTTGCCTTAATATTCAATGTATCAAGAATTTCTGCAAGTCTTCTTTGTACGTCAGTTTTGTACTCCATTTTCATTTTTAGCCTCCAAATCCAATTTTATTTGATTCATAGCTTCGCTTTTTATCGTGAACTATTTTGCAAAGCTCCTCGGTGATGTAAACCGAATTACGTTTTTCCGGAGCAAGGAAGCGCAGCTTTCCGTTTAAGGTTGCAAAGTCTCCAGGTGTCACTTCTCCTGAGTTATAGATTTTCGAAACCTGAGCATCATCAAGTTCGAAGGAAGAAAAATAACTTTTACATAAGAGACTAACACCTTCTTTTGTAAGAGCCTTAAAGCCAACCTTAAAGTTGAAGCGGCGATCCACAGCCTTATCCAGAATATCCGGAAGGTTAGTGCTACAAAAAAGAATGCCAGGGTAACGCTCAATTTCTATGAGGAAGGAGTTTACCTTAGAGTCTTCAAAATGATTTACAGAATCGCCACGGTTATGCAGGAAAGAATCAGCCTCATCTACCAGCAGAATAGAATGCTCCTTGGCTGCATCCTTAAAAATCTTTGAAATATTCTGTTCTGTTTCTCCAACCCACTTACTCAGAACCTCGGAAGGTCGCACAATCTTGAGGGTGCGATTCATCTTTTTAGAAACCTCTTCGGCATAGGCAGTTTTTCCACCGCCAGAAATACCGTAAAGTAGCACCTTAATTCCGCTTTCCTCGTCGTACTGGCCATGTTGATATTCATCTGCATTTTTAAGAGCGTCTGTAACCTCGTTTATAGGCTCCGAGGTATTAAGCGCCTCAATGCAGTAGTGAGAGTTTTTACGAAGCTTGTCATTCTTACCAGACTCGCTGAATTTATTTCTGAGAAGTTCAAGGGCCTCTTCCTTTGTAAGCTGAGGAACCGGCTTTAAGAGCTTTGTTACCGAACTCCACTGCTCCGGTGGAATGGCAAGCCTTTCACATTCGGGGGCAATATCAGCAAGGAGGTGGAGGGGAAGTTCCTCACTAAGATAAAATACCCCGAAGCATTCCATATAGCTTTTCTTTTCCGGCAGCTTCAACTGTAGGGTATAAAGAACATCAATTCCCTGGTCCAGAAGACTGTCCCGATCATCCTCTGTAAAGCTTTCCAGCGAAAGAATAACAGGGCTTTTTACCTTTTCAAGAATCGTAGAAGCGCTCTGCTTTTTATGAAGTATTTCTTCAAGCGGATTATTATCATCCTCCTGCAGCAGTAGGCCGCACAAAGACTTATTGATAAAGAGAGCATCATGCTTAATCTGTAAAGATAGAGCATAAATATAAAACTCCAGCTCAGCCTTACTAGTGCCCTTATACTCCTGCTTGAGCTCATAAATTCCGTCAAAGCATTCATGGTAATAGGCAGCCAGAAAGAACTTGTTTCTGTAATCGCTTTCGCTGCAGATTACCGTAAAGCCGTTCAGCTTCCGCATAAGCTCCAGCCCTTCCTGATTCAGCATTCCGGTTTCCTTGTAATCATAAATATCGCAGCACTTGGGAGCTATAACTCTCTGCATGGTAAAGGAGGGAGTTTCATTCTTAAAGTAGGCATAAACATAACTGCTGATTTTCCAGGGAGCAGAAAAAAGGCCAAGTCGTATAAGCTCACTGTTCATTTTGCGCGAATATGCAATAACATCCCTTTTCTCCAGATTGCAGATATGGCAGAAGAGGGTAGCCTTATATTCTTCATTTTTAAAATCCGGGAAAAGCCAGCCCCATTCTTCCTGGGCAATCCCAAGGACAAAAAGCACTCGCTCAGAATAAGAAAACTCAAGACCATCAAAAAAATCCTTCATGTAAGACTTATCAATAATTTCCTGCAGAGGATTTGTTTCCAGATAGTTTCTTTCTGATTTTTTATCCAGAAGGAAGAAGACAATTCCGTATTTTTGAAAATCATCACAAAGATCATGGCTCAGAGACTCAACAACTTCATCCAGATTAAAGCCGTCATCATGCTTAAGGCCTTCAAACTTTTCGAGCTCAGAGGTTTTAAGTACATTCAGATAGATGTCGCTTAGACTCACCACAGTTTCATTAGTAAGCACACTCCTCAGAAAGTCCTTTTCAAGCTCCTTCTGTCCAAGATTAATTTCTTTATAATTTTTGATATAGAGATAAGTTGACAAAGCCTTGTCCTGAAAATAAATGCAGGAGTCATTTTTCTTCGGAGTTACTAAACCCGTTGGTAAATTACAAACTTCCATTTCGTCACCTCGCATCTTCAAAAATCTATAGTTCAACAATACAGCAGGATTTTGACTTTGTAATTAAAGCCATACTTGAAACTCTCCGTTTGTCTTCATTTTCAAGCGTGGCTTTAATTACAAAGCAGAGGAAAGGTCTTACACTAGGGCCAACTCAGCAGTTGCTGAAAATAAAAAAAAAATCCCTGGAGGATGATATGAAAAAAATCATTTTAATTACAATTTCGTGTGCTGTTCTTGCAAGCAGTCTTTTTGCAAAATCAAATAGTCTTCTCGGAAATATCGAGAAGCTTTCTAATAGTCTGGATAA
>CAMNIU010000163.1 GCA_946540605.1 uncultured Treponema sp.
GCAACGTTTGGAATCATTGCGATAAAGCCTGTTCGGAAAGAGGTAAAGGCAAGAATCAAGAGGAGCATAATTACCAGCAAGGAAGTTCCGATTGAACGGATTGAACCGCGAACCAGTTTTCCGTTCATCTGTGCATACTGAACAACCTCGCCTACTACACCTGCATTCGATGCATCAGGGAAAAGCTCTTTACACCATTTTTTTACATCCTCAAGATTTCGGACAATTTCTTCTCCGTCATAGCCGTTGAGCTCTATGTGAAGGTAACCGGCCTTAAAATCTTCGCTGACATAATCGTAAAGGTCGCTTCCACCAGAAATCTCGTAAAGGAACATTTCCTGACTCACAAGATCCTGGTCATCAGGAATAACATAAGCTGCCGGATCGTCACCATTCAATGTGCGGTTCATCTCCTTAACAACTTTAGTTACAGAAGAAACTCGTGGCTTACCATTAGAAACCTTTGTAGAACTCAGAGTACCAATTCGGGCTGCCATTTCATCCATATTCTTAAGAACCTGAGGATTTTTAAGGGCATCCTCTTCCTGATATTCAACCAGAACTTCGTAGCTGTACTGACTTCCCAGCTGACTTCGGGTAATTTCCATAAGGCGGTGAATGTAAGGTGTTCGCTCGCCCATCATATCAGCGTAGTTCATGTTTACCTTGATTTTGAAAATGCCAGGGATTACAGCAAGAATAACTGCAGTTCCCACCACAACTGTAATCCACTTTTTATTGAGAATTGATTTTCCCATTGCTTCTACGCGGAGATCGGAACTTGTTGAGCCTTCATTTTTTACAAAGTCCGGGTCAGGCTCCTGGTCTTTTCCAAAGCTGTAAAGACATGGAAGAAGAATTATTTCAAAAACGAAAACTGCAAAAACGGCAGCGGCAGTAATTCCTCCAACCCAGCGCATAGGTCTGATGTTTGCAGAAAGGAAGGAAAGCATACCTGCCATTGTAGTGACTACCGTAAAAAACAAAGCCCAGCCAGAATCACGGATTCCCATAACAATTGATTCTTTGCGCTGACCTGTTTTTCTAAAGTGCATCTTAAATGAGTTGATGTAATGAACTGCATAACCAACTGCAAGTGCCATAGAAAGCAAAACAGTTACAAGAATCATTGTGTTATTTCCTTTGATATTGAGCCAGGCAGAAGCGCCGAGGGTTGTACAAAGAGCTCCGAGTGTTGCGATTGAAGGAACCACAACACCACGCAAAGAGCGAATAAATACAATCAGAAAAATAAGCATAACGATAAAGCCTAAAGCAATTCGGCTTACGCACTGCCAGACAATTGCCTTTTCCTCTTCATATTCTGTGTAAGAAAGTCCTGCCGGGCGGATTTCCCATTTGTCTGACTGATATTTCGGATCATTAAAGATTGCCATTGCAGGAGGTGCGATTTTTTCCATTGCCTGATCAAGGTTTTCTGAATACTGTTCAAGGTTTACGATAAGCCAGGTTTCTGTACAGTCATCACTTACAAGATTGTTTACGATAGACTCGCGGCTCATAATAAAAGCCTTCTTTTCTGCAAGCTCTGCCGGGTCAGAAGGGACGTCGTCTTCAAAAGGACTTGTTACTTCAAAGCCGTCTTCTGTTCCAATTGGAAGCGAAAGCTCCATCAAAGAAGTAATACTTCCCGCATATGGAACATTGTTCAAAAGCTCGTCACCGAGCTCATCGATCATCTTCAAAACTTCCGGATCAAAGACATCTTTTGCCTTGATATGGGCCAGAAGACTGTCGGTTGAACCAAAAATACTTTCAAAGTGATCCTGGTTTACTTTAGTTGTTTCCCAGTCATCAAACCAGTCTTCTTCACCGTTATCGAGTTTAAGGCGTGGAAGACCAAGACTGCAAACTATTGTTAGAATTAAAAGACCGATTAAAAATCCCCATCGATGCTTAATTTCAAAACGACCGAACTTTTCAAACCAGTCGTTAATCTTTGTAACTTTCAATTTCTTCTCCTAAGTTAGATGTGACTAATATTTTTGATAACACTGTTATCGTTAACAGATAATAATGATAACAGTGTTATCATGTCAATAGAATTTCGGCATTTTTGATAACATTGTTATCACTTTTTCTTGACAAATCTCATTATTTCATTCTAAAATTGGGTCATCGTGAGCGAATCCGCAATTGAAACAAAAAAGAAAATCCTCAAAAGCGCTATGGCTGAATTCCTTGAAAAAGGATTTATGAATGCCTCATTGCGTACAATTGCTGCCAATGCAGGACTTACAACCGGCGCAATGTACCGTCATTTTAAAGATAAGGATGCTCTTTTCTGCGCCCTTGTAGATGAAGCCATTGATGTAACGACAAAAACTGTTATGATGGCAGATTCTTCTCATCATCTTGATTTAGATAATATTGTTTCAGAAGAACACTTTGAAAAAGAAGCTGAACAGACAAATGATCTGCTAAACTATATTTTTGATAATTTTGATGCTTTTACTTTACTGCTTACAAAAGCAGCCGGAAGTACGCACGAACATTTTCAGGAAGAAATCTGCGAATTATATACAAAAAACTGCGAACAAACCTTTAACTGGATGTATAAAAATCAGGTTTCGACAAAAAAAATTGATAAGATGACGGTTCACTTTATTGCATCAACCGTCATAAATGCCTTCGTAGAAATAATCACTCACAAAATGACAAAGAAGGCCGCTTTTCAGTACATCGAGAACATCGAAGAATTTACCCGCTACGGAATGATGCATATGATGGGCATTCCGTGCGAGCATGGCGAATAATTATCCCAGCGCAACATCCAGAATCATCATCAAAGCAAAGCCAAGCATAAAGGCGATTGTTCCCCAATCAGAATGCTCGCCCTCTGACATTTCCGGTACAAGTTCTTCTACTACAACGTAAATCATAGCACCAGCGGCAAAACTCAAGAAGTATGGAAGCACCGGCATAACAAGACTGGCAAGAAGAATTGTGAGGAAGCCTGCCACGGGCTCAACAACTCCCGACAGAACTCCGTACCAGCATGCCTTTCCCTTTGACAAGCCTTTTGAATGAAGCGGCATGGAAATGATAGCTCCTTCAGGAAAGTTTTGAATTGCAATACCCAAAGCAAGACTGAGAGCTCCGGCCTCAGTAATCTGTGCAGAGCCTGATGCCCAGCCTGCATACAAAATACCAACGGCCATTCCCTCCGGAATATTATGAAGGGTAACGGCAAGCACCATCATTGTAGTTTTCTGAAGGTTGCTTTTTACACCTTCCTGAGTTTCATCAAGGTGCATATGGGGAACAGTCTTATCCAGAATTAAAAGAAAAATCATTCCAAGGCAAAAGCCAACCGCCGCCGGAATAAAGGCTAATCTTCCACGGTCACTTGACATTTCCATTGAAGGAATAAGAAGACTCCAGACAGAAGCGGCCACCATAACGCCGGCTGCAAAGCCTGAAAGGATTTTCTGAATTCGAGAGTCCAGCTCCTTTTTCATAAAGAAAACAAGAGCTGAACCAAGTGCTGTTCCTAAGAAAGGAATTAAAAGTCCTTTTGCGATAATTAAATTCATATGATTATTATAACACATAATGGATTGCCACGTCGCCCTTTGGGCTCCTCGCAATGACGGAATATTTTTTACGTCATTGCGAACAATGATTGTCGGGTCAAGCCCTGCGATGTTTGCGAAGCAAACTCGTTTACAATGACAGCGCTACAATTTCCAGCTTACAGCTTCCTTGCGGCTGTCGATAAATCGGGCATAGATTCCGCCTTTTGCTACAAGATCTTCGTGCTTGCCCTGCTCTGCTATGCGACCCTTATCTATTACAACAATCTGGTCTGCATTGCGGACAGTCTTTAAACGGTGGGCAATCATGATAACAGTCTTTTCGCGGGTGAGTTCTTCGATGGCCTTCATAAGGTCGCGCTCGTTTTCCGGGTCTACGTTTGCCGTAGCTTCATCAAGAATGATGATTGGAGAATCCTTCATGATGGCACGGGCAATTGAAATACGCTGGCGTTCACCGCCACTAAGACTTGCACCACCCTCTCCTATTACTGTATCGTAGCCGTTCGGCAGCTGGCTGATAAAGTCGTGGCAGCAGGCCTTTTTTGCGGCGGCAATAACTTTTTCCATCGGAGCTTCCGGCTGGCCAAAGCGGATGTTATTTGCGATTGTATCGTGGAAGAGATAAACATTCTGGAAAACAAAGCTGTAGTTTTTCATGAGGTTATCCATGCTGTAGTCGCGGACGTCTTTTCCGTCGAGTGTGACTCTTCCTTTGTCTACATCCCAGAAGCGGGCAAGAAGATGACAGAAGGTTGTTTTTCCGCCGCCACTTGGACCAACGATGGCAGTAGTGCTGTGCTCTGGAATTGAGAGGGAAATGTTATCGATGATTTTTCGCTTGTCGTAGGCGAAGTCGATGTTGCTGGCCTGGATGAGCGCCCCGGTGGTTGAGCCTGTCGAAACCACCTCATTATCCCTACCCTCAATATCCATAGTAGGCAGAGCAAGAATCTTACTTGCCTTTGTAACGCCAAGATCAATTACACGCAGGAGTGCAGAATAGTTTCCGCCGGCTTCGAGGGCATTAAAGAGCATGAAAGAACAAACAAGCATTGTTGCGCAATCTGCAAGAGCCATAGTACCGGCCAGGTAAAAGTACAAAGAAGTAATCATCATTGCAACGCCGCTGAGTTTTGCAACTAACGACTGGATGTTTGAAACAGGGATACAGCGCATCTCCATTTTTATCAGAGTCTTTTTTCTGCGGTTAATAACATCATTGAGTTCGTGGCTACGTTTACCTACAAGATTGTAAGCTTTAACTTCTGCAATTCCCTGAATGTATTCAAGGACCTTTCCGATTTCTGCAGCGTCATCACGAATCTTATCTGCAGAAATATTCTTTACTGCAAAGCGCATGAAAAAGTTTACAAACTCAAAAAGGGCAAAACCTGCAAGGCCAACAAGAGCAATTCTCCAATCAAAGAAAAAGAGCATTACGATGATGAGTGATGTATCGAGCAGGCCCTGGAAAACCATCATAACTGCGCGGGTTGCAACGTCGCCGACTGATTCCATTGTGTTAGTTGTAACTGACGTAATTTCGCCAAGACTGTTTTCGTTGAAATAGCCCATTGGCAGGTAGCGCAGGTGCTCGGCAATTTCGATACGCTTTTTTGCACAGGTTCTGTAGCCGCCTTCGCACTGCCACATTGCGGTAATTTTGCGGGTGATGATTCCGCCAATCATACTTACGCACATAATGCCGAAGGAAAGCCAGATTGTTTTTGTTTCAAAAGGCTGACCTTCGATAGCAGTACCAATAACTCCGCGGAGCATAACAGCTACCGCAGCAATTCTAAACGCCATAAAAAGCGAGTTCAAGATTCCTACGAAAATTGAACCAGTAAACTTTTTACGGTTTTCTTTATCACAGAATTTGAAAAATTTTATTAATGTACTAAACATATAAACCTCTTTATTATCCCTCACAGAGGACACAGAGAATACGGAGTTTTTTTATCATTTTTTCTCTCTGTGTGCTCCGTGTGCTCTGTGAGAAATTCTATTATTCATCGCGAGCCCCAATATGTGCTTTCCACATATCTGCATATAATCCATTCTTTGTGAGCAATTCTGCGTGTGTACCTTCGCTGTCAATCACACCATCTTTGATTACATAAAGCTTGTCTGCATCTTTTACTGTTGAAAGACGGTGAGCAATAACGATCAATGTCTTTCCCTTTACGAGCTGAGCAACAGACTTCTGAATGATTGCTTCGTTTTCAGGGTCTGTATAAGCTGTGGCTTCATCGAGAATTACGATTGGCGCATCCTTCATCATGGCTCGGGCAATTGCGATTCGCTGACGTTCGCCTCCGCTCAAGTGAGCACCGCTGCCACCAACAATTGTGTCAAAGCCATTTTCAAGAGACATGATAAAATCATAACAACCGGCTTTGCGGGCAATCTCTTCAACTTCGGCATCTGTCGCATTCTGGCGGCCAAGGCGGATATTTTCGCGAACGCTCATATCAAAGAGGAAGTTGTCCTGGCTGACATAAGCAACGCGGCTGTTGTATTCCTGGAGAGACAGATCTTTGATGTTTACGCCGCCAATTTCAACTGAACCAGAATCAACATCCCAGAGAGAAGCAATAAGGCGGGCAATGGTAGACTTTCCGGAACCGCTCGGGCCCACGAAGGCGGTGTAACTTCCCTGAGGAAGAGTCATATTTATGCCGTGGAGAATCTCTTTCTTTTCTTCTCCTTCGATTCCCTTATGATAACTGAACCTGACATCTTTCAGAACAATCGAATTATCAACTGGCTTCTTTACATCAACTTCCGGTCGCTCAAGCTCATCAAGAGTCATAATAGAACCAACCTCGCCGAAAATCGCACCGGCCTTTGCTATATCATCGTGGTAGGTAAAGGCAATCAAAAACGGCTGAATGGCGCTGACTGCAAGAACAATCACGGTAATAAAAAGAGAAGCGTCGATGGCGCCCTTCAAAAACATAAAGCCACCAATCGGAAGAAGCGAAAAAAGCAGAGTAGGAGTTACAACAGTTGCAATTGCATGAGGCCAGATGCAGTCACGCATCCATTCAACATAGCAGGCAGAGCCTTCCTGAGCTGCAACAACAAAGCGCTCGTAGCTGGACTTAGATTTTCCAAATGCTTTGATAACTTCAATACCATTAATGTATTCAACGGCAGTATCGTTCAAAGCCTTTGTCTTATCGAGGGCATATTTAAAACGCTTGTCGCCATCTTTCAGCATAAAGCACATTGCGATAACTCCAACCGGAAGAACTGCCATACAGGCAAGAGCAAGCCGCCAGTCTAAAACGAAAAGATAAACAACAAGAACAATCGACAAAATGATGTTCGAAGTATATTCAGGAACAATATGGGCAAGGGTAGTTTCCATACTGTCAATTCTTTCAATGATAATGCTCTTGAGAGAACCGGATGGCATATCAAGAACAGTTCCAAGCGGAAGGCGGGTCAGTTTGTCGCACATAGACTTTCTGATGTTTCCAAGCAGATTAAAGGTTGCGATATGGCTCATGCTTGTAGAAATTGCATGAAAGAGCACATTGCCAAACCAGAAAAGAGCTGTAATACCGCACTCTTTCAAAAAGAGCTGCCAGTCACGAACTCCAGCCATAAGCTGCTGAACAATTCGTGCAATTATAAAATATGGCGCAATACAGCAGGCCACACTTAAAAGGGCAAAGAATACACTTACGATGTACTGACCCTTTTTACTTCCTGCAAAATAAAAAATCCAGCCGATAAGGCCGCGGTGTGCGTTCTTAAAAGTTGCTGTCTTTTTTGGTACAGGACGATTACTTTTGTTATTAGACATATAAACCTCTTCTGTTAGTATAAACTAACTTAATAAATTAAGATAAAAATCTGTTATAAATTAGTCAAGACTAACTTATACATTTTCAGAAAATTAAATTGCAGATTGGAGTGAATTGTGCAGAATGGAGTTTTTTATAAAAAAACCGGCTGCACGAGAGGTACAGCCGGAAAAGTCAGGACTTAATCATTTATGAATTGTTAGAAAGCATATTTCCAGTAAACCGGGAAAGAAATTGATTTAAGTGATTTCATAACATTTACAAAAACACCTCCACCAATTGTATTGTGTTCAGTCAACTGATAATCTACTGAAGGATTTACACCTACACACCATGAATCATCATTATCAAAGTCTGTTGTAAAGTATCCATAAAGATTTACAGATAAAGGTTCTGTAATCTGATATGTAACATTTGCAGCAGTGTAAAGTTCGTTAGCTTCATCTTCATCTCCGCCTACAGCAAATACTACATCAGCAAAAATACTTAATGGATTGTTTGTATAAATAAGTGCTGCATTTACAAGATTTCCAGAAATATTATAATCTTCTATTGCACCATTATATGTAAAACCAGCATTTATTGTAAAATTTTCCAGACCGGTAAATGATCCATAGGCACCAATTGAACGGTCATCTGATGCAATGTTGCGTACTGATGCACCAAATGCAATCATTTCTTCCAAAGCATATTCTGCGCCAGCATTAAAGAGAGGTTTTTCTTCATCTCTACCGAAGTAAGAAATAAAATCAATACCACCTGCAATAACAAGTCCTTCAATCGGACGTACAAATAATCCAAAATCGCTTCCGATATTTGCGGCTTCTATTTCTCCATCAAGACATGGAAGATATGAACCTGCTACTGAATATCCTCTATGAAAACCAATTCCAAGCAAATCGATTGGGCGGAACTCGATAAAATAGTCATCTATAAAATCTTCGCTACCAATTGAAATTGAATCGTCTTCTTCCTGTGCAAGATTGAACTTTAATGTAAGTCCAAAATCAAGGTTATCAGAAGAATATTCTGCACTTGTTTCGTTTTCAAAACCTGCAAAAGAAGTTTCAGTATCGTCATCTGAAATATTAATATTTACAATTTCTGATGACAATTTGTTTTCAAATGTCACTTCCTGTGCAAATGAAAAAGCTGCGGTGAAAGCACACAATGCGGCTGTAATCACCAATTTCTTTGATTTAATCATTTTAACTCCTGTGTTAGCCTATGCTAACGCGGAGGATAATATAATTATAAAGCGATTTTGTCAATTAGTTAGCGGCTACTAACTTTTATTTTCTCCAGTCTTTTGGTAGAACACCTTCATTTCTTTTAAAAACTTCAGAAAACTTACTTGCATTTGCATAACCACAACGTCCGGCAATTTCTGTTATTGATAAATCTGTAGAAACAAGCAGATTTTTGGCTAACTGAAGACGAGCCTTTGTACGATATTCATTCACAGTAAGTCCATACATTTCCTTAAAAATTTTTTGAAGGGTTGTGCGATTAAGATTAACCTTACAGGCCAGTTCTTCAATAGAAATTTCTTTTTCCAGATTCGAATTAATAATACGGCGAACATTTTGAACTTTACGTCCGGTAGTGCCACTGAAATATGCATCCGGAGTATCGTTTTTCATCCTTACATCACAACTATCTTTACATCTGAATTTCTGAATCAAAAGAATTATCGCATGAACCACGGCAAGCCTCACAGTATATTTTGAGAAGACTCCAGGCAGTCTGATAGTTTCCAAAAAGAGTTTTTCTAAAAGTTCGCCACAAGGAAAAGTTACCACACTGTCACTCTTTCTGATATCATTAAAAAAATCTGAACTATTGAAGTCGTTAGTTCCAAGAAATTCATTTAAGAAAGTAATTACATCATTGGTAAAAAGAATTATACTTATGCAATTCATTCCGCTTTTACCAAGCATTGCTTTTTTTACTGCACTTTTACAGTTGAAAATCATTACATCGCCTTTTTCCCCACTGGCAAACTGCCTGTTCTGCAGTTCAAACTCGCCGTGTCCGTCAACGATATACATTATCTCCAGACCGTCAACTTCCTTTTTTTCTGCCTGATAATTCGGACTATAACTTTCAAGTTCGGAATAAACGAGTTCTATTCCTTTGGCAATATGAGTATGCCTCATTATGCCTTCGCCTATAGGTTCATTCAACCGATAGATTTCTTCACTTTCTCTTTTGCTTATTAGATCCATATAGGTTTGAAAAAGTTTGTCTGCAGGCATCGTATTCATAATTGTTTCCTATTTTAGTTAGTTGAATATAACAATATTTTATAGTAATGTTATTGTCAACTAACATTAATGTTAGTAAAAACTAATAAAAAGAGGCAAAAAGAAAAATGAAGCTGACAGAGCTTAAAAGAGAACACAGTGGTGTTATTACCCGTGTAAATGGTGATAACCGCTTTGTAAGCAGAATTACTTCTATCGGGCTTACGCCTGGATGCAAAGTAACAGTAGTAAAAAATGAAAAACGTCGTCCCCTGCTCGTTTATTCAAGAGACACAATGATTGCTCTAAATCGTAATGAATGTGCAGACATAGAAGTGGAGGAAGCAGTATGACAGAAAATTGCGAAACAGTAATTGCGCTGCTTGGTCAGCCTAACTCAGGAAAATCAACTTTATTCAATGCCCTTACAGGTCTAAAGCAGCATGTTGGTAACTGGCCTGGAAAAACAGTAGAAAAGAAGGAAGGTACTTTTGAACATAATGGAAAAAAATACCTTGTTGCCGACCTTCCGGGAACTTACAGCCTCAGTGCCAATTCTGATGAAGAAATTATCACCCGCGATTATATCGCAAGTGGAAAGGCAGACGTAGTTTGTATTCTTGCAGACTCTTCTCAGCTTGAGCGCAGTCTTTATATGCTCGCAGATTATGCTGGTATCACCGTTCCTTGTTTCCTGCTTTTAAATCTATATGATGTTGCAGAAGAACAGGGAAAGCAGATTGATTATGCTGCGCTGGAAAAGAAGCTTGGCATTCCGGTTGTACTTTTTTCTGCTCCAGACAGAAAAAAGTACGACAGCTTTTATATGGCACTTGAACGTGCTGTAGAAAAGAAAACAATTCTTAATGCTTCCCTTATTGATTCAAAATTTGAAGCAATTGATATTTATAAAGAAATAAAAAATCTTATTCCTGCCAATGTAATCCCAGGATATTCAGCAAACTGGCTGGCCGCAAAAGCAATTGAAGGGGATGCTCCAGTTACTGCAAAAATCAAAAATGCACTTATTGGTGAAAAACGAACCGCTTTCGAAGCTGCAATTTCCAAAATCGAAAATGGTGTCCTTCTTACAGGAGAAAAGAAATTTGCCTGGATAGACTCACTGCTGGATGGAACAGTAATATCCCAAAAGAAAACTCGAACTCTCGGTAAGTTTGACCGCTTGATAACTCACCGCATCTGGGGAAAGCCTGTTGTAGTTCTTACAGTTTTGTTTGGCCTTATTGCTTCATTTATTCCTGCTCTTCCATTTATGGGTATTGGTGGCGCTGTAGGAGCACTTGCAAATCCTATAAGCTCTGCTTTGACTGGCGCCGGCTGCCCTGCCTTTATCATTGCAATCATCTGCGATGTGCTCATCAACTCGCTCAGCTTTATCTTTAAGATGCTGGGCTTTGTATTTGGTGTAACTCTGGTTTTCGGATTGCTGGAAGAAGTCGGCGTTATGGCACGAATCTCTTATGTATTCGACAACACAATGTCTAAGCTTGGGCTCCAGGGAAAATCAGTTATGCCATTCCTCGTAAGCTTTGGTTGTACAATGGGTGGTGCCGCAGGAGCGCGCGTAATTGACAACTGGGGACAGAAGGTTTTGACAATTGCACTTGCTTGGGCAATTCCTTGTGGTGCTGCCTGGGCCGTTGTTCCAATGCTTTCTACAGTCTGGTTTGGTGCCGGTGCTCCGCTCGTAATTGTTGCGATTCTTGCAGTGATGGTTCTCCATATGTGGATTACTTCAAAAGTATTCGGCCGCTCCCTCGTAAAAAAAGAAGACCGCTGCGGTATGATTATGGAACTTCCTCCATATCACAAGCCACGTTGGGGCAGTCTTTTCCGCTACGTACTTGGTCGCACAAAGGATACCTTCTTCCGTGTACTCAAAGTAATTCTTTTGGTTTCTTTTGTATTCTGGCTGCTTACTTACACAAGCTCAGGCAAAATGGATAATTCCATTATGTATAAGATTGGACAGGCAATTGAGCCGGTTACAAAAATCTTTGGTCTTGGCTGGAAAACCTTTATGGCCTTTATTGTTTCGTCTCTCGGTAAGGAAGGTGCAATTGGTGTTCTCAGCACAATCTTTACAGACCACAGCATGATTACAGTTGGAAGCACAGTTGCCGGTGGTGCGGTTGCAAATATCAACGAGCTGCTTGTTGCAAATGTTTCAAAGCCTGAAGCCCTCGCCTTTATCTTTGCGATTACCTTCAATATGCCTTGTATTGTTGCCCTTGCCGCAACTTATCAGGAAACTCACTCAGCAAAGTGGACAACACTGATTGCGCTTTATTATACTTTCGGTGCACTCCTCATTGCCTGTGTGGCTTATCATATTGGACTTTTGATCTGGTAGGGCGTTCCCGTCCGCCTTCGGCGGCCGGTCGGGCTTTGTGCCTTCGCAGCACAGCTGCTCGGAGACTCGCTAAAAACAGTCCACTGGACTGTTTTTACCCTGCATTGCAGGGTCGCTCCCTAGGTTCCGCGATCGCTTCATTCTGGGGTAGTTTCGACAAACTCAACCACCCCAGAACGCTTCGCGCCCCTACAATCCCTAACGTTCGTTCACAGGCGGGACTATTGAGGTCTTGATGGAAGAACTGTTAAAATTATTATCTGATGGACGTTCTCGAACTATCGAAATGCTTGCCGGCGAGTTAGGCACAACTACCGACGACATTCTGCGCAAAATAGATTTTCTGGAACGCTCAAAAATAATCCGCCGTGTCGCAACCTCTTATCCTGAAAATGAAACTTTGCTTACGGCGGGCAAAAAGCTAGCACCGACTTGTTCCGGGCACTGCACATCCTGTGCTGGTTGCTCACACGGAAAGGGAAAATCACACTGCGATTCCTGTATGCCAAAAGGCGGCTTTAAGAACATGGGAATCATGTGGGAAGTCATTAAATAAATCTGTCATCCCGAACTCGGTTCGGGATCTATTTTACGGAGTTTTTTATGGGAACAACAATAGTTATTTTTGTATTAGCAATAATCGTAGTTTGCGCAATCCTAAGCATCAGAAAAAGAATTAAATACGGTTCAGCCTGCTGCGGTACTCACGATGCTGCGCCAAAGACAATCAAAGTGAAAGATAAAAACAAAGCCCACTACCCATACACCTACACTCTCACCGTAGACGGCATGCACTGCTCAAACTGCGCCCGCCGCGTAGAAAATGCCTTGAACTCGAAAGAAGGCGTTTGGGCAAGCGTAAAGCTAGAAAACAATACAGTACTTGTGCGCTCAAAAAATCCTATGAAATGTGAAGACATTTCAACATTAATTACTAAAGCCGGATATACTTTAATTGATTTTTCAGCTGAACGAACATAAGGTTCTGCGGCTCTTTTTTCATATTTGTTATTTTTCTGCCACGATATTTCAAAGAACTTCAACATGGCACTTAGAGAATAATAATTTCCTACAAAACTGTGGAAAATACTGTTTTTGTGGGAAGTTTTTCAGGATAGAAATTATGAAAATACCTACAAAATCTTGTAAAACAGGATTTTTGTAGGTATTTTTTTTTCTTAGAAAGCATATTCTTGACTGTTTGAGAAACAAAAAAGTTAAAAACTGCTTATTTTTTCCTACAAAAACATCCAAACTCGATATTTTGTAGGAAATCTGTTGTTTAATGCTCTACTTTCTTACCTACAAAAATTGAGTTTTTTGTATTTTTGTAGGTAATTTTGCTGGGATTGTCCCTGATTTCTTGCGCAAGGGCATGGAGCAACATTGCAGGCTACCTCTGGTGCAATAAAAAATTGTCAGCTACGGCAGAACAAATAAAAAAAATAAAATATTTTTGTAGTTGGTCATTAAATGACTACCCCCCCCCCGTTATATTAGTATTTTAGCAACAACTATTATTGAATTGTTGTGTGTACTATTGGGTATTCTGTTAGAAATAAACCAATGGGCATAATTATTAAACTTTCATAATAGGAGATTAAAATTATGAGAAAGATTTTTAGTATTTTGGTTGTATTGATGATGGTTGCTGGAACTTTTGTTTCTTGCAGTATGCCTACAAATGATACTCCAACTGTTAGTACCGTAGATATCGGAGTAAAAGATATTAAAGATATCCCTAATTGCGACTTGTCATATCTGGTATTTACTGACGGTAAAAAGGCTATCTGTACTGATAAGTTTGCTGAATTAATTAAATCTGTTTCAGATAAGCAGTCAGTATTGAGTGAACAGCACAAGAAAAACATTAGGGATAGTGAGCCTGATGGTTGGGATGATAATATCTATTATGTAGATGATTCTGATGGAGGATGGATTTGGGATGCCGATTGGAATCCTAACGCTAATCCCCCTTGTATTTGTATTAACAGGAGTTATGAAAAATGTATTAATACTGGTTTAGGAATTGATATTTATCTTCCATCTAGCCACATTCGTTAATTATTTTTGACGGGTCTGCCTCAGTTACCAATAGTAGCTGGGGTGGATTAAAAACTCAGTAGTGCACTGACGGTCCGAAAACATGATTAATGGTACGCGCAAGGGCATGGAGCAACCGAGCAGCCGCAGGCTGCGAAGGGCCACTGGAGCGAGCGACCGCAGGGAGCGAGTGAAGCGGCTGAAGCGACAGCGGAAGTTCGATAAATCTCACACCCCCATTTTTCGATGTTCCTAAACGACAGTCCCGACGGACTGTCGTTTAGGAACATCGATTAAGGGGGAACGCCCGACCCGGAGTGGTGGTTGCGCTTGTCGAAACCACCACGCAGGGATGCGCCCAAATAATTTTAATTTCTCTTAAATCCAGCGAAGGCTTTAATCATCAGAAATATTGCAAGAAGAAGAACTACAAGGTCTGTAATCAGCTGGGCATAGAAGACGCCCTTTACGCCGAGGCCTGCGACGTGCGGCAAAATCACAACGAGTGGCAGGAAGAGAACAAGCTGTCTTGCGAGGGCTAGAATTGAAGCACCCCCAGCCTTTCCAATTGCCTGGAAGAAAGTAATCGAAAGAATCAGAACACCATAGCAGATATAGGCACCGAAAATTACACGAAGCATTGGAGCACCAATCTGGACGATGGCTGCATCTGTAATAAACATTGAAAGCATCTTTACAGGGAAGCACATAATAGGAACGTAGAAGAGCAGAGCCACGACTGTTGCGGAAATCATAAATGTGCGGGTGAAGGCTCCAACGCGGTCGAAAAGCTTTGCACCGTAGTTTGTACCGATTGCAGGCTGAAAGCCCTGACTGATTCCCCAGAGAGGAATAAAGGCAAAGGCCTGAAGACTGAGGGCCGCACCAAGAATTGTCTGCCATTCGCTGCCGCCCCACTTTGCGGCTGTGTTGTAAAGGATTGTCTGCTGAACCATAGACATTACCTGCATAAGCATTGCAGAAACGCCGACTCCAAGAACTGGCTTTACGAGCTTTCCCTCAAAGCGAATTTTGTGAATGCGGACTGTGTCGCTCTTCTTAATGAAATAGAAGAAAGACATGCACATCAAAACAAACTGAGAAATGATTGTTGCAAAGGCAGCTCCGAGAACTCCGTTTTCTGCGCCGAGCACTTTGATAAGAATCGGATCAAGAATGATGTTGAGGATGGCGCTGGTTGCCATAATAATCATTGCCTTTTTAAGCTTGCCTTCACCGCGCATTATCATGTTTGTTGACTGACCAAGGTTTACAAAAAGCGAACCGCAGAAAACTATGCGAAGGTAGCGGATTGCCTGCTCAAGAACTTCGCCTTCTGCTCCGGCTAGTGTCAAAAGCTGGCGTGTAAAAATCAAACCAACTACAATTACGATTGCAGAAAGAAGTGTTACAAATGAAATAAGATTTCCCATTATGCGGTCAACGGTGTCTTTATCGCGCTCTCCAATTGCACGGGAAAGCACTGAAGCCGAGCCCTGTCCTATCAAAGTTGCAATTCCACTGTTGATGAGAGTAAAAGGATAAGAAACCTTTACTGCAGTCATTGCAACAGGGCCAACCATCTGACCTACAAAAACGGCATCCATAAAATTATAGAGCCCTATAACAACCATACCGAGCACAGCCGGTACACTCAGAGTGAGCATTGTCTTAAAGACATTTCCGCTTACAAGCATTTCGCGGGTGTCCTGCTTATCACTCATAATAACCTCCAGTAACATTTTGATTTGTTAGTTATTACTAACGTTTTTATGATACAAAAGTGACGGGGGCATCACTACTCTAAATTGCAGAAAAGGCTCTATTCTGCAATTTACTTTTCATATAATGTTGACCTGTCGGCTGATTTTTGCGATAATTCAAAAACATTTTTCAAATAACTTCCATGGGGGAGTAGCTGGCGCATCTGGGCTTTCAGATGCGTTACAAGTCAACATACTGGAATCTGAATTGCCGATGGACATAGGCAGTTCGATCCTGGCTTGCCTTAAATTGCGAGACTCATGATTAAGGACTCTTACTATGGAATGGAATTTTATCTTTTTTCTAAACAGCGTTCTGCTTGGCACAGGTCTTGCAATGGATGCATTTTCAGTTTCTATCGCAAATGCCCTTAGTGAATCCACAATGAAAAAAAGCCGCATGTGTTTTATTGCGGGGGTTTATGCTTTCTTCCAGTTCGCCATGCCTATGATTGGCTGGATCTGCGTACACACGATTGTTGAGTATTTTTCAAAGTTTGAAGTTTTGATTCCCTGGATTGCGCTGGCTCTGCTTTTGTGGATTGGCGGCAAGATGATTTGGGAAGCGATTCATGGAGAAGAAGACGAGGCTGCAGAGGTTGCCACAAAACTGACTTTCGCTACCCTCTTGATTCAGGGAGTTGCAACTTCAATTGATGCACTTTCTGTCGGCTTTACAATTGCAGATTACGGATTGCTTATGGCGCTGGTTGCCTCGCTGATTATCGCCGGCGTGACTTTT
Source organism: uncultured Treponema sp. (assembly GCA_946540605.1). Taxonomy (GTDB): domain Bacteria; phylum Spirochaetota; class Spirochaetia; order Treponematales; family Treponemataceae; genus Treponema_D. The sequence continues at coordinate 16,547 of CAMNIU010000163.1, forward strand.
GCAATCTGCATGACAGGACTTTTGATTGGCAAAAAAGCCGGCGACAAGCTTGGTGCAAAAGCAACACTGGCGGGCGGACTCATCCTTGTAGGAATTGGAATCGAGATTTTTGTGAAGGGTCTTTTCTTTTAAGTTTTACGTTATCAAAGAATCTGCTATCCGAAAATTTCTTCTGCTTTTAAGGTTGTCTGTCTGCGTTTCTCCAGAGTTTTTTCAAATAGGTCTCTGGCAAGCGCAGGGAACTGTTCGTAAATAACCTTAGTTCCTTCTTCAGTAATACCCCCCTTAGTTGCAACTCTTGTAACTACATCATTAAAAGTCATCTTTTTTGAAAGCATTAATTCACCGGTAGAACAAAGAGTATTCAAAACCATTGAAACAATCTGGTCTTCCGAAATAGAAGTATGCTCGCGGGCTGTCGAACACAGTACATCAAAAATAGAAGCAATAAAGCCCGGCATGCAGGAAACAAGTTCTGAGCCCATTCCCATTTCATTCTCAGGAAGAAGAATCACATCTCCCATGCACTTGAAAAGAGACTCGAGATTTATTTTATCATCCTCACTGGTCTTTTCATTAAAACAAACCAGAGTCTGAGATTTTTCAATTTCCGCAGTGAGACTTGGAATGACTTTTGCCATTTTATGATTTATGATTTTCTCCATAGATGCAAATGACACACTTCCATTCAATGAGACAATCAAAGTATCA
>CAMNIU010000164.1 GCA_946540605.1 uncultured Treponema sp.
CCTGTTCACAGACGTATTATGTACGCCATGGATACCCTTCATCTTGCAAGCGGTGGAAAAACAAAAAAATGTGCTACCATCGTTGGTGAAGTTTTGGGACACTACCATCCACACGGAGATGCTTCTGTATATGATGCTCTTGTTCGTCTTGGACAGGATTTTGCTCAGCGTTATACAACAGTAACTCCACAGGGAAACTTTGGTACAATTGCCGGTGACCCTCCGGCTGCCTACCGATACACTGAGGCAAAGATGTCAAAAATCACCGAAGAGATGACCAGCGACATCAACAAAAATACTGTAGACATGATCCGCAACTTTGATGATACCTGCGACGAGCCTGCAGTTCTTCCTTCAAAGTTCCCCTTCCTTCTTTGTAACGGTACAACAGGTATTGCCGTTGGTATGGCAACAAACATGCCTACCCACAACCTTCGTGAAGTAGCCGACGCAATCTGTGCTTATATCGATAATCAGGAAATCACAATTGAAGAACTGATGCACTATATTAAAGGTCCGGATTTCCCGACCGGCGGTATTATTTATGGCACAGCAGGAATCAAAAAAGCATATACAACAGGACGTGGTAAAATTGTTATCCGTTCTAAGTTTACAATTGAAACAGATAAACGAGGTAAGGAATCAATCGTATTTACAGAAGTTCCTTACGGCGTAAATACAACTAACATTATCCGCCGCATTAAGGAGCTTGTCCGCGATAAGCAGATTGACGGTGTAGTTAATGCTAACGATGAATCTTCTGACCGTTCTGGTATGCGTCTTGTAGTTGATTTGAAAAAAGGTGCAATCACAAAGATTGTTTTGAATCAGCTTTTTGCAAAGACAGATCTGCAGTCAAACTTTGGTGTAATAAATCTTGCTCTTGTTCCTCAGGTAAAAGAGGGGGCTGCTCCTCGTTATGATGAACCTGGAATGCTTACCTTGCCGGCAACTTATCTTAAGCCGGAAGTTTTGACTTTGAAGCAGTTGATTCAGCACTTTGTAAATCACCGCGACGAAGTTATTACCCGCCGTACAATTTATGATTTGAAAGTTGCTAAGCACCGCATGCACATTTTGGAAGCTTTGATTACTGCAATCAATAACATTGATGAAGTTATCCAGATTATCAAGTCTTCTGAAAATACTGAGGATGCAAAGCTCAAGCTTGAGAAGCGCTTTAATTTTGATGATGAGCAGGCACAGGCAATTGTTGATATGCAGCTCAAGCGTCTCACACATTTGCTTATCGAAGATCTTCAGAAAGAGATTAAAGAACTCCAGGCTCTCATTGATTACCTGGAAGGTTTGTTAGCTGACCATAACAAGATTCTTAATCTTATAAAAGATGAAACAAAGAATCTTGCAGAAAAGTATGGTGATGACCGCCGTACAGAAATTGTAGCAAGCGAAGTTGAACAGATTAATGTTGAAGATATGATTAAAGATGAGGACATGGTTGTTATGATTTCCCGCATGGGTTATATCAAGCGTGTTCCAGCTGATAAGTATAAAAAGCAGGGTAGGGGAGGAACCGGAAGCAACGGTACAAACCTTCTTGATGATGACTATGTAAATCAGCTTTTCATTGGTTCTACAAAGGAAATCTTGTTATTCATAACTAACTTGGGTCGTGCTTACTGGATGAAGATTCATGAGATTCCGGAAAGTGAAAAGGCTGCCCGTGGAACTCATATCAAGGGACTTCTTCAGGTTGGTCCGGATGAAGAAATTACAACAGTAGTTTCACTTAAAGAATTCTCAGACGACCTCTTCCTCTTTATGACAACTGCTCAGGGTGTTGTAAAGAAGGTTCGCTCTACAGAGTTCCAGAATGCAAAGACCCGCGGTATCATTGGTATTAAGCTTAATGATAACGATAAGCTGATCAGTGCAATTCCAACAACTGGTGACTGCGAAGTTATGTTGATTAGCCGCCGCGGAAAGGCACTCCGAATCACAGAAGATTCGGTACGTCTTATGGGACGTGCAAGCTGTGGTATTAAGGGAATGAAGCTTTCTGAAGGTGACGAGATTGCGGCAGCTGTAAAAGTTGAAAAAGATGCTAATATGATTTTGCTTACAGAGAAGGGTGTAGGAAAGAGAATTTCTTTCGACCTTTATTCTGTACATGGCCGTGGAACAGGCGGACAGAGAATATTTGGAAACACAGAATCTAAGGGTGAAATCATTGGAGCTATCAACGTTAAAGATAAAGATGAAGTTGTCTGCATGACAAGCCAGGGAAAGACACTGCGCTTTAAGGCAACAGATATTAAGGAGCAGGGAACAGGAGCAAGCGGCGTAAACGTAGTTCGTGTTACTGAACCAGACTTCATCGTTGGTCTTGATAAAGTTCAGGCTGACAGTGACGACTAATAAATAACTAACGAAAGTTAGTATTATAACCTAACAATCGTTAGTTAGAAATGTTAAAAATTATTATTGACAAAATAAAAATTATGTTTAATAATTGAAGCAAGGGTATGAGCTATTTATTAAAGTAATTAGTTCTAGGGTGATTACATATTTTTATACATCAGGCAAAAAGGCTGACCGAGTAAATCGGTTAGCCTTTTTTGTTTTGTTCCACGTGAAACTATCAATAATTAGTTATCCACATAATCTACAAGTTATCCACATTTGTGGAAAAAAAATGTGGATAACTTTGTGGATGCTGGGGATTCATAAAAATCATTAAATTTTAGGATTTAAAGATCTAAAAATATGAGGTCCAGAAAAACAAAATCATAAATATCATTCAAGTTAGTGTTTCACGTGGAACAACTAAAGTAGGGTAGGGGAGTGATAGATAGAATATACAATATAAAAATGTTTCATGTGAAACATCAAATACAACTATCCATAATTGATATAATATTCTGGATAAAATATAGGGAGTAGTTTACTGATAAAATGTATTACGAAGTATTATGATTTATTTAAAATCAATTTTAATGAAAGAAGTAAAATGTTTCATGTGAAACATAGTGCAGAAGGGTAGGGAGATTTGATAAAAAAAATACATATAAATTAATTGTTTCATGTGAAACATTATATGTTATAAAAACAATAAGTTAGTGTAATTAAAAAATAATTAATTATTTAATAGTTTGGTAAATTAATTCTAAAATTTAAGGCTATGATTGTGATAATAAAATGTGTTGTTTCACGTGGAACAATAATTAATTGAATTTTCTTTATCCTGTTAATTGTTACAGATGTTTGCTGTTATTTAAAATCTATTTCACAATCTTATAAATGAAATTTCCTGAATAATTATAAAATATTGAATCATATGTGACTGACAGACTTATTTGTTTCATGTGAAACATTTTAATTGTCAATTAGATTGTTTAGACTTTGCAATAACGGTTTATTGTTTATGTTTCACGTGGAACGTAGAGTTTAAACTGACAAACGGTTGTTAACTTTAAAAACTAATAACTGGTCGTTAACTTTAAAACATTACGACCGTTTGTTAACGTAATTTATACAATTGGGTTAAAGTTTTTAGATATTTTCGTCTAAATGTTGTTTGATAAAGAAAGCTTAATGATTCTATAACTTAGATATCGTGTCAATTTAATAATTTATGGCTAAATTTGTTTTTTGATATAAATCAAGGTAATTTTATCGTTTTTCGCTTATGATTGGTTTTTATTGAATAATTAAAGTATTTAGATATGTTTATATCCGGATTATTCAGATGAGGACGCAATTCATTATTGGTTTATATACTTTTCTCTTAATTCAAAGCGACCTTTTCGCCAGTCTGCGTAGCCGACTACTGAATATCCGGCTTTATCATATAGTTTCCTGGAATATGGGTTTTCTGTAAAGCAATCCAGACGAATTGAATCATATCCTTGTGATTTGCACAGCTTTTCGATATATTTCAATGTTTTTGTAGCAATTCCCTGATTCTGGAAGTCTGGATTTACACATAATCGATGAATTACACAAAACTTTGATTCTGGCCATTGCCATTTGCCGTTTTTATATTCTTTATCACATTCTTCACTTAATACAAAACAAATGGCAATTTTTTCATCAATCATTCCGATATGCATCTGATATTTTGCAATATCTTCTGTAATTACTGATAAATCCGGATATATTTCATCCCATTGGTGAATACCCTGCTGTTCCATATGATTTACGGCAGCAGAGTATACTGCGAATACTTTATCAGTTTGAGTTTTGGTTGCTTTAGAGTATTTCAAGTTCAAAATCCTTAAATATTGCACTTCCACCTGTTTTTTCTGTCGAATAGCTGAATAAGGCAAAACGTACGCCTACAAACTGATCCAGAGTATATCTAAGCTTTACTGCTTCTCCAAAATCAACATATTCTCTGCTCTTTTCATCAAAATAAGCAAACTGAACATTCTCTTTATTATGTTCAAGATTAAAGGTCGCCTTTAGACGCAGCTTTGTGATATCAATCTCTTTTTCAGTTTTGATATCAGGTAAATCATCATCAAAAACGCCCATTGACCAAGGAGTATAAGAAATCTTATGTTCTGCAGTAATCAGCTTATATTTTCCATTTTCTTTTTTGATTCCGATAAAACCGTATTCACCTTCAAGGGCACAAAGGCCTGCAATATCTCCATCGTTCAGTTTTGATACATCAATTTCTACACTACCTGCGCAATGTTCTGTAAAAGTTCTTTGTGTAAGGGTATTTGCTGCCTGAACAGGATTTTTGCAGATTTTGTCAGTAGTTACAGTGAAAGTATCAGAAGACAATGTAATCAGTTTTTTATCTGGAATATGATTCCACTGCCAGGCCGGATTTGTAAAATCGTTGCTGTAAAGCGACTTATACTGATAATCAGGACGCAGATCCGGAACGTTTATTTCTTTTGGAGCAAAACCTGCGGCTCCGAATACAGGGAAATCATCAACAAACTTTACAGGTACTAAAACCGGGATTCTACCCAATGCACCGTGGTCCTGGAAGACGATTGAGTACCAGTTTCCATCCGGAGCCTGAACAATTCCGCCTTGGGCGGTTCCGCTGTTCCAGTTTGCAAGATCTGAACATAAAACATCCTTTCCGGTATAAGGACCATCGATTTTGTCTGAAACAAAGCAGGCTTGAGTACGCATCTTACCTTTTGGCATATGAATAAAGAAGATGTAGTATTTTCCGTTTATTTTATAAATATGGCTTCCTTCGTAGCCTAAAATCACATTTTCAGGATTATCGCGGATAATTACCTTGTTTATTCCCCCAGCTTTTGGTCCAGACAGATCCGGCTCCATTTCAGTAAGATTGATATTCATATTTCCGCTTACACAGTAAACACGTCCGTCATCATCAAAAAGCAGTGACATATCGTGATAAAAGCCTTTTATCTCGGAGCGCTGCCAGGGACCTTCGATTTTGTCTGCGGTGAAAAGGAAAGTCTTTCCCAGATCATTTGCAACAAATGTGATAATGAATTTGCCATTGTGATGACGAATGCAGGCAGCCCACATTCCCTTTCCGTAAGCTCCCTTATTGTCTGCGAGAGTCTCTTTTTCCGTGGCTTCCAGTTCATCGTAAATATAGGCCGCATGTTCCCAGTTTATAAGGTTGTGAGAACGCAGAATTACACAGCCCGGCATAAAGTGCATTGTTGTACTTACCATGTAGTAAGTATCATCCATACGAATAATATCCGGGTCCGGGAAGTCTGCAGGGATTATGTATGAGGATGATTTCTTCATTGTAAATTGATTTGCTTCTTCGGGATTTATGGAATTGTTTTTCATTTTCTGATTCCTTACGATTGTTAGTATGATTGAAAGCGAGATAAGCAAAATCATAACTAACAGTTGGTAGTTTAACAGTTGTTTTTTCATTATTAAATAAAAGAATACAGTTAAATTAAAACCTTGTAAACTTACTAACGTTAGTTTATTATGAAGAAATCGTTTTTACTAGTGTTATTTTTGTGTTCAGCTATATTTGCTGAAGATGGCCAGGATAAAATATTTCTGTCTTCCGAAAACGAAATTGCGAAATGCTCTTTCAAAAAATAAATTTATGGGTGTAGACCTGACAGGTATAGACTTTCAGTAGTTAGTATTCAGTTATTTTATTGCCTGCAGATTTTGTCTAATCGTGAAACATTTTCTGCTATAAAGTCGGCTCCGGCTGTTTCGAGTTCTTGGCGGCTTCCATAGCCAAAGAGAACTCCACAGGACTTGAGGCCGACTTTTTTTGCGCCCAGGATGTCGTGTTTACGGTCACCAATCATGAGGATTTTTGATTTGTCTGATATGTGATTTCGCTCGATTGCGTAGGCTATAACTTCGTCTTTTTTACTGCGGGTTTCATCCATAAGGCTGCCACAGACATTTTCGAAATATTGAGCAAGACCAAAGTGTTCTATAATGCGGACTGAATATTCTTCTGGTTTTGAGGTAGCCACGACTAACTTTTTTCCTGCAGCTTTAAGGGCGGCCAGAAGTTCCGGGATACCAGGATAAACTGAGTTTTCAAGCAGGCCCTTTGTTGCAAAATATTCTCTGTATTTTTTTACTCCTTCAGCAGCTTTCTGGTCATCAAAGCCAAATTGACTTTTAAATGTTTCAGGCAGTGGCGGGCCGATAAATGTGCAAAGAGTTTCGTAGGAAGGGATTTCTATTCCAAAATATTTTAGTGCGTGGATAAAGGAATTAGTGATTCCCTGGGCGGGGTCTGTGAGAGTGCCGTCCAGGTCGAAGAATAAATAGTCGAACATTGGGTAATTATAGGGATAGATGGATTGTCGGGTCAAGCCCGACAATGACACAAAATTAGTAGCTTTCCAGGAAGTTTTTTGAGAGTTTGTTGCTTACAGTCTGGCGGGTTAAAAGTGTTTCTTTTGCACAGGCCAGGCCATAATGAATACAACGTTTTACAGGATCTCCTTCAAGGAAGCCCATCAAAAATCCGGATGCAAAGGCGTCTCCTGCTCCGATTGTATCAACAATTTGTGAAGGAGTGTATGGCGGTTCATTCCAGGTTTCGTTTCCGATTCTAACCATAACGCCCTGTTCGCCAAAAGTGATTATGAAGTTTTTATATCCAAGAGCCTGAAACTTATCAGCGGTAGTTAAATCAGGAAGTACAGAAGGTTCTCCAAGAATTGATGCGGCTTCGTATTCGTTGCAGCCGAATAAATCAATCAGAGGGGCATACTTCATAGTTTTGCGTGCTATGTCTGGGGCAGTTGCATTCTGGAAAACAAAAATATCCGGATGCGATTTTTTATAATTATAAAAGCCTTCCAGAGTTTCTTCTGATAAATTTGAATCCATTACAAAAGTTGAAATATCATTTTCTTTAATTACTTTTTCTACCTGTTCATTAAAAACAATTTCTTTTAAAACTTGTGTTGAATAAACACAGGTTGCGCTTTTTCCACGACTTGCCATAACAGAAAAAAGTGCAGTTTTGCGTTCAGGACTTTCGTTGAGCAAATCAGTTTTTATGCCTTCTTCTTCAAGACCTTTTCTAAGATATTCACCAAAAATATCTTTTCCAACAACAGAATGAATAAAGGTGTTGAAGCCAAGGTGTTTAAGATTGATTGCCATTCCACGTCCGACTCCACCTGGAACAAGTTCGATAGAACCTTCGCGGTATGCTTCGGTATCATCAACTTCGGCAGAGTAAGCCTTTATGTCTACAGAGACATTTCCTGAGCACAAAATATTCTTCATAGAATTTCCTTAAAAAGAGAATAAATTAATTTTACACCAAAAAGAATTCGGCCGCAAATACAACTGCACAGCAGGCACAGGCTACCGGGAAGAGGCCAAGGCCAAAGTATGAAAGTGCGATACCAATTACAAGAGCGATAAGACCTGCAACAGGTGATTGCGTTGCATCAATGATTGCAGGAAAGGTCATGACTGCCAAGGTGATGTATGGAACGTAGTATAAAAATGATTTTATAAAACGATTTTTGATTGGTTTACGGATTAAAGTCAGAGGTAAAACACGAATTAAATATGAAACGAAGAATGCGGTGAATATTGCACCATAGGCATATGCTGTCATTATTTATTTTCCTCCTCTTCAGATTCTGGAATTGGTTTGATAAGTGCAACAATTGTAGAAATCAAAACTGTAAGGATGATTGTTCTGGTTCCGCCGGAAAGATTACTAACTAACGGTAGTTTGGTACAAGCATAACTTGCAGCAAAACTTATCAATACAGAAATCATTATTACAAGATTCTTTTTTGCTGGTGGAACAATGATTGCAAGGAACATTCCGTAGAGTGCAACGGACAGGGCGCTTACTACGCGTGCCGGTAAAAAGTTCCCTGCAATGATTCCAAGGGAAGTTCCAATGCTCCAAAGAGGAATAGCTACAAAAATAGCACCATAATTATATACCGGATTTATATATCCCGGACGTGCAATTGTAATTCCAAAGATTTCATCAGTAACTCCAAAGCCAATAAAGAAACGGTGAATCAATGGAGTTTTAGGATCAAAACGCTGGGTAAGTGCTGTGCTCATAAGAAGATAACGGGCATTTACAACGAGTGTAATCAGCGCAATTTCAAGAAAGCTGGCCGCAGCCTGAATGGATGTAAAGAGTGCATATTCACCTGCAGAGGCTACACAGAAAAAACTTGCAATGAATCCCTGAATTGGAGTAAGCCCTGCGTTACGTGCGACAATGCCTAAAGAGAAGGCTACTGCAAAATAGCCAAGACCAATGGGAAGGCCGTCTCTCATGCCTTCGAGAAATACTTTGTTTTTCATAAATATACCGTAGATATGGATTGCTTCGTCGCTGCGCTCCTCGCAATGACGAACGTCGCTGTGGTTTTGCAATGACAGATGTTACTGCGCTTCTCGCAATGACAGTTATCTTTGCATTTTCCGCAATGACGAAAAAAAGGCCGTCATTTGTGACAGCCTTTTTATTTTATCAATTATTTAGTTTTTTGCCAAATTCTAAGCGTTTGCCAAACCCTTAAGTTCTTCAAGCATCTTAGGAAGGTCGCTTGCCATGTTATCATTTGTGAACTGGCAGGTTCCAACCTTTTCGTGTCCGCCTCCACCGTATTTAAGCATCAGGCTGCCGACATTTACTTTGCTGGTCTTATTCAAAATGCTGTAACCAACAGCTGCTGAACAACCCTGACCACCGCGTCCGCTAACAATCCATGCAGAAATATTCTGTTCCGGATACATAGAGTAAATCATAAAGCGGTTACCGGTGTAGATAGGGTCAACTCCGCGCAAATCAGAAATAATCAAATTGCCTTCAACAACAGTATGGGCTTTAACCATTTCCTTAAATTTTTCTGTCTGTTCGTTGTAAACTTCGATTCGTTCCTTTACATCCGGCATTGAAAGAATTTCATCAGTTGATTTATCGCGGCAGGCTACCATCAGTTTTTCCATCAGCTGATAATTTGAAACTGTGAATTCCCGCCAGCGTCCAAGACCAGTACGAGGGTCCATCAAAAAGCCTACGAGTATCCAGCCTTTTGGATTCTGGATTTCGTCGATTGTAAGATTTCCGGAATCAACTTTATCTACGGCAACCATAATATCATCAAAGTTAGGGAACTTTTCTTTGCCACCGTAATATTCATAAATGATTCGTGCACAAGAAGGGGTAATGCGGCTTTCTCCCTTGTATTTTCCTTCAAGCTGATTTCGCTCAAATTCGCTGGAATGATGATCAAACCAAAGTCCACAGCCTTCTACAAATGGAACGTTTGCAAGACAGTCGTTGCTGTCGATTGGTACGAGCCCGTCTTGCAAATCTTTTGGATGTGCGAATTTCCAGTGGTCAATAATACCGGCTTCCAGAAGTAAAGCACCACAAGCCAGTCCATCAAAATCGGAACGTGTAACAAGTCTCATTGCCATAATTTTCCCTCTATCAATTTTGGATTAGTTATATTTTAACATTGAAATTCAGAAAAAGGAAATTTAAAAAAACAAAAAAAAACGTAGGGGAAATATCTGATGGTGCAAAATTAAATTGAGTAAAACGTTTAACTAGTTAAGGTGGTTTACCTAACTTGGTAGTAAAATCTTCGTTTTTTGTGGAAAAATTTCGGGAATAGCCAAATAATGAAAATATAAAATAAATAAGTTTTCATTTAGGAGGATTATAAAAATGAAAAAAATTAAAGTACTTTTGAGTGCACTCGCAATGGTTGCAGCTATGGCATTTGTATCTTGTGGTGGTGGAGCAGGTGATCCAACTTCAGCTCCAGCAGATTCTGGAGATATCGTAGTATTTGATCCAGCAACATATACAGGAGATATTGGTGAAGTTGTTGAAGTTGGTGGCGAAAAATATTTGAAAGTAAAACCAGATGAATATAAAACTTGGATTGCATTACCAAATGAATTAAATCTTAAAGGTAAAACAATAGCAAAATGTAAAGTTTTTGGTGAATCAAATCAGGCAAAGAATTCAACTTGTCAGCTCCTTGTTGATCTTATGGAAAATGGTAATAAGATTTATGAAATTACTTCAAAACCTATTCCAGAAACTCCAGAATTAGGAACTGGTTCTCATTTTATTACAAATGAGTGGAATACTGCTAGTGAGACAGATGTTTGTAATGGAGTTCAGCTAGTTGTTCAGGAAGTTGGTGGTTCTTATGCAGCGCAGAGTGATGTAGTAGTTTATGTAGGAAAAATTACTGTACAATAATAAATAACTAAGCGACACCCGTAGGATTGTCAGATAAGAGTTTTTCTCTTAAATGGCAATCCTATTTTTTTAACGCTATGCCTGTGCTACAATTTCTTTCTGCAGTTCCAAAACAGTTTCGAGCGGAAGTTTAACACACTTGGCAATTGTTTCAGGAGCTATATTTTCCTGGAGTAATGCTTTAGCATCTTCAATAGCTTGCTGTTTTGCGCCTTCTTCTTTTGCGGCTTTTTTAATGTCTCTATCATGCAAATTCATAGCGGCGTAATCACTCCTGAATTTATCATTGTCTTTTAGTCGTTCAACAGTATCAGATAATAGCTTGTTAAAATCATTTTCGCCCGGATCATTTGTCATAACAAAATGAAGGAAATCGCGAACATCCTTATCTTCTACTGCCTTATATGCACTTGCATTATAAATCACTTTAATTGATTTGTCATCTAAAGATACTGCTGTATTTTCTACACATGTATTTTTGAATGTGTAGCAGGGTAATCCAAAGCCAACATCTTTATCTTTTTCAAATGGGTCATAGTTGCAGATAAATAAAACATAGCTGTCCAGCAATTCAGAATAATCCTGTCCTTTCATAAGGCTGTCGATATCAATCATGCTTTGATAATAGCGGGTACGTTTTCCGATTGCATCCTGCTTGAAACATTCCGTCATCAATAAATGTAAGGTCTTCAATTTTTTTAAACATATTAACTACTCCATATTATGTATAGAAAGATTTTCTATATATAATATGGTCTCACTTTTACGATTTTATGAAGTGATTTGAAGAAAAAACGGAATTTTTTTTTAAATTTTAACTACATTAAATTTATTACTCCTGCAGAAGTAGGCTTTGGATATCAGCTAACAACATGGCAATTACTGTTAAAAAGATTTGATTTGTAGCTGATTAATAAAAACTAAGCGACACCCGTAGGATTGTCAGATAAGAGGCTTTCTCTTAAATGGGAATCCTGTTTTTTTGTCTTTTGGGGAATGTAGATTGCTTCGCCTTCGGCTCGCAATGACGAAGTAATTTGTATTTCAATGACGTTAAGCTTGTGGTACAGGTTGTTTTTGTAAACCTTGTAAAACTAATTCAAGCGGAGCGTTCATTTTTTGAGCTGCAGTTTTAAGTAACATACTATAATCTTCTATAATTTAATTAGCAATAAGAATTATTTTAAGTATTAATTACAACTTTTTTTGTTGTATTTTAAGAACTTCTTCGAGTGAGAGACCTGCTGCTTGTGCAATTTGTTCAACACTTAGAATGTTCAATTTTAATAGATTTTTGGTAGTTTCAATTCTTGCTTTTTTGTCACCTTCAATTCTGCCGGCTTCCATGTCATAATATTTTTGTCTTAAATATGTCATAAATTGAAACCTCCATTGCATATTGTGTTTTGCATTTTCAACATAGTTTTTAAGGCAAGATGTAAACTTATTACTGGCACTGTTAGAAATAAGAAACTCAAAAAAAGCTTTGAGTTCTTTATCTTCAATTATTTTAGCACATGTTGGTGCAATAAAGAAGTGCTTAAAATCCATATCATTTAATTTGATTTTATTGTCTTCTTTACATATATTTTCAAAAGAATATACAGGTAAACCATAGTTAAAAATGTCTTCCATACAGATAAAAATAACATGAGACTCTCGTAGCTTAGTATAAGGAGCCCCATCTTGTAATGTATCTAAGGCCATTAGACCAGCATAATAACGGGCACGTTTAGGTAGTTCTTTTGTATCTACAACCTGAAGTTCAATGTCATGCATTCGGTTTTCTTCTTTTACAAAAACATCTAGACGAATTCCTTTTTTATCGTGATCTAAATCTATTGTTTCTTCATTATGCATGTCTATTTTTTTTATTTTTACTTTTAACAGCATTTCAAGCAGTCTTTTACACGCTTCAGGATGTTGTCGCATAACTTTGTAAAAAATAAAGTTATTTGCTAATGTTGCATTTCTCCATTTTTCTTCAAGGTTTAAATCATTTGTTATGTTCATATTCTCCTCTTTATTTAGATATTGAAAGAAATTTACCTATATATAAATTTGAAAAGATATGCATTTTTCGGAAATGAAATTGATTAAAAATTTGTTATATGTAAAAAATTATGGATTACTTCGACTTGGCTCGCGATGACGAAGCAGTATCTTTTCTAACCTTCAACCTTGTGTTATAGTAGGCAATATGAATTACGAAATGCAAAATATGCCGAAGGCGGGAGATACTGTTGTTGTAGGAATGTCGGGGGGTGTGGATTCTACCCTGACTGCTTTGATGCTTTTACAAAAGGGCTGCAAAGTTATTGGCGCAACTATGTCGCTTTGGGATGGAAGTCTGCCGGAAATTAATACTGGAACAAAAACCCGTGAGGCTTGCTTTGGTCCTGGGGAAGAAGAAAATATTGAAGAATGCCGTCGTTTCTGTGAAGCGCGCGGAATTGAATATCATGTAATCGATGTAAAGGAAACTTATAAGCGCGAAATTCTTGAATATTTTAAATCAGAATATCGTAGTGGTCGTACACCGAATCCTTGTATTCGCTGTAATATGATGATTAAATTTGGTGCTCTTTTGAAGGGTATCGAAGACCTTGGTATTAAATATGATTATTTTTGTACCGGGCATTATGCAAAAATTGTTCGTCCGGAGAGTGGTCTTTTTGGAAGTGATGTAAGGCCTTGTATGATTGCGAGTGCGGAAGATATTTCAAAAGATCAGACTTATTTCTTGTACCGCATTTCATCTGAGACTCTGGAGAAGGTTCGATTTCCTCTGGCTACTATGAAAAAGGCTGACGTTTTTGCACTGGCTCACGAGGCTGGGTTAGAGGCAGCTAACAGAGAAGAAAGTCAGGATTTTATTGGTGAAGAATATTTTGACATTTTGTTTTCTGATAAGCCTTCTGTTCCCGGTGATATTATTGACTTGGATGGTCATGTTCTTGGTAAGCACCGTGGAATTGAGCATTACACTGTGGGTCAGCGTCGGGGTCTTGGTGTTGCGGTTAACTATCCGGTTTATGTTCATTCTATTGATGCTAAGAATAATGTTGTTGTTCTTGCTCCAAATGAAGCTTTGAATTCTAACGGTCTGATTGCTGATGATTTTGTATGGCCGGGCAATGTTGAGCCAACTGAGTCTTTTGATGCTATGGTGAAAATCAGACTGGCAAGTAAGCCTGCAAAAGCCCGGGTTGAAAAATACATTCCATCAGAAGATGATAAAACTGAATATCGCGGGCAGCCATGGAAGATTACCTTTGAACAGCCTCAGCGTGCGGTTGCGCCGGGGCAGTCTGCCGTGCTTTATATTGATGGCGTGATTGTCGGCGGCGGCGTGATTTATAAAACCATCTAGTTTTTTCCCTATATCTTTAAATAGTTTTGCTTGTATAATGGAGATATGAATAAGGTTATTTTATCTCCGGCAAAATGTGCTTTGGATATGGGCGACGGCAGCGAACGCGGTCTTTATGTGAATCAGGATTATATTCTTCAAAAACTTAAAAAAGTTCATCGTGGAATAAGTCTGATGTATACTTACTATCCTAATGATAAGGAATGGCCGACTCGTGCCTGTGAAATTGATTTAGGTCATGAATCTACGGGAGCATGGGATTCTCCATACGAAAATTATTTTCCATACCGTGGTGGCCGCGAAGGCTTGCGCGATGGTGAGCCTTTCAATTTTATGAAAGAAATCCGCCGTCATGGAATGGATGTTGTTCTTACCCTCACAATTGATCCTCACTTAAAAGAAGAAGACATTATTTTACTCGCTAAGGATTTAAGACCTTATGGCCGCCTTTTGCTTCGTGTGAATCATGAATGTACGGGTGACTGGTTCTGTTATACCCGCCGTGCAACCTATCAGGAAATTGCAGATTTCTTTGTTATGACTTGCCGTGTCATGCACAAATATGCTCCAAACGTAAAAATGATTTTGTGTGCAGGTATGTATCAGAAATCTACAGGTAAGCTTGAGATGGAAGATATTTTCCTGGAAGCTCACAAGGCTGCCGATATCTGGTCGGGTGATAATTACCTTTCTCTGCATTGGGGCTGGCCAAACGACGTTGTTTCAAAAGATACTTATAACTACGCGCGCTACAGTGTAAAAGAAGTTTACGAAAAATGTAAGATGACTTTAAAGCGATTGCGCGAAATCACCGGGCAGGATAAGCCTATGGTTTTGAGCGAGCTGAATGCCGATGGAGATGTTGCTGGTCCTTATGTTCAGTCAAACATGATGAAGGAATTTATGGATTTGCTTCAGAAGGATAAGGAGCACTGGCTCAGCGCATTTACCTTCTATCAGTTTCGTGATGACGGCCGTCTTGGAATGGAAATCACAGATCCAAATAACAGTGAAGTTGGTATTGAACAGCCGATTATGGCGATGTACCGCAAGCAGCTGCATAAGCCTTTTTTCAGCCAGAAGATTTCTAAGGTAAGTGGCGACGATGCAAAAGTTGAGCTTCCTGTAAAACTTCGTTGGGGCGGTTCTGAAGATGCAGAAGGTCTTGAAGTTCCTGTAAAGCTTAATAAAGCTCCGGTTCAGTTTGAATTGTATTTTAAGGATAAACTTGAGCCGCTTAATATGATGATTGAATTTAACGGCTGGTGGTTTTATAAAGCCCCTGGTACAAAAGTTGTTGATTTGATGCCTTATTTCTTTGAAAACAAAAATGCAGTGAAAAAGCCTTCTACCTTTAAGCTTAGATATTTCCTTCCTCCAGCTGATGGTATGAATATGCCGAAAAACGGCGATCCATACGAAGCAAAGGACGGAGACTGGCTCTACAACTATTATGCTGTGCTTCCAGCCTTGCCGGAAGTGAAGATTGAAGAAAGCCCGGTTTGTAAAAAGATTACACATATGAATTAAAAATGACACAATAAGTGAGTTTGGGAGTGACAAAAAGGGTATTGGTCATATGAAAAAAATTAATTTTAATGAACTGATTTGGAGCGGGCGTTATCTTGATAACGAGGGTGTACGCTATTTTGATTATTCTGCAAGCGGCTTTTGTTTTGTGATGAAGGGGCGTTCTGCAGAGGCAGTAATTTTGAGCGATGCAGATTCCTGGAATGAAGCTAATAAAGGGGTGCTTGGAGTTTTTATAACTGAAGGAAACGACATCAGCATTCAGGCAATTCCTGAAGAGCCGACTTTTCGAGTTACTTTGAGAGAGCGCGAAAACCACATAAAGCTTTTTGAATCCGATGTAGAAAAGACTGTTTGTATTCGTGTGATGAAATTCAGTGAGGCGGCCTTTGGGTATGCTGGATTGAAATCACTGGAAATTGATGGGGAATTGCAGGTGGCATCGGTGGTTTCGACAGGCTCAACCAACGATGTAAAGCGCCCCCTAAAATTAGAGTTCATCGGTGACAGCATTACCTGTGGTTATGGCATTGAAGGCGTGTGGGAGAAAGACACCTTTACCACTCAACAGGAGCGCCCCGATAAGTCTTATGCTTTTCTTGCAGTTAAGGCGCTGGGCGCAGAAGTACAGCTTTGCAGCTGGAGTGGAATTGGTTTGATTTCGAATTATGTTGACCCTGCTACTGTAAATCTTCCTGATACACACTGGCTTATGCAGGCTAACTGGCCTTATACAGATAAGTCTCTTTCTTTGAGACTTGGTCTTGAACCTGAGGTTTGGGATGGCTCCCGCTATGAGCCTGATGTTCTTGTAATACATCTTGGAACTAATGATTTGAGCTGGGTACGCGGATTGGAAGAAAGACGCCTTGAATATGTTGCTCAGCTCCGTCAACTGATAGAAGCAGTGCATCGCAGAAGTCCAAAGGCAAAAATTGTCTGCTGCCTTGGCCTTATGGGCGAGGCTTTGAATGATTCAGTTCGTGAAGCAGTAGAGCTTTTTAAGAAAGATTTCCCAATGTCTTGTGCGGAGTTCCTTCCTTTTACCCAGCAGCTGGAATCTGATGGAATCGCAGCAGACTGGCATCCTTCAGCTGTGACACATAAAAAGGCTGCAGAGAAATTGACAAATTATTTGGTGTCATTATCGGGCTTGACCCGATAATCTGCAAGTTGCCGGGATGTACAGATTCCCGGGTCAAGCCCGGGAATGACACATAAATACAGTCTGGGGATGACGCTATTTTTTGAGTCGATAGACCTTTGAGCCGCGGTTTGGAGTCCAGAGTTTGCGACGAGCTTCTGGCAGCGATTCTATAGAATCTTCTTCAAACCCAAGCTGTTCGAACCAGTCGGCAGTTTGGGTTGTCATGATGAAGATTGAAGTTGCCTGACCTTCCATTGCCTGTTCAATTAAATTATCCATCAGCTTAGGGCCGATTCCCATGTGGGCGTAATTTTCATCAACAGCAACCGCGGCAATTTCAGCCTGGCCATCATCATAAAAATGAAGTGCTGCACAGGCGTGAACTCCACCATCAATTTCGTAGACAATATAATCTTCGAGAGTATCTGCAATCTGCGTTTCGGTACGGGTGAGTAACTTTCCACTTTCGATAAACGGTTTCATTATTGCAAGAACAGAAGGAATGTCAGTTTGTTCCATTGCACGAACTTTGCCGTAGTTTCCGGTGTAAATCATTGTACCAGAACCAAGACCACTAAAGATTTCACAAGGAAGTACGCCATCAATATTTCCGTCAAGAATATGAACACGGGTAACTCCGGCGCGGCAGGCTTCTTGTGAGGCTTTGAGAAGATTTTTGATTTCAGAATCTGCAGATGGATTTTCTGCTATAAATCTATCTACTTCTTCAAGACTCATAGCCGGAATGTTTCCGCTTTCTGAGAGCGCAAAGCCTTCTGGAATTATATATTTTTCTGCATTAATTTCTTCATTAAACATCATGAAGAAAAGTTTATCTGCCTTTAGTGTCATGGCAACTTGTTTTGCAAGCAGCATGGAAGAAATGTTGTAAGGATGACCTGCGGCATTCCAGCCGATGCACGGGAAAATAGGAATAAATCCGTCATCTAAAACTTTAAGAATAGCTTCGGTTTCGAGTTTATCAATTTCGCCGGCAGTTCCGTAATCAAATCCGTTCAAAACTCCGCGGCCTCGTGCGCGAACCCAGTTTCCAATTACTGCAGAAATATTATTTGCGGCAAGGCTTGTCATTACTGTGTTGGAAACATCAAAAGCGGCCATTTTAATAAGCGGCATGGCTTCTGCGGAAGTAACTCGGAAAGTTTCGTTGTAACTCCATTTGATATTTGCATTTTTCAAAATTTCATCGATGCGGCGGCGTGCTCCTGGAATCAGAACAACTTTGAGACCAGCCTGATGAAGCAGGGCTATATCTCTTATATGAGAAGAAAAAAGTTGTGAAGAGATGGTCTTATCATCAAGATAAATAACCAGAAGTGCATTCTTGAATTTCTGAAGGTAGCGAATTACGTCGCGTACATTTTCTGCAGTTTTTGAAGTTGTCATTCTTCTATTATAGCAGAATTCTTATTGTTTTTGGAATAAATACAGCCGCAATAGTCCTGGCGATACATTCCGTATTCTGCGCTGATTTCCAGGCTGCGTTTGAAGCCGCCTTTCTTTTTGAAATCTGAAGGAAGCCAGTGCGGGATTTTTTTAGGTTGATTTGGCAAATATACAGTGGTGTTCGCTTTGTACTTTGTGAGGGCTTCGCGTTCCAGTTGTTCGCCGATGATATTTAATTTTTCTGCATCTTTGAACGGGCTTATAGAAAGGGTTGTGCAGAAATAGTCGAATTGGTGTTGTGCGGCGTATTCAAAAGCCCGCTTGAGACGGAACTCGTAACAGCGGCGGCAACGTTCGCCTTTTTCGGGTTCTTTGGCGAGTTCGGGATTTTCGCGTGTGCCAACAGCGTTGTAAAAATCATCCGGATTATAATCTAATTCTATTACGTTAACTTTGCCTTCGAGTGCCGGTGGAAAAGTTTCGTATAATTTTTTAAGTTCAGCCAGGCGGCGTTGATATTCTTCTGGCGGGTAGATGTTTGGGTTGTAATATAAAATCGTTATATCAAAATATTTATAAAGATATTCCAGAACATAGGAAGAACAAGGCCCGCAGCAGGCATGCAATAAAAGAGATGACTTAGACGAACTAACGTTAGTTAGTATTGTGTCGAGTTGTTTCTGATAATTTATTTTTTGTGCGGAGGTGTTGTTCATGTTTTTTAGAGTAATGGTTATAGATTGTCGGGTCAAGTCCGAGGTTTGTAGATTGCTTTGTCATATTGTTTTTCGCAATGACGCAGATAAGGGGATTTCTTTATTGATATATCAAAGGACTAGAAAAAGGGTTTATAAACCTATAGAATATATGACAATAAATGTTTTAGGAGATTTTTTATGAAAAAAATTGGATTTTTAGTTATTGCAATCGCAGGGTTGTTGTTAGTTTCTTGTGCTACTACACAGTCATATCCAAGTGTTTCTCATTTTACTGAATTTGCACCAGGTGCTATGCCAGAGAGTCGTTACATCGTTCTTGGAGAAGTTTCAGCTGAGAATACTGTTATTGTTGCTACTGAAGATATTACTAAAGAAATGCTCAATGAGATTGCTGTTGAACCAAAAGTAATTAGCATTAAAATTCATGGTGATGATGGAAAATATGGTTTTATCGGCAAACCATCAAAAACAAAATTGAATGTTTTTGAACGTGCAGAAGCACTTGCTGAATACAAATTGATTGAACTTGCACGTTTTAATAAGGCAGATGCAATTATCTGTTTTAACAGTTCAACAGAAGTTATAAAAGATGGTGCAAACTCAGTTCTTACTACAAAAGTTTCTGGACTTGCAGTTAGAATTAAAGCAGATGATGGTTATTCAATTGAATATCCAGCTCCTGATGTTTGGGATGCATCAGAATTCGAATATACTGAAGAAGAAATGGCAGCTGAAGCCGCTGCAGAAGCTGGCGATACTGACGAAGTAGAAACTGTAGAATAAAACCTATTTACGGGCGAGGGCAGTGCTTGCACAGCTAATGTAAACAAGGCTGCCTCGCTCAGCACCTTTTATTGCCGGAACAACAATTTTGTTCTGTGCAATCATTTCATCAATAATCGGGCGAGCCTTTTCGCCATCTATTCCATCATTCTGTAAAACATTTATTTTTTTTATCTGATGATTTTCAACATTAATTTCAAGTTCCAGATGTAAAAAACTTGTTTCTGCTTTTCCTGTATAAATTCCATCTTCAATTTCTGAAAGTTCGATTTTGTAATATGGAAGATTTGCAGCTTCGCGTAACTGCAGCTTTTTGCGATTAACAATATAACCGCCGGCCATCAAAATAATGAGGGCTGCGAGCATTAAGAATTTAGAAAAATCGTTCATTTTGTTTTTTTTCATAATCTGTTCCTATTTATAAAAATTATACTGTATTAATTCCGGGTGATATTCAAAATGCATATTATCATAAATTACCCATTTACCACCCCAGATAAATCCCTCATCTTCAAAAATTTTTATTACAGATTCTGGCGGCATCCAGCGGTTTTTTAATGGCACAAGCATCCAGGTATCTGGATATTTGTCTGCGGCCCAGCTCCAGAAAATCTGTTTACCACCTTGTGATTTTGGAAGAATATCGAGGGCAATTCCAAGACTATGGAAAGATTTTCTTTTTGTGCCTTCGATGATTCGCCAGAAATAACCGTCGTTGGATTTTAAATTATTTAGAAAGGCTTGTACTTCAGAATCTGTTTTAGCCAGGTTCATAATTTTTTCTTCGACTTTTTTTAGGGGTTCTTTCATACGTTCGTGAACATTTGTTTTATTTCCAAGAAAGCTGATTCGTACGATATGCTGTTCAAGAGAACGACGGGTTGAGGAATCATAAATTGCATCGAATAAAAACATTGGAGTTCCGGCTCCATTTTTACGGCTTTCTTTAGAGCTGAAATTTTTTATTCTTTCTCGCTGTTCATCTGAATAATTAGCTGGATCTGCAAGTTCTTTTGGATAATTGTAAAGGAGGCTCCAGTAGTTTTCTTTATTAGCAAATTCTTCTGCAGGTAAAAAACTTCCGTTTGCCCAGTAGAATTCGTATGTTTTACCAGGGCCTTCTTTGTCGCCGGGAGTGTCCGGAACTTTTACTGTTATAATCCATTCTCCTTGTTGGATGTTGAATTGTCGGGTAAAAGTTAAATCCGGATAAGCACGTTCAAAATATGTTAAATTTCCAATACCAATATTTTGATTTGTTTGAGCTGTGAGATTAAATAAAAAGAGAGTCGAAAATATAATTGTAAAAAATTTTTTCATCAAAGAAATTATATCAAATTTTATCTTCTTTTTCGCTCTGGAAATTGTTCATAAAATTTCTTTTTATCTTCGTACATATTTACATCAGCTGCTTTCATTGCTTCATAAATATGGTGGCTGTCTTCTTCTAATGAAATACCGATTGCAAAACTAACATTATCTGTTGTGGCGGCAATTTCTTTCATCTTTTTTGCAGAAGCTTCCAGTTGAGGAATTGAAGTATCGCGTACAAGCACCATAAATTCATCGCCACCGGCACGATAAATTTCATCGTTAGGGAAAACATCTTTTAGAATTTTTGCAGCATCTTTAATGAGTTTGTCTCCTGCTGAATGACCGTGATTATCGTTCATTGTTTTAAGACCATTCAAATCTGCAAAAATTATTCCGATATTTTTTCTTCCAGGGCGAGTGTCTGCACTTAACTGCATAACTCTGTTGTTCATTTCGTTTCGATTAAGAACTCCGGTTAAGAGGTCTACAGTACTTAAGATTCTGAATTTATCAAACATCTGGTAGCTGGAAATTTCTGATGCAAGGAAGAAGGTTGTAAGTTCGAGAGTTTCTTTAATGTGAGCAGTTCTTTCTGTATCAAAATTATTGGCCCAGATATAGCCTAAGAGCTCCATGCCATTTTTAAGGGGAAAGAGCACTATACTTTCGACATTTGCATCTTTTAATGAGTTATACCAGACCAGATTTTTGGATTTTAGAGTCTCCATATCCTGCTCATCTTTTAAGATAATG
>CAMNIU010000165.1 GCA_946540605.1 uncultured Treponema sp.
ATGTCTAGAATGTGTGATGTTTGCGGAAAAGGCGTTATGTCTGGTAATAAAGTTAGTAAGTCTATGAACCATACTCGCAGAACATGGAGACCTAACCTCCACAGCGTAAAGGCTGTTCTTCCTAACGGAACAGTTAGAACTATCAAGGTTTGCTCTAGCTGTCTTAGCAGTGGATACATTGAGAAGAAAGTAAGAGTTCCAAAGACTGCAGAAGTAGCTCAGAACTAAGTTTCGTTTTGAACCGCGAAAACCCCGTTGGAAATGCCGACGGGGTTATTTTTTTTAACCGTCATTGCGAGCCAGAGGCGAAGCAAGCTATATCAGCTTTCAATTACTAATCCATCATAAGCGGGAAGCAAAGACTTTACTGCTTCGAGTCCCGGGAACTCTCCCCTGTGTTCTTCCATATAAGCTGCAGTTTCTTCATGAGAACTGTTGTGCGTAAGGTGGGTAAACCATACGTGTTCTGCACCTATTTTTCCAGCCACTTCAAGCGCCTGTAAAAAGTTAAAATGTGTGCTGTGTTCTTTTATACGAAGCCCGTCAATTACGAGATGAACAAGGTTTCCGGCCTGTTTATGTATCAGTTTTATTGAATCATCACTTATGTAATTGCAGTCTGTAAGATAGGCAATAGACTTTTGTTCAGTAGTACCGGAATTTTCTGTAAGAAGCCAGCCGGTAGTTTCCAGAGAACCATGCATCATTGGAATTGGTGTGATTATCGTAGAGTCAATTTTGAATGGAGCGGATGGTTCTATCAGACTGATTTTTGCATGTCCTCCACCTTCTGCTTTTTCGCTGAACAGATATCCAAAACTGTGTTTTAAATGTTCTGCGGCACTGTGATTTGTGTAAATCGGAATAGGCGGTTTATCATATTTTTCGTTCAGGGGATTTTCCGGTTTATTAGACATTATGCACGAAAAGTTACGTAAATCATCAATTCCATGTAAGTGATCAGCATGGCTGTGGGTTAAAAGAATTGCATCAATCTGGCGGATTTTTTCGCGTAATGCCTGAGTACGAAAATCAGGTCCAACATCTATAAGAATATATTTATTATCAGATGTTTGAATGTAGGCGGAACTTCTTGTTCTTTTGTCACGTGGATCTTTAGAATTACATACTGCACAGTCGCAGGCTATGACTGGAACTCCATGGCTTGTACCCGTTCCCAAAAACGTTAGTTTCATAAAATCAGTATATCAGAAAAAACATGCTATTGCACGCCCTGAGCGTAGTGAAGGAGAAGCAATCTTTTTTATTAGGACTAATTTACAGATTTATTGTTTTGGATTAAAATACCCCTCGTGGATTTTCGGACTAACAATATTATAGAAGAATATTTAACTGAGCAGCTTGATGTTTTTACGCCAGACGAATTTTATAGATATCTAAAATCTAAGGGTGCTAAAGTAAATAAGGCTGATGCTGCAGAAATTCTTCATGTTTCAGATCTTGTCTTTTCTCTTGTAAATAACGAATTTGTAACTAAGGCTGGTGTTTTTACAGGACGCTGGTTCAGTTTTAAGCCAAGCAGGGAAGAAGTTGAAAAGGGGTATATAATAATTGGACACCGCTGTATTCCGTTTGTAAATTCAGATGTTCCACCTGATGGAATTACTATTATGGCAGAAGGTAATACTGTTGAAAGTGAGGCCGAAACTTTTTCCATGAATCTTGCAATGGACACTTTTGCACTGTATGGTGAAGGTTATATTCTTCCATATATATTCAATGATAAAAACAACACTTCAATTCCGCTCAGTTCTGTGCAGTATTCAATGCCACAGGAAATTAAGCTTACTGCCTGGCCATTGAAGAAAATATGCGGCGACACGGAATTTAAATATGGAGATAGAATTCTTTGTCGCGTAATCAACTGGAATAATGGAGTTGTTGAAATGCGGCCTCAGGTAAGCAGACTTACAGATTTTGTAATTTCGGATGATGCCGTACAGCGCGAAGAATGGTATACATATTTTGAAAACGGTTTGCTTGAAAGTTTTGACCGTCATGGCCCGGCCTCTTCTATAGAAGAACAGCTTTCGTTTTTATTTCTCGAAAATCAGGAACAGCTTTGTATTCGAAACTGCGGTTCTACAGAAGAGTTTCTGGCTCATACAACAAAAATTGGCTTTGAACCTTATGGTGTAGAATCTCGAATATGGCGCAAGGGTGAAACAGTGCCATATACTGGTAAATGGAATGGAATGGAGTATGAACGGGGAATGCTTCTTAGTGATATGGCTCTTACCTTAACTCCGCGCGTTATTGATGCAATTCTGGAAGATCGTATTTATGATAAAAAATGCGGTAAAAAAGATGTTTCAGATGATTTTGAAGATGTAATACAGACGATTTTTCCGAATATGGCAATGATTTCTCCAGAAGAGCGTCGGCTTGTATTATTGAATATAGAAAAGCGTAATGATATACTTGAAAAGATGTATAATCAGTTTTCTGATTATCCTATTGCCGAAATGCGAAAAAGGATTCTCCACCTTTTTACAAAGGTAAGTGAGTTGTTTTGTGCAATCGGCGGTTCAGGTGTTGCGGCAGAAAATTTTCCACAGCAGGAACTTGTTATTCTTTCACAGCTTTACAGCCATGCAGTGCGCCTTTTGGAAGAAGTAGAAAATGCTTATATGAGGCCTTCTTTTCCAACAGATGATGTTTCGCTTTCATTGGATGGAATGGAAGAGACTTTTGAAGACATCAGTGTAACACTTTATTCTGCTTTGGAATGCAATCGCTTTAAGGGATTTGAACTGGTAAAATGAAACTGTAATTGCAGGATACGTCCTTGCAATCTATATAGGAGAATAAAACTATGGATGGAGATTTTGAAGTAGACTTAGCTCAGCTTATTCACAGGGGAGGTGTATTCAAAAATGTTGAAGGATCAACACCTCAGGAAATTTACTCAAAGGTTTGTAAAATGATAGATCTACCGGAAGGTCTGACTTCTGATGATGTGTACAATGCACTTTGTGCACGCGAAGAAGTTTTAAGCACTGCCGTAGGAAACGGTATTGCCCTTCCACATGCTCGTTCACCAATTATGAAAAATGAATCTGAGCAGCGTATCTGTGTAGTTTATCTTAAGAACCCTATTGATATGAAGGCTCCAGATGAGCGTGAAGTATTTGTTATGTTCATTCTGCTTGCTCACAATTCGCAGATTCATCTAAAGGTACTTTCTTCTCTTGCTTCACTTTTCAGAGATCCAAAATTTAAGAAGGCTTTGGAACTCCGCTCAGATGAGGCTGTCCTTGCTTCTATCATAAAAGAATTAGCATAATTTTAGAAAAATTATATATGCCCTTAAAGGGCTACACAGGAGTATAATTTATGAACAAAAAAGGTGTTGAGGCAGTTGCACTTTCAATCCGCAGCTTGTCTATGGACGCAATTCAGAAGGCAAATTCTGGTCACCCAGGCCTTCCTCTTGGTGCTGCAGAGGCTGCTGCAGTATTGTATGGCGAAGTTATGAAGCACAATCCTGCAAATTCAAAATGGGCTGATAGAGACCGTTTTGTACTTTCTGCAGGTCACGGATCTATGCTTCTTTACAGCATCCTCCATTTGGCAGGATACAAAGTAAGCATGGACGACATTAAGAATTTCCGTCAGGTTGGTTCAAAGTGTCCAGGTCACCCGGAATTTGGTGACACAGACGGTGTTGAATGTACTGGTGGCCCACTCGGACAGGGTGTTTCAATGGCTGTTGGTATGGCTATTGCAGAGCAGATGCTTGCTGCAAAGTTCAATACTCCAAAACACAAGATTGTAGATCACTACACATATTCTCTCGTAGGAGAAGGATGTCTTCAGGAAGGTGTTGCTTCTGAAGCTTCTTCTCTTGCCGGTAACCTCAAGCTTGGTAAACTGATTGTATTCTACGATCAGAACAAGATTTCTATTGATGGTTGCACAGATATCACTTTCACAGATGATATCAAAAAGCGCTATGAAGCTTATGGCTGGCAGGTTCTTAAGGGAGATATGTATGATATCGAAGGTATCGTAAATCTCGTAAAAGAAGCTAAGGCTTGTGAAGATAAACCTTCTTTGATTATGCTCAAGTCTGTAATTGGTAAGGGTGCTCCAAAGCAGGGAACTGCTGATGTTCACGGTGCTCCACTTGGTGCAGAAGGAATTATCCAGGCTAAGAAAACTCTTGGTCTTCCAGAAGACAAGGACTTCTACGTTGTACCAGAAGCTTACAAATATTTTGAAGACAAGAAGGCTGCATTTGCTAAGGCAGAAGCTGACTGGAATGCTGACTTTGCTGCATGGGCAAAAGAAAATCCTGAACTCAAGAAGCTTTGGGATGCTTACCACAGCGATGCTGTAACAGATGAAACTGTAAAAGATGTTGAATACAAAGTTGGTGATGCATGTGCTACACGTGATGCATCTGGAAAGGCTTTGAACGTAATTGCTGCCCGCTATGCTAACCTTGTTGGTGGTTCTGCTGACTTGATGGGACCAAACAAGACTGCATTCAAGGCAACTGATAACGGAACCTTCAGCGCATCTAACCGCGCTGGCCGCACAATTGAGTATGGTATCCGTGAGTTTGCAATGTCTGCCGTTGCTGCAGGTATTTCTCTCCACGGTGGACTCCGCCCATTCTGTGCTACATTCCTTGTATTCGCAGATTACCTCCGTCCATCTCTCCGCGTTGTTTCTTTGATGAAGCAGCCTGTAATTTACGTATTCACACACGACTCAATTTACGTTGGCGAAGATGGTCCTACACATCAGCCAATCGAAACTATGACATCTCTCCGCGCTATTCCTGGTGTTCAGGCAATCAGACCTGGTGACCCAGAAGAATCTATGGAAGCATGGAAGATTGCTTATGCAAGCAAGGATCACCCTGTTTGTATGGCATTCACACGTCAGGCACTTCCAGTTTATGCAAAGGATGATAAGTCTTGGAAGAAGAACATGGCTAACAATGGTGCTTACATCGTAAGAAAGGGTTCTGATACTCCAGATATCACAATTCTTGCAAGCGGTTCAGAAGTTAATATGGCTCTTCAGGCTGCAGATATGGTTAAGGACAAGGTTATCCGCGTTGTTTCTGTACCAGATTTGAAGAAGTTTGAAGGTCTTTCAAAGGCTAAGCAGGACAAGATTATCGGTGAAACAAAGCGTGTTGTTTGTACAGAAGCCGGCATTTCTATGGAATGGCTCCAGTTCACTTCAAAAGAGAACTGCTTCTGTATCGACACCTTCGGTACATCAGGTCCAGCTAATAAGGTTGCTGAATATTTAGGATTTACTGCTAAGAATTTGGCTAAGTTGCTTAAAAAATAAGCCTAAAATCGAAGAACCGTTAAAAAGCAAGCCGAAAGGGTTGCTTTAGGTTCATCGAAAAAAATGGCTCAGAGGCAAGCTGTGCTTGCCGACTGTTTCGTTTACTTAAAATGCCCGAGTTATCTCGGGCATTTTTTTTACTGACAAGTGAAAAACTGTATGTTATAATTTTAAAATATCAGATTATGTATTTTGCAAGAGGGAGTGATGCATATATGAAAAAAATTATTGCAATAGCTTTTCTTGCTGTAGCTCATATTTGTGCTTTGTTTTCACTGGATTTTGCATTTAAGCTTGAGCCTACAGCCGTTATTCCGCTAACCGAGCATATGACCCCTGCCTATGGCGGACAAATCTTTGGTGGTGTTGATTTATTCAATTTTACTACCATAGGTCTTGAAGGTGGTTATCTTTACGAAAAACCCGAAAATACTGACAGTGCAATTAACACTATGTTTGGTGGTATTAATCTTGGATTTTATTATTATCCGCTTTCAAGACTTTACCTTGGCTTGGGTGGTGCCTTTGGATTAGATTATGGTATCAGCCAGATTCAGACAATAAATCAAAATGGTGATACAACAACAGGTAACAGAAACTTTTCTGATATTTATTACCGTGCATATGGTGAAGTTGGTTTCCGAATTAATCCTACACTTTCTGTTAATGCTACCGGTGGTTATGCAAGCTTATGTATAGATAAAGGAAAGGAACTTATTACAGGTCCTTTTGCAGGAGTTTCTCTGAGACTTGCAGCTCATGCTGGAAAAGGTTCTGGACGTTCTTCACTTTCTGTAAAGATTGTTCAGGACAGTGATGTATATCCTGTTTACAGTGCAGTTTATGATTATGAACCGTTTGGTACAATCATACTGAAGAATAATGATGGTGCAGAACTTCGCAACGTTCATGTAAGTTTCCGTGCAAATAAATATACCTCTGGTGCAAAACTCTGTGGAACAGCATCTCGTATAAATCGACATCAGAAAGTTGAGTTCCCTCTTTGTGCAAATTTTTCAGATGTAATTCTTTCATTTACAGAAAATGGAAAAATCAGTGGTGAGGTTGTAATTGAATATGATTTCCTTGGTAAGAGAATGACAGTTGTTGAGCCGGTAATTGTTGCTGTAAATAACCGTAATGCCTTTACCTGGGGAGACAATGCTTCCCTTTCAGCCTTTATTTCTCCAGACAGTCAGGAGATTGCAGCATTTGCTAAGGAAGTTGCTGGTATTACCCGTAACAATCTTTATACAGGTATGAATGCAAACCTGCAGTATGCAGCCGGAATGGTTGAAGCACTCAGACTTGTTGGCCTTGGATATTCTGGTGATACATTAACACCTTATCATTATTATCATACCAGTTATGAATTGGATTCAATTCAGTATCCTCTGCAGACTTTGCAGTATCTTTCCGGTGATTATGATGATATGGGTATTCTTTTGTGTTCATGTCTGCAGACTGTAAATGTACCTACTGGTTATATGCCTCTTGATGAGGATTTTATTGTTCTTGTAAAACTTAATATTGGTGCTCGACAGGCTTTAAGTAATTTTGCTTCTACAGATGGACTTATAATTGATGAAGATTCAGATTCAGTTTATCTTGCGCTGTCTATGGCAAATCTTGAAAAAGGTTTTACTGCAAGCTTTAAGGCAGGTTCACAAGCCGTTGCAAATTGCTTTGCTGATGACGAAAATTTCTATGAGTTTATAGATACAACAGATGCATGGAATTCTTATAAGCCTGTTGCTTACAGTAACAGTTCTGCTTCTATAAGTTATAAGCAGGATCAGCTTATTGCTAATACAAAGAAAGCAATAGAAAATTATATCAGTTCAGATATAGAAGAGGTTATTAAGAGAGCCCGCGCAGAAGGTGATGCAAATAAACTGGGAGTTGCACTTGTCCGTGCCGGCCGTTATACAGAAGCTAAGCGTGAATTCCAGAAACTTTCTACTGTTACGGCAATGAACAATACAGCAAATATTCTTATGATTGAGAAAAATTATTCTGCTGCGGCAGCCCAGTATAAGAGGGTTCTTGAAAAAGATCCTTCAAATAAGGTTGCTTTAAAAGGTTTGGAAAATGCAAATTCGAAAATTGAGTAAAAAAATAATCTTTTCTCTTTCTGTAATTTTTGTATGTGCAAATCTTTCTGCAATCGATTTATCGCTGCATATTCAGCCGTCTTATGAATTGCCACTTAATGGCTTTTTGAATAAGGCGGGGGGCTTTGGTGTAAATGCAGGACTTGATCTTAGTCCTATCACCATTCGAAGCCGTGACCAGATTTATGTTTCGGGGCAGTTTACATATTCTGGATTTTTTGTAGAAGGTTTTGGACTTCAGACATTATTAGACGGCAGATTTGGAGTTGGTTATAAGCTTCGCTTTATGGATAGATGGGATGCCTTTGCAGAAGGCATGGCTGGTATCTGGACATTTCCAAGTGCTTCAAAATTTGATGCAAAAACTGTAAGCGGACTTTCTTTTTCCGGAAAGGTTGGTGCAGACTTTTATGTTTCGCCGGCACTTTCGGTAACGGGCTTTGCGGGCTATAAATCTTATTATGCAAAACCTGAACCGCTTACTTCTACCCTGGAATTGGGAATCGGTTTAAGGTATAGTCTTTCCCGTGGTTTATTCAGCCGGGATATGATTGAGCTTACCGATTCTGAATTCGAGCCTGTATTCCCGGTATTTTATGCACACTACGCAGAGAATCCTTTTGGAAACATAACTCTTGTAAATAACGAACCGAATGATATTTATAATGTTACAGTTTCTGTAATGATTGATTCTTACATGACTGCGCCGTTTATTGTTTCTGAAATAGAAAGTATTGGTCGTGGAGAAAACTTTACTGTAGATATCTGTGCCTTTTTGAATGAAAACATTCTGGATCTGGTTCAGCCAAAATCTTCAGATATGGAGATAACGGTAACTTATTCTTCTCTGGGAAAAATACAGACTTCTTCATACTTTTTGCCTGTAACGGCTTTAAGTCGTAACTCGATGACCTGGGAAGATGACCGAAGGGCTGCGGCTTTTGTTTCTGGAAAAGATGCTACAGCACAGAGATTTGCCCGTCAGGTTCAGGGTATTGTAAAGAATGAACTTCGTGATGGAGTGCCAAAAAATATTCAGTATGCAGCAGCAATTTTTGGCGCCCTTAAGGCCTTTGGTATTAACTATGTCGTAGACCCGTCGAGTGCGTTTACAGATAATGTCGGTACTGCAGCAGTAGACTTCCTGCAGTTCCCTTATCAGACACTGGTTTATCACGGTGGTGACTGTGATGACCTTACAATTCTGAACTGTTCACTGCTCGAAGCTTTGGGTATTGAAACTGCATTCATTACAGTTCCTGGTCATATTTATATGGCGTTTGATTCAGGTCTTTCTCTTGAGGAAGGAAGGGCAAGAACTTCAAAAGGGTATTATATAGAGGTAGAAGGAAAAATCTGGGTTCCATTTGAAGTAACCCTTTCACAGGATACATTTGGTCTTGCATGGAC
The DNA here is from genome assembly GCA_946540605.1 of uncultured Treponema sp. Classification (GTDB taxonomy): domain Bacteria; phylum Spirochaetota; class Spirochaetia; order Treponematales; family Treponemataceae; genus Treponema_D. The sequence continues at coordinate 8,859 of CAMNIU010000165.1, forward strand.
TTATGGTGCCCGTGAATGGAGAAAGGCAGGAAAGGATGCAGCTCTTATTCCTTTAAAGGATGCATGGTCATCGTATCTGCCAATTAGTGTTCCTGGTGCAGATTCTCCTGTAGAAATTCCATCAAGAGAGCAGATAATAAAGTTGTTTAAGGATGCAAAATATTATTGACATATATTAAAAAGTAGACGATAATATATTGAAATCGTGAGGAGGTTTTATTCAAAATGAAGAGATTTTTAACTCTTATTGTTGCATTGTTCGTTGGAACAATGTTGTTCGCAGCTACAGATTCTTATGTAGTTGATTCAATTGTTGGTACTGTTACTTATGAAAAAGCACCTGGCAAGTATGAAAAGGTAACTGTAGGACAGGAGCTTTCAGCTTCTACTGTTTTGAAGACTGGGCTTAATTCAAGTGTTGTTCTTAAGTTGAATGATAAATCTATTACAATTAAAGCAAAACAGAACGGAAGTGTAGAATCACTCTTTGCTGCAGCAGCACCTGCTAAGGGCGGTCTTAAGAAACAGACTATCGTAAAAGCTGGTGATGTTCAGGTTGCTGATGGAAACAGAGAAGGCGTAGCAACTGCTTCTTCTCGTGCTTCTGAAGCAAAAGAAGATTTCACCTGGGACGAGTAAGTAATTACTTGTTGGAAAAGCCTGCAATCTTTAACTGATTGCGGGCTTTTTTCGTTCTAAGCCTATATGGTTGTTCTTAGCCCCGCCTAAGAGAGTTTATTATCTATTATTAATCGTATGAAAAAACTAATTATTTCTCTTTTAATTCCTTTTCTTTGTGTTGCAATCTGTTCACTTTTGATTTTGTCTCCACTTGATAATCAGGTTGCAGATTATTTCCAGCGCCCGCTTAAGCCTTTGACCGAAAGCGAAGAAGTTATCATGGTTAATATTGATGACGACGCGGTGGAAAATATTGGTACATGGCCGTTTTCGCGCACAGTATACTCAGATATGCTTATCAGCCTTAAAGAACTGGGTGCACGTTCTGTAGTATTCGATTTGAGCTTCCTTGACAGAAGCCAGGCAACGGTAGACGAAAATTATGTAAAAGATTCATTACCGTCATACGTAATTGATTATTTTTCTTTGTTGAATGATGTTGCTTCAGAATCTTTTGAGGCTCTTGCAGATGGTAGTGCCGCTTATGATGAGGCAATGGACTATTACAGTTCGGAATCTCAGAAATATGAACTTCAGCTTAATACTGCAATCTCCCATGTTATTACTCCTATAGATACTGTGCTCGCAGATTCTATAAAAGATTTTGAAAATACATTCCTTACTCTTACCTTTGAAAATGGAATTGAGCCAAGTGAACTTGAAAAAAAATATCTTGAAACATATATTGCTTTGGATAATGTTTCTGTAGAAAAAGATACAATCACAAAAGAGTACACTGGTGTTCAGCCTGCGCTTTATGATTTTATGATTCAGGCAAAATCTGCAGGTTTTGTAAATGCAGACCCGGATAAAGATGGATACCTTCGTCATGTTCATCCGGTTGTAAAGTATAACGGAAAATATTATGCCCAGCTGGTGTTCCGTCCTATTCTTGATATGTTAGGAAATCCTACTGTTGAAATTACAAACAAATATATTAAAGCTGGAAAACTTGTAATTCCTCGTTCAGAAGATGGTTCTGTAATAATCAAATATCCACGAAAACGCTATGTTGATTATAATGATATTTCACTTGCAAATATTTATAATCTTGCAAATCAGGAAAAAGCATTTGTTACAAACCTTGGAATTATGAATGACAGCGGATTCTTTGATGATCTTGAAGATGAAGAAAATCCGTATGAACTTTATCTTACAGGTGAATATATCCGAGAAGAACTTTCCAATGCTGAGTCACTTGAGGAAGGTCTTACTTATGATGAATACCTTGCAAC
>CAMNIU010000166.1 GCA_946540605.1 uncultured Treponema sp.
TAGTTCGTGTGTCGCAACTCAGTGTTGCGACGGTGAATAAGAATATATACTTCTCTCTCAAAAGTGTCAATAGCTCATCCCTTTATTTTTAAACTTTTTTTCACTTTTTTTTGAAAAAAATAATCTTTTTTGTTATACTGATATTATGAATTACATTTACAATAACAAAGAAGAAATGAATCATCTTTTGGATAGATTCACTAGATATGTAAAAATCTGGTCTGAGAGTGATGGTAAAGCTGCAGATAATGGAGTCTTTCCTTCTACTGATAGACAATGGGAGATTGCTAAAGTGCTTGTAAAAGAATTACGCAATATGGGAACCCGTAATGTTTATCTTACAGACTGGTGTTATGTAGTTGCAAAAATTGATTCTAACATAGTAGATCCTGAAGAACGTAAAAAATATCCAACCATCCTTTTAATGGCTCATATGGATACAGTAGATGAAGTTACCGGCGAAAATGTGAAGCCGGTTATTTCTATGCTTTCCGCTGCTGAATCTCCAACCGGCGAAGAAGATACTATTGTTCGTTCAGACGGCACTACCCTTCTTGGAGCAGATGATAAGGCTGGAGTTTCTGCAATTATGGCAGCTGTAGATTATCTGATGAGACATTATGAAGAGGAAGGCTTAAAGCATGGACCAATTGAAGTAATGTTCTCCCCGGATGAAGAAACCGGACACGGGATGGATAAGGTTCCTATGAATATCTTAAAAGCTGATTTTGCGGTTACTGCTGATGGTGGTGACGAAGGCGAATTGGAATGTGAATGCTTTAACGCCTGGGCTTGCACTGTAAAATTTACAGGAAAGGCGTGTCATACCGGTTCAGCAAAATCTGGTGGAATGGTAAATGCCGTAACTCTTGCAAGTAATTTCGCAGCTTCCCTCCCGCATGATATGGCTCCAGAGACAACTGAAAATTACCAGGGCTTTATTGCCCCAATGGAAATCACAGGCACCATCGAAAGTTCTTCTGTAGAAATGCTTCTTCGTTCTTTTAATATAGAAGAAATCGAAAAAGAAAAAGAAATCATCAAATCAACTGCTGAAAAAGTAATTGCTCAATTTGGCGGTAGTTATGAACTTGAATTTAAGCAGCAGTATCTTAATATGAAAGAAAAAATGGACCAGCACCCTGAAATTATGCAGAAACTGGAAAAGGCCTATGAAGCGGCAGGCGTAAAAGTTCGTAAACAGCCAATCCGCGGTGGAACTGACGGTTCGCGGCTTACGGAACTTGGAATTCCTACTCCAAACATCTTTACCGGGGCTCATGAATTTCATTCACGAAGTGAGTGGCTTTCTCTAAACCAGTGTGCAAAATGCGCCGATGTATTAATTAACTTATTAACACAAAAGGTGGAATAATGCACGAATATGTAATTGAGGGTGGATATCCTATTCAGGGGACAGTTACAGCCAGCGGAAATAAGAACGCAGCATTGCCTTGTATTGCGGCAACACTTATGACCGATGAGCCGGTTATTCTTCATAACATTCCGGAGATTCAGGACACAAACGTAATGTTTGAAATCTTAAAATCTCTTGGTGCAAAAGTTGAGAAACTCAGTAAACATAACTGGAAAATCCAGTGCGATAATATAAAAACAACAGAGCTTCCAAGCGACCTTACAAAAAAGGTGCGCGGTTCTATTGTATTTGCAGGACCTCTTCTTGCAAGCAAGGGAAAATGTCAGATGACTCCTCCGGGTGGTGACGTTATTGGTCGCCGCCGCGTTGATACTCACTTTCTGGCATTAAAAGCTCTTGGTGCAAATATCCATGTAAACGGGCGTTTTGAATTTTCTGCAACAAAGTTAGTCGGAGCTGACATCTTCCTTGATGAAGCATCGGTTACTGCAACAGAGAATGCAGTTATGGCTGCTGCCCTTTCTGAAGGTGAAACAATTCTCCAGAACTGTGCAAGCGAACCTCATGTTCAGGACATTTGTAAGATGCTTGTTGCAATGGGCGCAAATATCAGCGGAATTGGAAGTAACATTCTTCACATTACAGGAGTTCAAAAACTTCATGGCTGTGAATTTACAATTGGACCTGATTATATTGAAATCGGTTCTTACATAGGAATGGCCGCTGCTACAAAAGGCCGTATCACAATTAAAGGTGTCCGCGCCGAAGAAATGAGACCTCTGAAATACAGTTTTGCAAAACTTGGAATCAGCTGGAGCATAAACGGCGATGAGTTAACCGTACCTAACACTCAAAATCTTAAAGTAAACGACGACTTGGGAAACGCTATTCCAAAAATAGATGACATGCCTTGGCCCGGATTCCCTGCAGACCTTACTTCTATTATGACAGTAACTGCAACTCAGGTTGACGGAACAGTTTTGATTTTTGAAAAGATGTTCGAAAGCCGAATGTTCTTTGTTGATAAATTGATTTCTATGGGAGCTAAAATTACATTGTGTGATCCACACCGCGCAGTTGTTTGCGGACCTAGCATGCTTCATGGTGACCATCTGGTTTCTCCTGATATTCGTGCCGGTATGGCAATGGTAATTGCAGCAATGTGCGCTCACGGAACAAGCCGAATCAGCAATGTTTACCAGATTGAAAGAGGATACGAAGATTTAGTCGGCCAGCTGAAAAAGCTTGGAGCTCACATAGATACAGTGGAAATCAACTAAAAATCTAACAGTACTAGGCCTCGGCCTAGTATTTTTTTTAGTTTCGAGATGCTTGCAGGATTTTTTGAAATCTGTTCAAGCGCAGCAGTTCGCTCAAACTCAGAAACTTCAGGACGAAGAGCAAGTAATAAATTGAGATTTATTTTATTAATAATATCAACAGAACAACTCTGCTCTTCCAGTAAATAAAGCCAGCGGTACTCATTTCCACAGAGGACAGGTCTTCCTCCAAGCCACCAGAGATTCTTTACTGTTGTTTCATTTAATTTTGAGGCACGGGCATTATTCTTCTGCTCATATTCTTCTATCAGGTTATTAATAAAGTCTCTTGAAACCAAGGGTTTTGGAACCTGAAAGTTAAACCATTTTTGAACATGCTGATCAAGGCGCTCTCCATGCATCCAGGAATTGAGGGCTAATTCCAGTGGTGTGCCGAATTTATTAAATTTTTCTTCACCTTTAAAATGCAGATTATTACGGGCAAATGCAGAACTTGATTCTTCGCTGGAAACCAGATCCAGAGTGCCATCCTTTTGCCATTGGTTATAAACTGTTGAATTTCGAGTTAAAACAAACTTATGCCAGAAAGCACTGTCGAGCAAACCTGCGGCGAAGAATTGACGGAGTGTTTCCATTGAGTCAATGATTGATTGCGGAGTATCATTCCAGAAGCCGTAAATCATATAGGAATGCACGAGAATACCAGCTTCTTTGAATGCGCAGCAGGCATGGGTAATTGAGGCGATGTCTGTACCTTTGTTGATGGCTTCAAGCCCGGTTCCTGTAGCAGACTCAATTCCAGCAGAAACTCCACCAAGTCCGCAGTAGCTTAAGAAGGCTGCGAGGTCTTTTGTAAAGGTCTTTTCAAAGCGTACATTTCCCCAGAAATAAAGAGGATTCCCCGCACGGGCATTGAGCAAAGCAAACTTTTTTAACGCAACTGGTGGAAGCGCCTCATCTACAAAGTGGATTCCATACACACCTTTTTCTCGGGCAGTTTTTAAGAGCCCGTTAAAAAGTGGTTCGATATCTGTTGGTTTGTAGCCACACACATAATCAAGCGAAGTATCACAAAAGGCGCAGCGGTGCCAGTAGCAACCGTGCGCAAGATAGGCTTTTATCCAGGTGCCGTCTGTCCAGATTCGATGCATTGCATTTGTATCATCGCACATACGAGGATAAATTGAAAAATCTATATCTGAATAGTCTGGAATAATTTTTGCAGTTATCTGATTTTCATATTTTTCTGATGCCGGGTCTTGCCAGAGAGGTTCGTTTATTTTTACAGTGCCATCAGATTGCTTTGTAAAGAGACGAAGTTTATATAATTGAGGTGCTGAATCAAGTTCAGCATGACTGGTATTCAAGAGTGCCCGATATGAACCGTAACCGCGGTCATAGGAAATTGCATCTATATATTTTGCAAGTGCCGGATCGCGAGCTTCACGAAGTTCTGTGTTTACAAAACCACCACCTATGCAGATAAAAACTTTTTCTCCAAATTTCTGCTTAAACCAGCGCGCTGTATAAAGGGCCGGCAAAAAAGTTCCCGCAAATGGAATTGAAATACAAATTAATTCGGCGGAAAAGTCTATAAAACACTTTTCCAAAACCGGTTTATAAAAATGTTCCATCACTGGAGAATCAATCTGTTTTTCAAAATCAGAAAAACTCCGTGTATCTACAGCAAGGGACTCTGCATAACGCACAAGAGAAAACTGTGGATCGAAGGCAACGGTGATATAGTCAGACAAATCCGCGAGTGCAAAACTGCACAAGAACTTTACATCATCAACTGTAGGCTCTCGGCCACTCTCTGAAACTTCCGAAAGGTAGTTTTCCATACGACTGCCACGCGGTGCAAAAGGTGAATACAAAAACTGAGGTTCTTTTTCTCGCGCTCCCTTTCCGCTCAAAACGGCAGTTATAAAATCAATCCAGATAATCCAGTTTTGTTTTTGCGATATATAACGGCGAAGATTAAACGCTGTATTGTCATCACCTTTTCGTTCAGCCTCATCTGCAAGATGGAGAGCTCGGGCTTCTGAAAGTTCAAAAAGTCTGGTTAGTCCTGTATGGCTGAAAACTTCATAAAAGAGCCGAATATTCAAATCGTGCCAGACAACATCACCACTACTCTGTGCGCCACCTTCTGGATGTGAAAAAAAAGCTTTTAGGTATGCCCCTGAAGGATATGGAGAATTAAATTGAACTACTGGAGGGGTGATAATTATTGTCTTCATTGATTTTATTATATCATAAAATCAAACCTGTGTTATAATATTCTTATGATTGAACTTGAAACTCGCGTAAAAATTCCGTTTCTCTGGGGTAAGACTGTTTTTAAGAAATCTAACTGGTCACAAATTAACCTGATAGTTGGACCTAACGGCAGCGGTAAAACTTTACTTGCTCAGAAGATTTCTGAACAGTTTGAAAACGCGGGCTATACGGTTCGTTTTCTGACGGCAGATAGAAATTATGCTGACCAGATTCGGATTCTGAAGAACAATGAAAAAATCCGTTTGAAAATCGAAAAAGTTCTTTCAAGTATGTTTGGAAAATCCATTTCATTTATAGAAGATATTGACGGTACTCTGATTCCGATTGTTGAAAACAAGGCCTGGAATGTCGAATATATGCTCGAAGAAGCTGAATGTCACGGACTTCGGGAAATCATTTCGCTTCTGGTAAACCTTTATGATTCTACAGCAGATGACTGTCTTTTTATTGATGAACCGGAATTGCATCTTCACCCTCAGTTCCAGACTTTTTTTATGAACGAGATTCGAAAGGAAGTTTCGCATTCAAGCCGTCGAATGTTCTTTTTGATTTCACATTCTCCATTTTATATTGATTTAAGAACACCGGAAGAATTAACTGGCGTTATTGTTTGTCATGTAAATAAGGCACCTACGAGTATTGAAGAATTATCTGATGAAGATGATGCTCTCTTCCGCCGCTTTTTGCCCCGCTTCAACACTTACCACAAACAGTTCTTTTTTTCGGACAACCAGATTTTTGTGGAAGGATATACCGACCAGCAGATGTTCACTTATCTTTTAACTTTTATAGAAGATGAGTATAGCGCGGCGGGAACCGGCATTATTGACGTTGGCGGAAAAGATGAGCTTGGTGTTTTCTGCAAAGTATGTTCGTTATTGGGAACTAACGGCCGTATAATCACAGACCTTGATTCTCTCTTTAGTGGCAAGTTAAGGGATGTTGCAAATGAAGATGAACGTGTAATTGGCTGGCTTGAAAAACAAAGAGAACGACAGGAAGATTTTTATTCAACAATTTTTTCACCAAAAGAAATGGCTCAGAAAATTACACTGAGCAAATTGATTTTCAGACTTGAAAGATATCTTATAAAAATCTCGCAGGAACTTCATAAATATTTTGAGGAAAACCAGGTTCCGCAGAAACTTCAACCACTTATGGAAAAGTTAAGTCTCCTCCGCGAAAAACATGAAAATGCAGAAAGTGTTGATACTTACAAAACTGTATTGCTGCAGGGAATAAATAATGTGAGCGAGGAAATAGAGGACTGTCTGCCGCGCGACGTTGCTGACTCAATTCCTCTCATAAAAAATCTTGCGGCCTTTATTCTTGCGGCTATGGAAGCGGCCCGCATTTACGTTCTTCCAAAGGGCTGTATCGAGCACTACTACACCCGCACCAGCATTCAGTACATGCCGGTTTCTGCAAAGGATAGACTATTCCGCAATGAACTGGAGTTTATTCAAGACGCACATAGAAAAACTGTCCGCAAAAACTACAGCGAACTTATAGAACTTCTTGAAAAAGCAGCCAGCCGAAACTGATTATTCCTGTCTGAAAAATACATTCCTTAACCTGACAGTTATCTGTCGGAAACTTGATAATAACAATTTTTTCATTTATAATTTTTAACGGGTGAGGACTACTGTCCTTCAGGGGAAAATAATGGCTTATGTAAAAAATCTCTTTGACCAGAACTTTATTCAGTATGCGAGTTACGTTATCCGCGACCGCGCTATTCCTGAAATTACAGACGGACTAAAACCTGTTCAGAGACGAATCATTCACACTCTCATTAAAACTGACGACGGGCGCTTTGTGAAGGTTGCCAATGTGTGCGGTAAGGTTATGGCTTATCACCCGCACGGCGATGCTTCCATTTACACTGCCCTGGTAAATCTTGCAAACAAAGAAATCTTTATTGATAAGCAGGGAAACTTTGGTAACATGTACACGGGCGACGGTGCTTCTGCTCCCCGATACATTGAGTGCCGCCTTCGCCCAATCACAAAAGACATCTTAAATACAAATCCGCGCATTACCCAGTATGTTGATACTTACGACGGCCGTGATGTTGAGCCGACCGCCTTCCAGGCAAAGCTGCCACTCGTTCTTATAATGGGAGCCGAAGGTATTGCGGTTGGTATGAGTACAAACATCCTCAGCCACAATATTCACGAGGTAATAGACGCAGAACGAAAATGCCTGCGCGGCGAAAAGTTCCAGCTCTTCCCGGACTTCCCTACCGGCGGTCTAATCGATGTTTCAGAATATCAGGACGGACTTGGAAAAATCATCACCCGTGCCAAGATGGACACCAGCGATGATAAAAAAATCGTCATCACAGAACTTCCTTACGGTTCGACTACAGAAAGCCTTTGCAACTCAATTGAAAAGGCAGTAAAAAACGGAAAAATCAAGGCAACCTCAATTCAAGACTATACCGCCGACAAAGTAAATATTGAAATCCGTCTGCAGCGCGGCGTTTACACAAAAGATGTTGTAGATTCCCTTTACGCCTTTACCGACTGCGAGCAGACAATCTACTGTAACCTGCTTGTAATTAAAGACAACATGCCGGTGCAGATGACCTGTACTCAGGTAATTGAACATCACTCAAAGCAGCTGGTCGGAATCTTAAAGGCTGAGCTTCTGCTTGAAAAAGAAGACCTTACAGAAAAGCTGCACCTGCGAACCCTCGAACGTATTTTCGTAGAAGAGCGAATCTATAAAAAAATCGAACAACAAAAAACTGAAGAAGGTGTAATCAAAGCGGTAAAAGACGGCTTTAAGCCTTTCGCAAAAGAACTGATTCGCCCGATTACCGACGAGGATGTTGACCACCTGCTCAAAATCCCAATCCGCCGAATCTCCCTTTATGATATGAGTAAAAACCGTGCCGAGGTTGAAGCAATCAACGCCCGCATTAAAGAAATCAATAAGCTGCTCAAGCACTTGGTTGATTACGCAATCAGCTGGCTGGACGGAATTGAAAAGAAGCTGGCAGTACTTGGAGAGGATGCTCTTGTACGCCACACTGAAATTACAAACATCAATGCCGTAGACGTAAAGGCCGTTACAAAACGTGACCTTGCCCTGCGCTACGACGAGAAAAATGGAAATCTCGGAACCGAAGTTTCTGGTGGCAATGAACTCTTCAAGGTTACTCCTTACGACAAGATTCTTTATGTTCGAAAGAGCGGAATTTATTCTGTTTCTGAAACTCCAAAAAAACTTTTTGTTGGACCAGAAATGCGTTACTGCGGATTTGCAGACAAGGAAAGCCTTTCCAAAGTTCTCTTTACGATTCTCTACCGCGACCCTGCAACTCAGTTTGTTCACATCAAGCGCTGTAAGATTCAGGGCTTTATTATGAATCGCGATTACTTCTTTGCACCGGAAGGCTGCGAAGTTCTCCACGTCGATACCCGCAAATCCTTTACTTTCCAGCTTAATTATGTAAAGAAACCTCGCCTCAAAGTGCTCACCGAAAAGTTCAAGGCCGACAAGTTTGAGGAGAAGAGCCTTAAGGCAAAGGGTATCCGCGTTTCAAATAAGGAAGTGCAGGATATAGTTGTTGAGTAGTAGTCAGGTGCTAGGTTTTAGGTTCTAGGTGATAGGAATGAGGGAGGAGCCCCTCCCTACGGCCGCACTTCGTTGCGTCCTACCCTTCCTGCGGGCTCAAACGCCGCCCGCAACGCCTGCTCTAATCACCGTCATCCCGAATTTGTTTCGGGATCCATTTCTAATAGATGCTGAAACAAGTTCAGCATGACAATTAATATAAAAAAATGGAAATATTAAAATCATACATCAACTACGAAGAAACAATCAAAGGCTCACGCTTCCTCTCCGAGCTCTTTCCCTGCGACACACAAGCCGCAGCCCGTGAACTTGTAAAATCACAGAAAGCAAAATATGCCGACGCAACCCACGTAGTGCACGCCTTTGTAATCGGCCCTGGTGCCGAAGTAATGGGAATGAGCGACGACGGTGAACCAAGTGGAACTGCCGGCCGCCCTGCCCTGGATGTTCTTCGTGGACGCAGCTGTACTAATACCGTTCTCACAATCACCCGCTGGTTCGGTGGAACACTGTTAGGTACGGGCGGGCTTGTAAAAGCTTACGGTAACGGTGCTAAAGGAGTTCTTGCAGCGGCAGACGAGGCCGAACTTTTTGAAGAACTTGTTGCAAAAAAATCCTTCACTTTTACAACAGACTATTCACTCTATAAACTCATCAAAAACAATATGGAACTCTTCCACATTTCAAATCTTTCAGAAGATTTTGGTACTGAAATCTCTATCACAGGCGAAATTCATGAAAGTGAGTATCAGGTCTTTATAAGTAAACTCCTTGATATCTCGAACGGAAAAATTCTAGTACACTAGTTCCTAGAGGAACTAAAATGAAAAAACTATTAACCTTAACCGTAATTGCAATTATAGCTTTTACACTTTTCTCATGCACAGGAAAATCTAAGAACTCCACAGCCGCACAGACTGAAACAAAAAATCAGGAAGAAACTGTGATGAAACCTGCTGCAACAGAATCAAACGGAATGGCTGCAAAATTTATGAAATCTGCAGAAAAAGCAAAAGAGGAAGCTAAAGCTCAGGCTGCCGAAATCGAAGGTTTTGAACAGAAAGAACCTCTTTGTGAATCAGCTGCCCGACACGGATTTAAGCTTGGCACAGTAATCAATCCTCAGAATCTTGACAGAAAAGTTTATACCGACATGGTAAAAGCTGATTTCAACAGCATCACTGCTGCAAACGAATTTAAGGCATATTCACTGCTTTCTATGTCATTAAGTCAGAAAAGCGAAACTGGCATGCCTGTAATGAACTACTATAGAGCAGACAGCATTGCAGAGTTTGCCAAGGCTAACGGAATTGGAATCCGCGGTCACGTTCTTGTATGGGATGCTTACATGCCAGACTGGTTCTTCAGAGAAAACTATAGATATGACACAGAACTTGTTTCTTCTGACGTTATGAAAAAACGCCTTCAGCATTATATTGAAGATGTAATTACACACTTTGAAACAAAATATCCTGGTGTAGTATACTGCTGGGATGTAGTAAATGAAGCTGTTGGAGATGGCGCAAATGAGTTTAAGGAAGGTGATGAACGCCATGTCCGCACAATTCGCGGTGGTACTACAAACTATTTCTATGATGTAATCGGACCAGATTATGTTGAACTTTCTTTCAAATATGCACGCGAAACTGTAAAAAAACTTAACGCAAATATTAAGCTATTTTACAATGATTACAGCACCTTCTATTCTCCAAAACGAGAAGCAATCGGTAAACTTATTGAAAGCATCAACAAAAATGAAAAACTCTGTGACGGAGTTGGAATGCAAGGCTATGTCGGTGGTTATGGACAGCAATCCGGCTGTATGAGTGCAAATGACATCAACCTCTTTAAAAATGCAATTGTATTTTACAGCAATCTGGGACTCGAAGTTCACGTTACCGAACTCGCCCTCCGCAACTACGACAAGACAAAAGGTGTTCAGCATGCCAGCTACTATGAAAAGTTTTTCCAAATGTTAGCTTCAGTAGCTGATGAATACAAAACTCTCACCTGCGTAGCAATCTGGGGAATCTGCGATAATCCATCTCTTACAAAGGATGATTACAGTTATAAAATGAATGGACCATATTGCGGAATGTACAACTACGACTGTTCAAAGAAACCAGAATTTTTTATGGTAGCAAAGGCTTTAGAATAAAAAAAATAAACGCATAAAAAAAAGGCTGCGAACATTTAAGTTTGCAGCCTTTTTTATGGTTGTTTTATAACCTTGAAATCTTTTTACTTATATAGATCTGCAGTGCCAGTTCTAATAGCTTCAACTTTTGCATCATGATTACGCTCTTTCGATTCAGGATATTCCCACTGCTCATCTATCGAATCAAATAACGGGTCATAGTTAGCAGCTTCTTCAAACACTGTAGTTTTTAATGCTTTTGTATAATCAGAATAACCTGCAATAGCTGTCTTCTTACCGTATACTTTATCATTAAATAAATCCAGAAGCAGTTTCATATCGTCTTCGGTAACAGCGTGTCCATTATTATGAAAGTAGCAGTATATATGATCCCCTAATCCCAGCCAATCATAAATAGATTCTGCTGCGCGGAATGTAAGATACATAGATGGTGCATTTACCCAGTCATCTGTCTGACTAGCTGCTCCTAAAATTACAAAATATCGGTCAGGATCTGCATTTATTGCAGCCAGCATATACTGGTCAAGGTCAAATTCTTCCGGACTCTTGAAAGATCGGAATTTATCGTTAAACCAGCCTCCCTCAGAATCTGAAGTGAGACTTCCTAACGGTTCATTTGCTGTCCATACATAAGTAGAATCTGCACCTACAGAAGAAAGATCGTATGTCATATCTTCTGAAAAATATCTGTAAGAAGCCATTCCGCCAGCTCCGGAACATCCAGGAGCAACCATTTTTATGCGGCGTTCATAAGTTCCACAGACAGCAGCAGCTTTTCCATAGCGGGAAACTCCGGTTACTATAGAGTTTTCTTTATTAATTCCAAGTTCTTCTGCTGCCCCATTATAAAGTGCATCAATAATCTTAGAAAGTCCCCAGCTCCAGGCCATAAGCTCTCCAGTCTGGCTTTCAGAATCTGCATTATATGGGTAAAGCTCATAGAACTTTCCGGTATGCTTTATATCATCTGCAGCAATATCTGTAATTCCTCCCCATTCAAAGGTCATTCCATTATAAGTAACTGGTTGGCCTGCAAAATAAATAAATGCATATCCATTTTCCAGAGCAACGTCTTCTGAAACCCCACTTGAAACACCCAATACAAAAGGCCAGCCCTTATCGTCTGGAAGTGAAAGAGTTTCAGAATCAGGCAGTCTTACCTTTGCATGTGGAAGATCAACGGATTTACCATTTGAAGTCACTTTGATGTTAAGGAATTTTTCATTTGCATTGTCTGTATCTTCAATTGTATATTCGACATCTTCACCACTACGCCACATTCCATACATTTCTGTCTGATAATCCCTATAAAGTTCTTCGGCACGTTCTGTCCACTGATCTTTTGTCTGAACGATTGAACCATCGTTAAATTTATATGGATCTGGATAGGAATTAATTTCCCACTTTGCAAACAAAGTCATGTCTTCTGTAATTTCTGCAGAAGGATTGAACTGTGTGGTGTATTCAGCATCTGTATACCAGCCTTTGAACTTTCTGCCTGCCTTTTTCGGTTCTGGCGGATTTGCAGTATCTCCTTTTTTAATTTTCAAATCAGCAAGTTTTTGTCCACCAAGAGTATTAAGTTCTACTGTTTGAAGTATACGCCAATGAGCTTTCAATTTTATTTCCTCATAGATTTCTGTTTCAAAATTAAATAGGTCTTCTGTTTCTCCAATAAACCATCCGTCAAATCCATAGCCTTCTTTTTTAGGACTTTTTACTGCAGAAACCTTTGTTCCCTCATAAATTTTTTGAAAAGGAACTTCTGAACCTCCATCTGTATCAAATGTAATGGTAATAAACTTACCCCATTTCGCCTTTAAGGTAATATCTTCATAAACTTTTGTAGAAAAATCAAAGTCTTTTCCATTGAGAGTCCAGCCCGTAAAGCCAAAACCTTCTTTTGTCGGGTTACTTACCCTGGAAACAGTTTTACCTGAATGAATTATTTGTGTTGCAACTTTTGAACTTCCGTCACTATCAAATGTTACCGTACACAATGTAATATCTGATTGAATATGACACGAGATTAAGAAAGTTCCGGTTAGCAATACCAGAAATGCCAGTACCGATTTTATTTTTTTTGAAAAATGCATTTTCATCAAAAACCTCCAAATTCTTATTAAAAAAGATTTATCGTCCATAAAATTTTATGGACTCACACTGAAGAAAGGATTGGGTTTTTGAAAGAAAAGATATTTTTGTTTATCTTAATTTTTGCATAAAATTCAAATAAAAAAATAGGAGATAATTCTTATGATTTTTTTATAAGAAACTTTTCTTTTTTATTCAGTTTTTTTTTCTTTTTAAAACGTTTAATGAGAAAGATTCCCTATTCAATTCTACTAAAACACTTGTATTCTAGTATTGAAGAAAGAAAGTGTTTTGAAAAAAGATATTTAATATAGCAAAAAGAAGGAAAACAAAATGAAAAAAAACTCGGTTATATTATTATCTTTAACGGTATTATGTTGTTTTATGTTCTCAGGCTGTATTTATGATGAACCACCTTCAGAAAGCAGACCTGATGCAGAAATTTCACAAATACTTCCTGATCCAGAAATCCGTCCAAAAACAGGATTCATTATTGCAACAAGTGCTGGTAGTGTAGAAGGAACTGTTTCAGATGATGGTTCTCAAGTAAACGCAGTTCTAACTCAAGGTTCTGATGCAGGTCTTGTTCTGTATTTATACGAAGACAAATCCTTTGCTCCAGAAAACTCAATTGTATCTTATGAATATTTCTGGGAAGTAAAAAAATGGGCAGACAATTCTCCAAATCCTAAACTTATGGTACGTTATGGAGATGCTTCTTCTTCATGGAAAAACTACGATCCTTCATATAGTGAAAAAACTAATTACGAAGACTGCTCTTCTAAGTCTGGCAAAAAGACAGCTTCAATAACCTTAAAATCACAAGCAAACGCAATTGTTTTTGCAACAAATGGATATCAATGGGCAGGAGACTCCGGCGATACTGTAGAAATTACTGTTACAAAAATCAGCGTAAAAGAATAATTATAAAACAGTTTTCAGCCCATCGAGCGAATCAAAAATGTTACAGCACATTTTCCTGATTTCTTCGGTGGGTTGAACTTTATCTATTACCATAACAGGTTTAAGACCTGCAGCATATGCACTACGGATTCCATTCAAACTGTCTTCAACTGCAGCACAATCTTCAGGATTCATTCCAATTGACTTGCAGGCCATAAGATAGATTTCCGGATTTGGTTTACTGTGTTCTACCATTTCGCCGGTTGTTCGGGTCTCAAAGAAATCAATTACGCCTGCCGCCCTTAACTGGCGTTCTACAGTTGGACCCCGCGTAGAAGATGCCAGTGCCAGACGATATCGAGGCTTAAGATATTCAAGGATTTCTTTTGCATAAGGCAAAAGTGGAATGCCATCTTTTTCTTCTATCTCATGAAAGAGTTCTGAGGTGCGTTCAAGAAATGCTTCGCTGTCAAAATCAGAACCATAATATTTTTTTAAGGTTTGAATTGTATCATTTTTATTTGAGCCGCGGCAGGCATTTAAGATTTCGTCATTTACAGAAAGACCTTTTTCTTCAGCCGCCTTTCTCCAGGTTATATCAGAAATTGATTCGGAATCGAGAATTACCCCGTCCATATCAAAAATAATTGCTTTTATATTTTTCATCTTGTTGTTGCTCATGATGAGCAGATTTTATCACAATAGAAAAATCCCCTCAATAATGATATATTCAAGATATGAAGAAGATTTTTACAACTATTGCAGTTCTTGTGTTTTTTTCTATAACAGTCACAGCACAAGACGCAACTATATACCTATGGCGCAATATTAAAGGAATGGAAAAGCAGCCTTCTGTAATGTTTATGCATAAGCCTTCTGAAACTGTGCAGAATACACGCTCTGCAGTAATCGTTTGTCCGGGCGGAAGCTATCATCATTTAGGCTTAAAAAGCGAAGGAAATACAACTGCTGCCTGGTTTGCAGAAAATGGAGTAACTGCCTTTGTTTTGAAATACCGTACGGCAGAAAGCCTTTACCACCACCCAGCCATGCTTCAGGATATGCAGAGAGCAATTCAGCTTGTTCGTGAAAATGCAGATGAATGGGATATTGACCCGAACAAAGTTGGAGTAATCGGATTTTCTGCAGGCGGACACCTTGTAACTATGGCTGGAGAATTCTGGCAGATACATGATGAACTTTCAAAGCTCGGTATTGAGTGTAACGTGTCGCTTCGTCCAGACTTTGTAATTCCAGTTTACCCGGTAGTTTCAATGCAGGATGATATTGCCCACCGATGGAGCCGCAACAGTCTGCTGGGAAAAGGCAAAAAAAATCAAACCCAGGAACGAAAAAATGAGTTCTCAATGGAATTAAACGTTCCTGCCGACATGCCTCCGACCTATGTGGTTGTCTGTGATGACGACCCTGTTGTAATTCCGGAAAACTCATTACGTCTTTATGAAGCATTGCAGGCAGCAAATATTCCAAGCCGCCTCGCCCGCTACGAATGGGGTGGCCACGGCTTTGGAATGAAAGACAACGCGTTTATGAAAGAATTCCACTGGAATGAAGAACTGCGTGAGTGGTTAGTGGAGCTTGGATTTATGGAGTAGTTAATCATTTATAGCGACGATTTGATTATTAACAAATCAATTGTGAGACCATTCCAAAATCTCCCCACCTATCGTTATCTTCGCAATATGCAAGTATGTATCCAAGATTTATAGAATCCAGCTTCAGCTCACTTATTATATCAGCATCTGAAGGCTTATCCATACTTGTAAAATTTGAATAACACAAAAGCCAGTCTAAAATTATCTGTTCATATTTTTCCCTATGTTTTTGTTTCTCTTCTTCTATTGCAGCTTTCAGTTTATTCGGTAATGCGTAAAGTGTTACATTTGCATCTATTTCAGACTTTTCTTCTTTAATAAGCAATTTCTTCTTTAATGATATAAGATTTTGTGATAATTGCGAATCAGAAAGTCCAGAAATAGAAACCAAATGTTCCATTGAAACTGGTTTTTGAAAAAAAGAAAGAGAGACCAATGCAGAAAGACTAATATCACTTAATTCTTTAAATAATTCTCCAAAAAGAATTTTACTAGATTCAACATGATAATCATATAAATCTGCATTTACTATTTGATCGCAAAAATAAAATAAATAACGCAACATTCTTCCTGGTGTTTTATTTCCATTTTCATAGGCAAGGTCTACAAGTTTAGCAAACCTAAAATCGGCAATATTGCGAAGCATCTCATTTCTCTGTTTGTATATTGCTGCAAGCCTTCTCCACTCCTCTAGCCGGTATTTTCTAACTACAACTTCCTGAAATAAATTACTTATATATTCATAGTTATTCATACGAATATTACTTGTTATTATAACAATATTTTTCTTAGCAACATTATTTTCAATAAATCCAATTACATTTCTTTTATCAACCTCAGAAAAATTGTCGAAACCATTAATATATAGAATAAAGTTAATATTGTTTGAAAGACATTCCTGAACTTTTCGTTTCAACTCTGGAATATTGTTTTTTAGATTAGAATATCTATCATCTGAATAATAAACAGATAAAATTGTTTCAAGTAAATTGACATAGGACATTTCATCTTTTTCACAATCCAGACAAAATTTATAATCAAAAATATCATTTGATAGTTCATTCACAACAAATTCACCATGAATTTTCTTTCCGCATCCTGAATCGCCAGTCAAAAAAACAAATCGATTGTTCTGTATTACTTTATAAATATTTTCCTGAACATCTTGTAAAATCAACTCTCCTTTTCGTGAAATTAATTCGTAGTTGAGAGTATTTTCAATCGTTACCTTTTTATCGAGAATTTCATTAACCTCTCGTTTTACATTATGACTATGTGTTGTATCATTTTCTTTAAGAAACAATTCCATCAAAGGTTTCAGACAAATACAATCTTCTTCATCTGTTACAAATTCAGCAAAAACCTCAGCAATCAATTTAGCTTCATTCCAAGAAAATGTATACTCAGAATTAAAAGACTGTTTTCCTTTGTTATTTTCAATATTCTCCTTAAAGTGCTTATGCCCATAAATTTTTAACACTCGTTTTATAAGACTATCTAAATCCTCAAGATTCTTGATCGACTCATTTATCAGTTCATTCTTCAACATCCTCAGTTTGGGAAATTTAAACACTTCTTTATATCCAAGTTTATGTAAACTTATTATTTCCATAACTTGATTACGCAAAGACCGAAATGCATACTGTTTTTTATCCATAAAAGTTCCTCCCTTTTTTCAGGACATGATGATTGAACTACAGCATAAAGTATTACATCTAACAAATGTTATCATATATAATAATTCATGCATCATCGTCGATTTTCAGCCAATTTTTTTTGCCTGAAACCATCAGAACATTGCGTATTATACTAAGATGTAAAAAGCTAATTGATTTTAGAAGTGATGAGACATGCAGGACTGTATTGATATACATCAAAAGGATGATTAATTAAGCACACTGCATCTTTACTTTCAAAATCTGATAAGACAACAATTTTCATAAATACCTCCCTGCTACACCATTGAAAAAAAATTTTAAATGCAGTGCATAATACAGAAAATATTTTTCTATGTCTATATTTTTTTTGATTTTTTTTCATGTATAACTCGGGATAATTCTCCCCAAAATAGACGAACCCCTCCTCTTTATTATTAGTATAATTCGCACACAAACTGGAAAAGGCACCTTTAATCAATTCGAAGGAGGAATTTTACATGGAAGATTTAATGAGAATCGAAAAAAAGCTTATGGATGAGGATGACATGAAATCGCTCAAAGAAATCTCACTGGCTCCCTACATTTACATTGCATCACAATTAATCAAAAAGAAACGGAAAGCAGGAGGATCGATGTTTCGCCATCAGATGGACACTCTTGCGATCTTAATTGAATATAATTATTTAGATCCAATTCTTTTGAAAGCCGCGGTTATTCATGACACTGTTGAAGATCTGAAAGATTTTGATACGACTATTATAGCAAAAACTGACAATGATGGAGAACAAGTATTAAAACTTGTTCTCGAAGTAACCAAGCAACCGTGCGAAACAAAAGAGGTTTTCTTAAAACGTATTTTAGAACATGGATCCTACAATGCCAAATTGTTGAAGGTGACCGACCGTATTTCCAACTTAATTCAGCTAGGTTTTGTAACGCAGTATGATTTTATAGAGCGAACCTGCGATGACACTGAATACTTTATTCTTCCTATGGCTCTGCTTATAGATTTTAATATGTACCAGGAAATTATTTCACTAATTGAAACACGAAAGAAAGTCTTAGAAATAATGGACTTTAATACCATATCAAAAAAATAACTGTCTGTAATTATAAGCAAAAATAAAAGGAGAAAATCATTATGAAAAACAAAGATTTAATGTTGAGAAAAATCTGCCAGAAAATTTTTATTGATTTACTTTCCATAGAGAACTTCAGTATAAATTATTTCTCGTCTAACAAAATTATACGAAAAACAATCATGGATTTTTTGGGATTAAATTCTTATAAGCCAAGAATTACAAAAAATTCATTGCTAAAGGCCTTAAATGAAATGGAGCTTGAAAATAAAACTGATGCAGAAATTTTAAGAAGTCTTAAATATAAAAATCTGGAATTAATAAAATATATTTATACCGACCACTACTCGCTATTTTCTGAATTATCTGATGAAAATAAAAAAACTATAATAGCAGTTGATTTATGTTGTAATTCTATTCTCTCCGATATTTTTCAGTCTGAAAAGACTTCATTTTTTCTTGAAGATTTCTATCTTTTAATGCAGAACGTATTAGAAATATCAACTGAACAATTTGTAATGGCAATGATAAATGGATCTTGCCTTGGAATTGCAGACTTTAATGAGGCAGCCCAAATATTAAATATAAACGATAATTTTATGAGGGAACTCTCAAGACTTAAAACAATCCCTGAAATGCAAAGAATAAACTTATATGATTATGAAACAATTGGCTATGGAGGAACACTTCCGTTAGCAGCTCATGATTTTATATGTTTTACAGGAGAGGATATTTCTTCATATGTATATTCACGCTTACAAGAAAATAGAACACGCTTCTGGTACGCAAAGGGATTGTCTGCTGGATTAAAACTTTTAGATTATTGTCTTAAAAACAAATTCTATGGTGATAGCATTTGGATTGATGAGTATGAAATTGATTTAGAAGATAGAAAGACCTTACTTACTTATAAAGCTGATATGATAAGTTTTAATGTTATAGTATCTGGAAAAGATATCCCTTTTGAACCTGATAATAACTGCGTAAAAATTAGTCTCAAAGAGAGCTTACCGGAAAATCAACCAGATACTTTCCCAATATTTTCAGAAGAGGAATTCATTAAGCGTTATGGAAATCCAGGAGAAAGTAACATAGAATCACCTGCGGTAAATGCCAGAATCAAAGATATACACAGACTTCTTTCAAAACCTGGAGAATACATGAAAGTTGATCAATCTATGTATGCGAAATTCAATGAGCTTATGGAAAGGCATCCGAATATCATTAATAAGGATTTATTATATGCCGTAATGAAAATATCTTGGATTTTTGCAAAAGAGAATATAGTCAAAATACCGCCAATTCTCTTTGTTGGAACCCCAGGTTGCGGAAAAACCCTATTATGTACTGAGATAACTCAAATTATCGGGCAAAAGCATAATATTCTTATTCCATTAGGCAGTGGAGGTGGAATCACGAGACTTTTAGGTAGTACACCAGAATATAAGGGAGCCTCTAATGGTTTAATTCTGTCTAGTATATGGGAAGCAAACGATACAATTAACACGTTAAATTCAATAGTTATACTAGATGAACTGGACAAGGCTTGTTATTCAAATCAAGTTAGCGATCAAAACCAAAACATATTAGCATCTCTACTGCAATTATTAGGTGACACTAACATAAAAAACTTTAAAGATAATTTTTTCGAGATAGAACTCCAAAACTTTTACCCTTGCTTTCTTAGCACAGCTAATTCCATAAAGCCAATTCCCGAATCATTACTAGATAGAGTAAATATCATTCGACTGCGCGATTACAACGAACAGGAACTAAAATCTATTGTAATCCCCTTGCAATATGAATCCTTTAGAAATGATTTTAATAATCTGATACCAGAAGCTCTTAGTGAAGAAGAAATTGAAATCATCTATAAACTCAGCAAAGGAATGACCAGACAAATTAAGCCAGCCATAATGAAATATCTTGATGCTATCTTTGACATGGACGGAAAACGTCACCCTCTATCTTCAATGGAATTATATGATTTACTCAAAGAGACAACAGTAAATTATGAAGATAAACAAATTGGTTTCTTCAGATAAATAATTGCATAAAAAAGCTGCTAAACATCGATTCATAGTTTAGCAGCTTTTTTTTGAAATGCTAGAATCTATTTCACTCCCAACGCAATCTCGAGCACTTCGCGAACATCGCTAACAGGAATAAATTTGATTCCCTGCTTTACGTGCTCAGGAATATCTTCCAGATCACGCTCGTTTGCTTTTGGAATAATAATAGTCTTTATCTTGTTACGCTTAGCAGCAACAGTCTTTTCCCGCAGGCCGCCGATTGGCAGAACCTGACCAGTTAAAGAAAGTTCACCTGTCATAGCAAGGTTAGGCTTAATCTTTTTGTCCAGCAGCAATGAAACAAATGTTGTTGCCATTGTGATTCCGGCACTAGGACCATCCTTTGGGGTTGCCCCTTCCGGAATATGCAGGTGTACTATATTTTCATCAAACCACTTAGCATCTTTTACGCCGCGCTCAAGCACAAACTTTCTTGCCCAGTCAAAGGCAATCTGACTTGATTCCTTCATCACATCGCCCATCTGCCCCGTGAGTACAAGACCTGCTTTTCCGGCAAACGAAGTTGATTCAATCAAAAGTGTATCGCCGCCCATGCTTGTCCAGGCAAGACCAATTGCAGTTCCAGGAACAGCAGCTACTTTAATCTGACTCTCATCAAATACAGGCTTACCAAGATATTTGAACAAATCAGGAGCATCAATAGTTATCTGTTTTTTCAAATCAACCGAATCGGCTTTTGAAGATTCTTGTTCCGTAATCAGCTCAGTAACAATCTTTCGGTGAATCTTGTCCAGACACTTCTCATAATTACGAACACCAGATTCACGCGCATATTCTTCTGCAATTTCTAGAAGTGCAGCTTTTGTATATTTTACCTGATTTTTTGCAAGCCCGTTCTTCACGAGATTTTTTGGAATAAGATATTTCTTTGCAATCTCAAGTTTTTCCTGATCGATATATCCGCTCAGGTGAATGATTTCTGCACGATCCAGGAGAGGCTCTGGAACAGTATCCAGAGAGTTTGCGGTTAAAATAAAGAAGACATTAGAAATATCAAAAGGCAAATCGAGGTAGGTATCACGGAAACTTACATTCTGCTCAGGATCAAGAACCTCGAGTAAAGCCGAGGCCGGGTCACCATTGTGACTAGAGCCCATCTTATCAACTTCATCAATCAAAAAGACCGGAGTACTGCTCTTTGTAATTTTGAGTCCCTGAATGATTTTTCCTGGCATAGCACCAATGTAAGTTCTGCGGTGCCCCTTGATTTCTGCCTCGTCTCTCATGCCGCCAACAGAGAAACGGTAAAAAGGCTTATTCATTGCATTTGCAATAGATTTTCCAACAGATGTTTTACCGACTCCCGGAGGTCCCACAAGCAGCAAAATAGAACCTTTTGCATCTTTCTTCATTTTTCGAACGGCAAGATATTCTACGATTCGTTTCTTTACATCTTCAAGACCAAAGTGATCATCATCAAGAATCTTTTTTGCACGAGTTAAATCATAATCATCAACTGCAGGAACCTTCCATGGCAACTGAGTTACCAGTTCAAGATAGTTACGGGTAACAATCCATTCAGAAGAGTTAGGTTCCATCATAGAAAGTTTTGAAAGTTCACTTTCTACAGTTTCTTTGATTTCTCCCTCAAAAGCCAGTTCTTCAATCTTTTTTTTGAATTTCTGATAATCTGTTTCATTTCCATCAGGAGTTTCGCCAAGTTCTTCCTGAATAGACTTCATTTCTTCACGCAGGAAATATTCACGCTGATTTTTTTCTATGCGGTCATTGAGTTCAGTCTGGATTTTTTTCTGAACGCGAAACAGTTCCTGCTCTTTTTTAATGAATACAAGCACCTGCTCCATTCTCTGGCGAACATTTACAGTCTCAAGGATTTTCTGCTGTTCATTTTTATCAACATTCAAAATTGAAGCAATAAAATCTGCAATTTTTCCAGGATTGTCGATGTTTACCATATTAAGGCGCATTTCTTCAGAGAAAAGAGGATTATTCTCACTAACCTCTTTCATTTCAGAAATCAACGCACGAGTTAAAGCCTTAACCTCAAAAGTATCAGCTTCTTCATCATCAAGATATTCAACAGCAGCAGCCATTGGAGATGTATTATGCAGGTTTTTACGGATTTTAAAACGCTTTACGGTAGAAATAAAAATATTAATTCCACCATCAGGAAGATTTACCTTCTTTATGATTCTGGCAGCAGTTCCAACCTTGTGCAAATCTGTAATTGAAGGAGTCTCTGCTTCATTTTTGAGCATAACGATTCCAATGAAGCCTTCATTTTCATAGGCTTCTTCGACAACTTTCACATCGTCTGCAGAGTTAATCATAAGCGGAGTAAAAATTCCCGGAAAAATCGGACGCCCCGCAAGAGGAATTAATGTAAGTTTATTCGGAAGCAACTGATCCGCTGAAATTATAGAATTCTCATTAGAGTTATTATCTTTAGACATACTTAAAATATAATGATATTTTTAGCATATCGTCAAATTTTTCGAGCAACTATTCTTCTTTCTCCAGTTCCGAAGAAATCATAAGTGCATCCTGATACCAGTCTATCAAAAGTGAAAATTCCTCGCTCTTATAACCTTCTGCTTCTGCCCGAATCTTCCATACAGTGCCAGATTCCAGCATATCCACAGGAACATCTTCCAATGGCTGCCACTTATTTTTATACAGAATCTTAAACTGCGACTCCTCAATTACAGTGCCTAACGAACGGTCGTAAGCTATAGTCTTTATAGAAAGATTGCGCTTTGCGTTTTTCAGGAAATCACAATCAAGCACGCATGGTTCATCGCCGCAGGTAAAACTCTTCCACCATACATAAGGCCCTACAACAATCTTAATGCGATAATCACCTTTTTTAAGATAAACCGGACGTACACTGTATGTTATATTTCTGGAAGCCGGACGTTCTGCAACTACACGCGGTGACCAGAAAATAAGCTTTTCATACCACACTTTACTGCGTTCTACAAAGGTTCTTCTTGTTCCCTCTACCTCTGGAATTTCATTTCCATCATTTTCAAAAAAGAAAGCCCTGGCTGGTAAATCCATATTTTCATAAAGTGAACGCGGCATCTGCAGCTCAACACTTACCTCGGTATACCACTTTTGCAAAGCAATTTTGTGTACAAGCCCACAATACCAAAGCCCCGCAAACACCGCAGCCGCAGCAGCAACGCCTAAGCACACTCTTCTTATAATACGCCGAGTCTTATCTTTTTGAACCAAAGCTTCTGGCGAGAACTCGTAAAGTTTACCAGCCACTACACTTTTTGCAAGCTGCACACGAAGTTCATGCGTGTCATAATGCCGCAGATATTTCTTTACCTGTCGCAGAACTGCATCAATCGACTGGTAACGGCGTTTAGCTTTTGGCCTCGTCATTTTGTGAATCAGGTGACAAACATCTTTTGGTACAGATTTATCAATTTTTCGAGGACTAATATATTTACCCTTACGAATAACCTTCAGCGTTTCCATTGAAAGAGTTCCAGGATACGGCTTTGTACCCGTAACCATTTCATAAAGCATAATGCCGAGTGCGTAAATATCAGCCCTATGATCTACCCTTGCACTGTCTTCAAACTGCTCAGGTGGCATATAGGCCGGAGTTCCTAAAGCCACGCCGCTTTGTGTAAGGTCCCCTGTCGTAACAGTTGTTTCACTAACAGCATTTTTTAAACCTGCTGCAGCAGCTCCTGTTCCGCTTTCCGCATGATCACTTGCAATTCCAAAATCTGCCAGTTTAATTTCACCACGGCGAGACAAAAGAATATTTCCAGGTTTAATGTCACGATGAACAATTCCCTTGGAATGAGCATATTTCAAGGCATAGCAGGCATCCTGCATAATAAGCATTGCGATAGGAACCGGCAAAGAGCTCTGTCTTTTTATAAGAGAATCCACAGCAATTCCGTCAACAAGTTCTTCTACCATATAACGGTAGCTGCCTTCAGTAAAATAATCAAAAAGATGAACGATATAAGGGCTCTGCAAATCAAGCAGCAGCTGGGCTTCTCTCTTAAAACGACCGGCATCTCCTGCATGACCACGTGCCGTCATTTTTTTGATTACAACATAACGCTTCAAAGACGGATGAATTGCCTTATAAACAACTCCCATTCCGCCTTTTGCAATAATGCCCTGCACCTTATACTTTCCTATCATTGGTGGAAATTCGTCGCTCATCTGCCAACCCCCAAAATATCACTTTCTATATTTATACTTCGTTCCGACCGTACAAAAACAATATTCTGTTTTCCCGGATTATGAATCTGAATATATGCTCCATTCTGCAAAAGCTTATAGTTTCCGGTAACAGGTCTATGCCCTCCAAGGCTCACATAGCCCTCCGGTACATCAGTTTTACCTTCTGCTTTCAGACTCATAAAAAGATTGCTTACAGTACCAGGTGCGCTTTCTTCATCCGCTTCACCATTATTTGTCCAGATTAAGCCTTTTACAACACCCGGATACATTCTCGCATCAATAAGTTCCTGCCGGGTAAAAGCCCTAATTGGCTCTGCATGTGATACACAGCATCGTTTTCCAAAGAAATAAAGCGGCAGACTCCGCTCAATACAATTCATCAGATATAAAATATCATCACCATAATATTCCTGAACAAAACAGCGGCACATTTCCCCTTCATCTGCGAGCTTACGGAACGAAAAATCTCCGCCGCCAGTTTCATTCAAAATATTTTCATGATTTCCCTTTAGAATATGAACCCTCTCTGGAAAGTTCTTTTTCAGTTCCATAAGAGCACACCAGAGGCTAAGTCCTTCCTGCATTTCCGAAGACATGGCAGGTCCCGTAAAAATTTCATTATTAAATTCAGCCTCTGCCGCCATCCATCTTTCCCGGGTTCCTCGTTCTGTATGAAGAATATCCCCTACACACAAAAGCCGTAATCTGCCCTCAGCAATGGCTTCAAACACAGTTGCATCATCAAAAATCTTATAATCAAGAATATTCTGCAAAAAATAAGGCCGCGCATGAAAATCCGGAACAACTACGAGCGGAAGTTCATCTTTATGAAAATCCAAAAGTCCACCTGCACCACCGTCAGAAGCAGCAGGTCTATACCCCGCAGCATCAGTTTTTTCATTTTCAAGCACTTCAGAAGCTTCGTTCAAAAGTGTAAAAAAATCATCATAAAACGGAAGCATATTAGAGGAAAGGATATTTGAAATTTTCTGATAGATTGAATTCACGCAGCACACCACGGAAATTTATGAAATTACAAGACTCATATTACCGATTGAAATTCTATCACCTGGATTCAATTTTACATATTTTTCATTCGGAATGCGAACTCCATTTATAAAAGTTCCGTTTGTACTTCCTACATCCTTAATAAAATATGCATCTTTGATTTTCTGAATCATGGCATGATGTCGACTTGCAAGTTTATTGTCCACCACAACGTCGTTATCGGTATCACGGCCAATTGTAATTTTTGCAACCAGTTCAACCTTTTTATGATTAAACATAAGGTATGATGCCGGTTTTCCTTCACCAAGAGAATCAAGATGGCGTCCTACAGGACTACTTGTAACAATTGTTGTATCACTCATAAGTTAAATTATAAAACCTCAACCCAATATTCGCAAATTATTTTTAAGCAGGACAAGAGGCTTAAAAATTGGAATATCATCGGCAATTACATCCTTGAACATGCTCAGAATTTCATGAAGTTCCTTTCTTTTTTCTTTCCCCACTTCGGCATACGCAGCAAGCATTTTTGCCGTGGCCTTAAACGCATCCTTTTCAAGTTCATTGTTAGTCTTAGCCCCGGAAGCTTCCAGAATGCAGAACATTGTATCTACAAAATTCTTTTTCTGATTCGTATCGAGTTTATCTATCCATGTATTGAAAGCATTATAAAAGATTTTACTTTCATCCGTAAATTCTCCGGCATTTACAAAATCTTTTCCAGAAATCTGCCAGTTCATTGCATCGTGCTGCCAGAAAGCAAAACCATCACTCTTAACAATTTCATAAAACTTCGGATGATGAAAAATCATACCAACAACAGAAAACTCCGGATAGAACGAATAAATTCTGTCCTCAACAGCTTTATACGAAATTGATTCAAAAAACTCGCTGGCAAAACCAGGACCATCAAAATTATAAACCCGCTCAATACGATTCTGCAGTTTTTCACCACAGCCCACAGCTGTATTAATTACAAGATTTCCTCCTTTAGAATGACCCACAAGAACAAAATCGCCTTTCAAAGCATTTGCAGCATCATTAAAATATTCAAGAGCATCCTTCTGAGCCGGAATCTGAGGCAACCATGCAATATTAAAATCTTCCTTCCAGCCTATAATCGTGTCATCAGTACCTCGCAGAGCTACAACCGGTTTGCCATTAACCAGATAAGTTACAGCAGCAAACTGTTCGACATTTTCTTCATTATATATATTTCTAAAACCACACAATTCAACATTTCTAAAACGTTCTGATTCTGCCGTCTTAAACATAAGTTCAGCCGTTCTCTTATTAATCAAAAAACCAATATTAATGCGGTCCTCATAATCCGGAGTTTCAGAAAAATCCTTTGCAACCTGCGAAAATGTTTTTTTCTCGCTGAATGATTCCGGTACAACTCCATCAAAAATTGAATATGTTAAATGCGCCAGCAAAAGAGCATCAATCTTTCCAAAAGGAACCTGCTCAAAACTCAAATCCCCACGCCAGGTAAGATAATCAAAAAAATCAGCCATTAAAATCCTCCGAAATTAAATTTCAAAGCATATTTAAAATATACTACAAAAATCATTCAAATCAAAATAAAATCCGATTGATTTACTTTATATCAACTTATTATAATAGAAAAGATTAACCAACAAATAAGGAGTATATAAAATGGATTTGATTTACGGAATCAAAGACAAACCGAAATTCGGTAAAGTTGTGCTGTTCGCTTTACAGCAGCTTCTCGCAATTATGGCAGCAACAATTGCAGTTCCAGCCATCGTCGGACACGGACTTACTGCTTCAGCCGCACTTTTTGGTGCAGGTGTCGGAACAATTGTTTACCTTTTGTTCACAAAAAGTTCTAGTCCTGTATTCCTGGGAAGTTCATTCGCTTTCATCGGTTCTATGTTCAGTGCCTTTGCAGGGGCTGCAACACTCGGTCTCTCAGAACAGGCTGGCTACTGGGGTCTCATCATTGGTGCCCTTATGGCAGGTCTTGTATATGTAATCATAGCAATCATTGTTAAAGTATGCGGTGTAAACTGGATTAACCGCCTCATGCCTCCAGTAATTATTGGACCAACAGTTGCAATCATTGGTTTGAGCCTTTCAGGCAACGCAATCGGCGACCTCATGAAATCAAGCGTAGAAGGCGGAAGTTCATATGTTGCTCTCATCTGCGGACTTTTCACACTTGCAGTTACAATGCTTTATTCTACTTATGGTAAAAAAGTAGGACGTCTCATTCCGTTCATTCTTGGAATCCTTGGTGGTTATTGTCTTGCAACAATTTTTGCAATCATTGGAAATCTTACAGATACACCTTCACTTATTGTAATCAATTACGGAGCAGTAAAAGCACTCGACTTCACAAAGTTCTCAGGTTACTTCTCTCTTCCTAAGTTTACATTCCTTTTGGGTGGCAGCGAAGGTCTCAAGGCAATTACTGGAAAATATCTTCTTACATTGTTCACAGCATATGTTCCGGTTGCTTTCGTAGTATTCGCAGAACACCTTGCAGATCACAAAAACCTTTCTGCAATTGTTGGAACAGACCTTCTTAAAGAACCAGGTCTTACACGCACACTCCTTGGAGATGGTGTTGGTACAATGGTAAGTACATTCTTTGGTGGATGTCCAAACACAACTTACGGTGAATCAATTGGTTGTGTCGCAATTACACGCAATGCTTCTACAGTTTCAATCTGGGGTTGTGCAATTATCTGTATCATCTTCTCATTGATTTCTCCACTCGTAGCAATTCTCGAAACAATTCCAAGTTGTGTAATGGGCGGAGTGTGTGTTGCACTTTACGGCTTCATTGCAGTATCAGGTTTCAAGATGTTCCAGACAGTTGACCTCAATAAAAACAAAAACCTCTTCGTTGCATCAGTTATCTTTATTACAGGTGTAGGCGGAATGGTTGTTAGCTTCGGCGCAGTTGAGATTCGTACAGTAGCATGTGCTTTGATTCTTGGTATTTTGACAAACTTGATGTTGTCTAAAGAAGCAGACGAAGAATAAAATAGCTTTCATTAAGCAATAAAATATGGGGGGGAAAGTCGACCCCTTAGGGAGCGGCCCTGCATAGCAGGGTAAAAACAGTCCAGTGGACTGTTTTTAGCGAGTCTCGGCGAAGGCTGTGCCTGAGCCGGCCAGCCCGCTTCGCATTCTTACGCTAGCCCCTATTACTTTAGCAATGCCGCAATTTCCGGTCTTCTCCATCTTACAGCAATTGTATAAGCGGTATCCCCAGAAATATTTTTTACACTCTTATCAATACCATAAGAAATCAAAGTTTTTACCATTTCAGTATCACTAGTCTTTGCTGCATAATGTAAAATCGTATTTCCCTGTGTATCAGTCATCTTACCGGCATACTTTACAATATTCGAAATCATTTGTTTATTCTTTTTATCAAGTGCAATCGAAATACCGTTCTTGCCTTTTTTATCAATCATCTGGAACGGATTTGCACCGTTTTCAAGAAGAACCACTGCAGTTTTTACATCATTATTTTCAATAGCATAATTAAGAGCCGTATATCCATCAGCATTTCTTGTATCAACCGGATATCCTTCCTCTATCAAAACCTGAAGCAGCTGAGTAGAAGCTTTTGCCTTTACGACAATATGCACTGGAGTATTTCCATCACTGTCTGTAATTGTATAATTATTTCCAAGAACTTCACGAATTATTGAGATATCCTTTTTGAGAACAATAGAGAAAGGTGTCATTCCCTGTTTATCACGAGAAAGAGGATTTCCGCCGGCCTTTCTAATCAGCTTAATAATTTCCTTTTCGCCCATAAAGGCCGCTTCGTGATAAGCATTACGTCCATTTACTTCCTGTACATTTGGATTTGCACCATAGCCAAGAAGCAGCTGAACACTATCTTTACTACAACCTCGAATGGCATCCATCAAAACTGTTACACCATTAGAATCACTTGTATTAGGATCAGCTCCAGAAGCAAGCAGTTTTTTAGCAATCTCAAATTTTCCTGCTACTACAGCCTCTGCCAATGGTGATTTACCGGCAGTATTCTGTGCATTTACATTAATTCCAAGTGCTAAAAGTTTATCAATAGAAGCAGGAGCATCCCAGCGGACTGCAGTATGCATAGCAGTACTTCCAAGATTATCACGGGCTTTAATATCAGCTCCACAATCAACCACAGTCTGAATAATTTCCGGATTATTTGTCTTTACTGCACTGAACAAAGGAGTTTCTCCGTTTGCATTTTTTGCAGAAATATCAGCGCCCTTCATCACAAGTCCGCTGATTGCTTCCTTATACTGCCATTCTGCCGCATAATGAAGAACAGTATTTCCTGTACCATCCTGCTGTTTTATTGTTTTAGAAGTAATAAGCCAGTCCTGAACAGTACCACCATACTTAAGTGCAAGTCGAAGTGGTGAATTATTATTAGTATTTGTAGAGAAAATATCAGCATTTTTAGCAAGCAATAACTCGCCTACCTTCTGACGGTTTTTCAAGATTGAAAGAAATAAAGCTGAGTTTCCGTCTTTATTGCGGGTATTTACATCTTTCATCAGGCTAATCATATACTGAATCTTAGACAAAGGAGCATCGCAGATAAGTGCAAGATGAAGCGGTGTATTTCCGTTTGAATCTGTAAAGTCAGCATTCTTTTCATTTACAACAGCTTCAAGCATTTCTGGACTACCCGCAAGCGCAATTGAAAGTGGAGAATTTCCATTTGTATCCTGGGTATGAATGTCAGCACCGGCAGCTGTAAGAAGTCTTACAGTTTCCAGGTCGTTTTTCTGAACTGCAATTGCAAGCGGTGTTACACCTTCCTTATTACGGGCATCAATATCTGCTCCAGCATCGATAAGAATTCTGAAAGTATTTTCACCAACATTCAGCATAGAAGCAGTGTGCAAAACAGTGTCACCAAACATATCTTTTTGAGTAAGATCTGCACGATGAGCAATCAAAAGTTTGTAAATTTCTGCAGTTTTATCCTTTGGAAGAATAAGCATTACAGGTGTTTTACCAAGATTATCTCGTGCATTTACATTTGCACCAGAATTAAGCAGGGATTTTGCAATTTCTACATTACCATAGCGAACAGCTTCGTGTAACGGTGTTGCGCCAGAACTGTCCTGTACAGTTGTATCAGCATTATTTTCAAGAAGATATTTTGCAATTGCATTATGACCATAAATTGCAGCAAGATGAAGCGGAGTCTGACCATCATCAAAACGAGAATTTACATTACGAGCAAGCATTGCATCCTGAAAATATGAAAAATCAGTTGCAACTTCATCAGCACCGCCCATAATGAGTTCCGCAGCAATTTCTACAGATTCTTCATCATCAAGATTTTCGAAAGCTACATCAAGAGGTGTTTTTCCATTATCATCCAGAACCGAAATCGGAATTCCTTTATTAATACACTGCTGAATTCCTTTTAAATTCTTTGTCCTTACAAAATAATGAACAATTGTCTGGCCTTCAACATCGCGAAGTTCACCAGACTTAGTGGTAATAAAAATATCATAATATGCATCATCTGTTAAAAGCCCACGGTCAAGAGCAGTAATTCCTTCTGAATCCCGGGAAAAAAGTGTACTGCTAACAAAAGAAAGGGCTTTTGCGGCTCTCAAAGAATTATTTTTAATTGCAACATGAAGCGGAGTATCTCCCTCATGATTTTTGAGCTCGGGATCTGCACCCTTAAAAATAAAATAAGTAACAAGTTCCTCATCATCAATTTTTGCAGCAACATGAAGAACAGTATTTCCATCTTCATCTGCAGCATTGATATCTGTTGGCATAACAAATTCCTGCTTTGCTTCTGCCTTTCTGTCCTGCATAATGAGCTGCTGAGGTGTTAGTTTTGATTCTGGTTTTGATGATGCACAGCCGGTAAGTAAAATAATTCCGGCTAATGCACAAAAGTTAAGATATGATTTTTTTCTATTCATAATTCCCCTCAGAATATAGATATCTATTCTCTTTATCGGGGAAAATTGAAGTTCAATTTACTGATTTTTTAATAATTCAAGCATTTTTCTAAAAGCACTGTCTGCTTTATTTAGCTCGCGTGAACCGCGTGTAATCTTACAAAGCGACATGCTGAATTTGCTGGCTATTTCTCTTTGTGTAGTACCGGCATCAATTTCTTTTACTAAAAGCCAGCGGTTTGCAATATCCTTAAGTTCCGGTTTTGTAAAAAGGCAATTGAAGAAATCATAAATAAATGCTTCATCATCTGATTTTTTTATGAGATGACAGAGCTCTTTTATAGTAGAAGAAATTTCTTCTTCGGTAATACCTTTTTTTGTTTCGTTATTATCCATAGAAACAATTATAACAGAAAATATAGAAATTGAAAAGAGAATAAAAAATATTAATTCTTAAATATAAAAATCCTGTCTGCTCCCGCAGAAAACGCCCATCGCAAACGGAATGATGTTTGCGTCGGTCATTTTCTGCTCCGCATACAGGATTTTTTTGTAAATATATATAATAATTGTTTATTCAACAATATTTCTATATTTTCTTAGGAGAAGGGGAAGTAAGTTACTTCTTTAATAATTTTTCTACTGCTTCTGCTGCTGGAGACAGTTCTGGAATATCCAGACTTTCAATATCTCCGGCATCTACTGCCCGGCTTGTTTCTTCCTGCATTGGAATGCGTGCAAGAACAGGAATATTAAAACTCTGTGCAATCTGATCTATATTACTCTTGCCAAATACAGTAATTTCTTTACCACAGTCAGGGCATTTTACATAGCTCATGTTTTCAACAATTCCAAGAATTGGAATGTTCATCATATTTGCCATATTAACAGCTTTTTCTACAATTACACGTACTAGCTGCTGAGGAGAACTTACTACAATAATTCCATCAACAGGTAATGACTGGAAAACTGTAAGTGGAACATCACCTGTTCCCGGAGGCATATCTACAAACATAAAGTCTACATCTTTCCATACAACATCTGTCCAGAACTGTTTTACAGCACCTGCAATAACCGGACCTCTCCAGATTACTGGATCTGTTTCATTTTGAAGCAGGAAGTTCATAGACATTAACTGGATACCAGAGTCGGTTACAACAGGATTAAGAGCATCCTGACCATCAATAGCCTGTGCCCGTTCATCACCAACTCCAAAACTTTCAGGAATAGAAGGACCTGTAATATCTGCATCAAGAATAGCAGAGCGGAATCCATCTTTATTTACACGTGCAGCAAGGAGACTAGTTACCAGTGATTTTCCAACACCACCCTTACCACTAACAATACCAATTACTTTTTTTACACTGCTGCCAGCGCGCAGACTAACATGAAAATCTCTCTTCTCGCATTTTTCACCGCATGAACTGCAATTATGTGAACATTCTGACATTTTATTACCTCAATATTAAATATAATAATGATGACTTCAAAAGACAAGATAAAAAAAATTGTCTACTCTCGTTCCGGGAAAAATTTTTCGATTACCTGTTATACCGCACCGAAGGTGCCGGTTATCAACAACATTTACGCGGCACGAAGTGTCCGCGTATAGTCAAGTTATACGGCAGCGTGCCTGACACGCTGTCCGTATGACAAAAAAAAAGCTGGCAGCT
>CAMNIU010000167.1 GCA_946540605.1 uncultured Treponema sp.
ATGTTGTTGCTTCTGTTTCCGCCATAAGCAGTGTTGCATTCTACAATGGTCGCATTCAATTCATCCTTTACAAGATTTTTGATGAGGGCAGGACGGAGGTAATTTGAATTTTCGCTTTCGCCAGTGCTCACCTTTACACCTGTTTTGCCGCTGGTCTTGTAGCCAGTTGCCTGATAAACTTTTACCAGAGATTCCGGGCTGATGTCGCGGATAAAATAAACGACTGGAAGTGATTTGTCGCTGGCGCCGGTTGAGCTCGTCGAAACCTCGTGTGTTTTGTAGCTTGCTGCCTTTGGGTTTGGCTTTGCAAAAAGACCGCTGATTGCCGATACAAGCAAAAGTGTAGCAAAAAATACAAATCTTCTTGTTTTCATAAATTCCTCCTGAATATTTAGGGCGCAACCGCCATTTACTTCAATAAAGCTTTTATATCTTCCACAATCTGCTCGGCCGTCATTCCACATTCCTGCAAAAGTTCTGAGGGATTGTAGCGGTCATAAAATTGTTTTTTCAGACCGTAATTTTTTACCAGCATTTTTTCAGGGCCGTAGAAAGAAGCAATTTTTTGTCCGAATCCGCCTTCAAGGATTCCGTCTTCAAGCGTAAGGACAAGCTGATGATTCTTTTCAAGATCATGCAGAAGTTCTTCGTCGAGGCCTGAGGCAAAACGAGGATTTATCAAGGTAGGGGCAAATCCGCAGTCTTCCTTGATTGCAGAGGCAAGTTCTTCTCCTTTTTGGAAAAAGTCCCCCAGGGCGATGACTGCAACTTTTTCCCCTTGCTCTTCAATTTTGAAGCGGTTCAGTACGCCGTAGTCTTTATCTGCAGGGCGGTGGTTCACGTCATTGCCGGGAATCAGAATGAGGACAGGATTTTCCTTCTGGTCAATGCTCCAGTCCAGCATGGAAATATATTCTTCTGCACTTGAAGGGCAGAGCACCACAAGGTTTGGAATATTTGTAAAGGCGGCAAGACCGAATATGCCAAGATGGGTTACATCTGTAAGTCCGTCAAATGATGAATAATTCATAAGCATGGTGACAGGAGTTTTGTTGATGCACACGTCCTGGGAAATCTGATCATAGGCACGCTGTAAGAAAGTCATGTTGGTCACAACAAGAGGTTTTGCACCCCGGCGGGCAATTCCCGATGCGATGGCAACAGCCGCTTCTTCGGCAATGCCTGTGTCAATGTACTGACTGCCAAGCTTAGCCCGCTCTTCAGGACCAAGTCCCACAGACATCGGCATAGCAGGAGTTACCACTACAAAATCCTTGTCTTTTTTGGCTTTTTCTACTATATATTGGCTCGTCATGCCTAAATACGATTCACCGCTTCCAAAGTTTACTGTCGGTTTTCCTGTGGCTCTGTCAAATGGAACGCACCAGTGCCATCCTTCTTTGTCTTTTTCTGCCAGTTCGTATCCTTTACCTTTTTGTGTATGAATGTGAACAACAACAGGACGATTTGAATCCCGGACTTTTTCAAAAACCGCAATCAATGAAGCAATGTCATTTCCGTTTTCTTCGTAGATATAGTCCAAGCCCCAAGCCCTGAACATATTGTTTTCAGATTTGCCGTTAGAGTCGCGGAGGGCCTTTAGATTCTTATAAAGCCCGCCGTGGGTCTCAGCTATTGCCTGTTCATTGTCGTTTACTACCACGATGAAATTTGAATTAAGCTCGCTTCCTGCAACGCTCAAAGCTTCCAGTGCCTCTCCGCCAGAAAGAGATCCGTCTCCAATAATCGCGATGATGTTTTCTTTTTCTCCAAGCAGGTCGCGGCCTTTTGCAAGTCCTAATGCTAGGGCAATTGAAGTTGAAGTGTGGCCTATGTTGAAAAAGTCGTGCTCGCTTTCGTCAGGATTTGTGTAGCCAGAATCTTCTGAAAAGCGGCTGTCGTCAAAATAGCCGGCCTTTCGACCTGTGAGCATTTTATGGGCATAAGCCTGGTGGGAAACGTCAAATACAAATTTATCATTTGGGGAATCAAAAACATAATGAAGAGCAATTGTTGCTTCTACAAAACCAAAGTTCGGTCCGAAATGTCCGCCTATTTTTGTAAGGCGATTAAAAAGTCCTTCACGGATTTCATCTGCTACTGCTGGAAGATCTGAAACAGAAATCTTTTTCAAATCTGATGGTGAATTTATCTTGTCTAAAATCATTAAAAATCTCCTATAAAAAGCAGACGTTATTTCAGGCTGCTTTTTATCCTAACTCCTTATGCTAAGTTTATTACCAGTTTTCATAACGTCGCCCTGTATCGAGCGCGTTTAATTTTTTCATTTCGTTTTCAGTAAGTTCAAAATCCCAGACATCAAAGTTTTCTGCAATGTGATCAGGGTTTGAACTTCCGGGAATTGTGATGTAGCCAGATTGCAAATGCCAGCGGACGATGATTTGTGCAGCTGACTTGCCGTGGGCACGAGCGATTTCCAGCACGGTCTCATTTTGCAGATGCTCTTTTGTGTGGCCGCGGCCGCCGAATGGATAATAGCTTTCGATATAGATTCCTTTTTTTGCAGCCCAGTCACGTAAAGCATTATTCTGATACTTCAAGTGGTTTTCGTTTTGAATGACTGCTGGTGGAATTTCAAAGTCCTTTATGAAATGCGAAACAGTTTTTTCGGTGTAAAAATTTGAGATTCCGATTGAACGGATTTTCCCGTCTTTAACTGCACGAATCATAGCTTTGTAAACTGCATCATCACCCGAAGCCGATCCATGCTGATGAAGCAGACAAAGATCAATATAAGAAAGACCAAGCTGTTTAAGCGAATCGTCAATATCACGCTCCGGATTGTTTGACCAGGGAACAAGTTTTGTAGTTACAAAGATTTCTTCCCGCTTACAGATTCCGTCTTTTATAGCACGACGAATTGCG
>CAMNIU010000168.1 GCA_946540605.1 uncultured Treponema sp.
TTTTTATTGATGGACATACGATATGGCAAAGCGCGATTATTATGAAGTATTAGGTGTTGATAAATCAGCTGATCAGGAAGCAATCAAGAAGGCTTACCGTAAGTTAGCTGTAAAATATCATCCGGACCGAAATCCAGGAGATAAAGCAGCTGAGGAAAAATTCCGTGAGGCAACAGAGGCTTACGAAGTTCTTTCTGATGCAGAAAAACGCCCGATTTATGATCAATACGGCTTTGCCGGTCTTGACGGAATGGCCGGTGGAGGCGGTGGTGGAGCACAGTACTCGCACGCCTTCCACGACTTCTCTGATTTGTTCGGTGGAGCCGGCGGCGGATTCTCTGATATTTTCGATAGTATTTTTGGCGGAGGCTTTGGCGGTGGTTCTTCACGTGCTTCACGAAGTGCAGGACATGCAGCTGGTGCAAGTCTTCGTTATGATTTGCATATTCAGTTTAAAGATGCCGTTTACGGTACTAATGCTGATATTCATTTTAAGCACAGTGAAGTTTGTGAAGCTTGTAAGGGAACTGGTGCTGCAGCAGGTGCTTCTAAAAAGACTTGTCCAACTTGTAATGGTATGGGCCAGATTCGGCAGGGTAATGGATTCTTTACAATTCAGCAGACCTGTCCAAAATGTGGCGGTCGTGGTACTACAATAGATAAGCCTTGTCCAAGCTGTCGCGGAACAGGTATTCAGGAAAAATCAAAGCAGATGTCGCTTAAGATTCCAGCGGGTGTTGATAATGGAAAACGTATTGTAATCCGCGGAATGGGTGATGCTGGTGAAAACGGTGGACCTGCCGGAGATCTCGTAGTTGTATTACATGTAGAACAGCATCCATATTTTGAGCGCGACGGAGCAGATTTGTACTGTGCAGTACCTATCAGTATCGCGCAGGCTGCTTTAGGTTGTGAAATTACAATTTCATCACTTGATGGTAAAAAAATTACAGTAAAGATTCCTGATGGAACAGCAAATGGAAAACTTCTCCGTATAAAAGGCGAGGGGGTACCAATTTCTGGAACAACACGCAAGGGAGATCTTTATGTAAAAATCATGGTTCAGGTTCCAACAAAACTTTCTTCTAAACAGAAAGAGTTGTTGAAACAGTATATGGATCTTGAAAATCCACCACGTGAACCAAACTTGATGAATCTTTCAAAATTAGAAAACTAGTGTAGTTGTATGGATTGAAACATCTCCCGCTGTAAAGCGACTCGCTTCGCGGGGATGATGCTTCGCGAGGTCGCTTTTCAGCTCCGATGTTTCAATCCATAAAATCAAAGTATCATATTTTAAAAGTTTCAAACGACAAAGCAATGCAGCCTTTATCCTTTTTCCACTCCGCATTTTTATCATAAATTACGAGCTTATATTTTGAATGCTTCCACTAACAAAAAAAATACCCACCCACACAAAAAAACTCCCTAAAACCTAGAACCTAATACCTATTACCTAATTTATTGAACTTTTTCCCCATTTCTTCCGATAATATGATAGAATAGTATCAATCTATTTAAAATATTCAGTATAAAAAACAGGGGTAATCATGTATAAAACCAGGAAAAGAGCTGTTTTAGTTTCTATAAATGTTCTTACAATCGTTTGCTTTATTTTGGCATGTCTTATGCTTTTACCGCAGCGAACTTCAGAAAAATATTCTTGGATAACGCTACTTGTTGCTTTCATTGTATTCTTTGCAGCTACCTTCTGGGGAAACAGACTTCGTTCTTTTCTCATGGCTAAGGTTCGAAAAGATACCCTTGAAACAGGTGAAACAGTCATTCTTAATGACTTTATTAACCGTCTTCGTTTCTGTTACTCTCTTGATGATTTTTATGTAGTAATTGGCGATATTCTCGAAAAACAGGGCGACTGTTCTGTTCTTCTTGTAGACCGTACAAAAAACTATATTCTTTATAACAGTCCAAACCGTACTTCAACCAGTGAAACTGTTCGAAATAAACTTGATCAGCACTTTACCGAGAGCTGGCCTGATGGTTTTTATTTCTTTGACCGCCATATTGGTGTAACTACAAATTATCGTAAGGCCCGCGGTTTCTTTATGTGCTGCGACGGCTACCATCTTTATGTATTCTGCCGCTATACAAGACTTTTTGACCTTGATGTATATAAAAGACTTTACGAAGAGTATAAACGCTTTGTAAGCCGTTCACGAACAATTACAACTCTTTCGGAAATTTCTGCTACAACAAAGGAATGGGAACAGCTTGCTGAAACACAGCAGTCCTTCCTGCCACAGAAAATTCCTAACATTCCAAAGCTCAAGATTGCAACCTATTACCGCCCGCTTGTAAACGTATCTGGAGACTACTTCTCAATTCTTCCAATTGATAACTCTAAGACACTGTTGATGCTTGGAGACGTATCTGGTAAGGGACTTCCGGCTGCCCTCATCATGGGTTTGGTGATGAACACTGTAAAAATTATTGAAGATAAGGAAGATCTTGTTGGTGTGCTTCATGCAATCGATAAGGCTATCAAAGGAATGCACCTTCAGGATAAATATACCGTATTGTTCCTGAGCATTATTGATACAGATAAAATGCGAATCCGCTATATCAACGCTTCCATGTCAGACCCTATTATTCTTTCTCCTTCTCCTGATGGTTATCGAATCAAACCACTTACCTCTAATGCTTCACTTGTTGGTATTCTTGATATGGGTGATGTTACAGTTGCAGAAAAACGTCTTTTCCGTGGAGACACGATTTTGATGGCAACCGACGGTGTATCAGAAGTTATGGATGATAGTGGAGTAGAGCTTGGTGAT
Organism: uncultured Treponema sp.; assembly: GCA_946540605.1. Classification (GTDB taxonomy): domain Bacteria; phylum Spirochaetota; class Spirochaetia; order Treponematales; family Treponemataceae; genus Treponema_D. The sequence goes on from CAMNIU010000168.1 coordinate 2,796, forward strand.
ACAGATATTTATAAGAAGACCCTTATGGCTGGTGCGGCAAAAGAGCCTCAGCAGATGGTAGACGATATTGTAGACCTTATCATGAAATATAATGGTGATAAAAAACTTCATGATGACGTTACAATGATGATTGCCAAGGTAGGTTACTAATATGATTTATATAATTCTTAATGTTGTTTGTGCACTCTTTATAGTATTCTTTACACATCTGGTAGACAGCAAAGTAAAAAACGATAATCTTGGCGTTTCTGCTTTTTCAGTTTCAATGCTTGTTGCTGCAATTGAATCTATCCTGTTTATGTTTATTCTCATAATGAGATATTTTAAGTTTGAAGCCCTTATCTCTCCAGTTATGAGAATCTGTCTTTCATTGGATGGAATTTCCTTTGTAATTGTAAGTTTTGGTATTTTTGAAATAGGTAAGCCAAAGAGACTTGCTATTACATCAATTTTGAAATATGGACTTATTCTGTTTTCTGTTTTCATTGCTTTCTTTAAGTTTACAACAATTGATGTTTCATTTGAACACGGAATTGTAATTGCTTCTGAATATTTGATTCCTGCTCCGGCAAGAGATTTCTTTCCTATTACCTGGACTTCTTTGTTTACAAATCTTTACAGATATATTCTTCCTATTGTTGGCCTTTTGTTCCTGGCTCTTCTTCAAGAAGATAAGAATGCAACTCAGCTTGAAAAATATCAGACTGCTGTAATGGCAGAAGGTGTGCTCATTATGTGGGCGATTAATCTTGCCATTAAGTTTATTTCTTCTGAAGCACCGGCTTTCTCATTGCTGTTTATGTTCTCGTATTTGTTTATGTACGTTGTATTCTACATGGCAATTACAAAGATTACAGTTCCTTCCGGAAAGGCAATGTTTGTAACATTGTTTAAGTCACTTATTTCTTATATTCTTCCTGCTGCTGCTGTAGGTGTGCTTTCTATGCTCCTTCAGCCTGTAAACAGTGGACTTACAACTGCTTTCATTATCGAATTTTCTCTCTTTTCTATTGTTGCAGTACTGTTTTCATTATGGATTAGTTCGGTTCTTTCAACTTCATCAAGACTTTATACCGCTGATTATGAAGCATCTCTCGAAAAAGACCTTGCAAGTATAGATTACAAGGAAAGCGAAATGGACCAGATTACGGCAAAGATGTTTGATATCATGCGCCGTAACGTAGAATCTTCTTCTATGTCGGTTTACATTCTTGCCGGTAACGGACTTGATGTTGCATATACTTCTAACAATATGAACATCACAATTCCTTTGAATAACCCTATGTTCGATGCTCTCTTGAACATCAACAAATCAATTGTTGTTCAGAGTCAGATAGAAAAAGAACACGATCTTGCAGTTGTTCAGAAAGATTTGGAAAAATTCTTTAAACTTACAAAATCAGATGCTTTCTTTATTCTTAATGAAGGTCACAATATCTTTGGTATTATTACTCTTGGTAAAAAGGCCAGTGGTGACCACTACAAGGAATATGACTATAACGTATTTGTTAAGCTTTATTCTTACTTCTTCGTATTCGGTTACTACATGCGTAATATTTCAAACAAAGACGTTATCTCTGTCGTAAACCGCGAAATTAAGATGTCTTCTCAGATCATTACTTCTATTCAGGAAAACATTGACCATGTAAAGACAACAAAAGTCGATATTGGATACCTGATGGTTCCTGCGCACAACATTGGTGGTGAATTCGTTGATATGATTCGTCTTACAGAAAACCGTCATCTCTTTGTTGTAGGTGACCTTTCTGGTAAGGGTATTGCGGCTTCCATGAACATGGTCATCTTAAAGTCCATCATCCGTTCGTACCTTGCCGAAGTTCACGACTTTAAGCAGTTAGTTGTAAAGCTTAATACTTTCGTTCGAGATTCGCTTCCTAAAGGAACAATCTTTGCAGGTTTGTTTGCTTTGATTGATTTTGAAACTGATACAATGTACTACATCAACTGTGGTGTTCCAGCCTTGATGATGTATACTCAGGTTTATAATAACGTAATTGAAATTCAGGGTAGTGGACACGTTCTTGGATTCGTAAAAGACCTTACACCATATGTTTCTGTAAAAACAACAAAGCTTAATCATGGTGATATCATCATGGCTTGTACAGACGGATTGATTCAGTCTCACTCGCTTCGTGGTGAGCAGTTTGGTAAGGAACGTGTTCAGCAGGCTTTGCTTGATAACTCTACATATCCTGCGCAGCGAATGGCTCAGTTTACTTTTGACGGACTTTTGAAGTTCATGTCAAAGGAAATGGAAGACGACGTTTCTATTCTCGTAATCAAATACGAAGGCTTACCTGGCACTGAAGAAGAAAAGCCAGCTGAAGAAGCACCTGTTGAAGAATCAGCTGCTGAAACAGTTACTGAAGAATCTCCTGCAGAAGAAGCACCAGTTGAAGCTGAAGCACCTGCTGAAGAGGTTGTAGATTCTCCAATTGAAGCTGTGGCAGATGAAACAGTAACTCCGGAATCTGCAGCTGCAGAAATGGCTGCTCAGGAACAGGAAGAAGCAGAAAAATCAAGTGCTCCAGTACAGGATGATATGGGATTACCAGAAGGTTTTGAAATGCCTGATTTAAGTGATTTGGATGCAATGATGAAGGAGGCAGGATTATAATATGGAACAGTTATCTATTGTAGAAAAAGATGGTGCAAACTATCATTTGTATGAACTGGAAGGGGCTCTTAATGCCTATACAATCGGTGAATTTCAGAACACCTTGTATGAAGCTGTTCATAAGAACAACATCGTACTGGATATGTCAAAACTTGTAGAACTTGATCCTGCAGGAATAGGCTTTTTGATGGCGGCATTTAATGACAGCGAAGAAGTTGGAAATAAACTTTATTTTATGTCGATGTCAAGCGAATCTGAAAAAGCAATTTCGGCGACTGGATTTAAGACTTTGTTTAATATAATAAACTCGGTGACAGAGGTTAATTAACCGAATATCTGGAACAGAGTCTCTCACAGAGCAAAAGAGGACACAGAGTTTTATTATCCAAAATAATAAGCTCTGTGTCCTCTTTGTCTCTGTGAGGAATATTTTAATAAATTACTTTACTACAATATTTACCAATTTATCCTTAACAACAATGCACTTTACAATTTCGTGACCGTCTGTAAATTTCTTTACACCGTCGCGGGCGAATGCAATTTCTTTAAGACTGTCGTCTGAGCTGCCTGGTGCTGCTTCGAAAGTATCACGCTTTTTACCATTAACCATTACAACGATTGTCTTTACATCATCCTTAGCAAAGTCTTCGTTGATCTTTGGCCAAGCCACGTAAGCGATAGTCTCTTTATTGCCAAGTTTTTCCCAGAGCTCTTCGCCGAGGTGAGGAGCGTAAGGTGAGAGTACCTTTACGAAGTCGCTCCACATTGCCTTTGGAACTTCTGGAAGCTTTGAGAGTTCGTTGATGAAAATCATCATCTGGCTGATTGCTGTGTTGAAGTTCAAAGTAGCTGTATCATCAGTTACCTTTTTGATTGTCTGAGCAAAAGTCTTGCGTGCAGAAATCAAAGCCTTGTCTTCGAGCTTGCCTGTGATATCGATATCAGACATTGGCTTTTCTGAAACTGACCATACTTTTTCTAGGAAGCGGTGAATACCAACGATTCCCTGAGTTGCCCATGGCTTAGACATTGTAAGAGGTCCCATAAACATTTCGTACATACGTACCGAGTCTGCACCGTAAGCCTTAATTTCATCATCAGGATTTACTACGTTCTTGAGCGACTTAGACATCTTTGCAACAATCTGCTCAAGCTCTTCGCCTGTTGCCTTTTCGTAGTATTTTCCGTCATCGCGCTGTTCAACTTCATCAACTGGAACCAGGGTCTTGTTCTTTCTTTGGAAGGCAAATGAAGTAATCATACCCTGGTTTACAAGGCGCTGGAATGGCTCTTTTGTCGAAACAACTCCAATATCATAAAGCACCTTGTGCCAGAATCGGGCATAGAGCAAATGCAATACAGCATGCTCAGCACCACCAATGTAGAGGTCTACAGGCATCCAGTATTTTTCTTTCTCAGGTGCGCAGAATTGCTTGTCGTTGTGTGGGTCAAGGTAGCGCAGATAGTACCAGCAGCTTCCACCCCACTGAGGCATTGTGTTTGTTTCGCGCTTAGCAGGCTTACCGCACTTTGGACACTTGCAGTTTACCCATTCATCAATTGCGGCAAGAGGAGACTCACCGGTTCCTGTAGGCTGATATGACTTAACCTCAGGAAGCTTTAATGGGAGTTCTTCTTCCGGAACAGGAACTGTTCCACAGTCAGGACAGTGTACCAGAGGAATCGGTTCACCCCAGTAGCGCTGGCGGCTGTAAACCCAGTCGCGGAGTTTATAATTGATAGCCTTGCGGCCGATTTTCTTTTCTTCAAGGAATTCAAGCATTTTTGCAATTGCGTCTGCCTTGTTAAGACCGTCGAGGAAGTCTGAGTTTACGTGGATTCCGTCCTGAGTCCATGCCTGTTTCTGTACGTCAACTTCAGATTTCAAAACTTCGATGATTGGCAGGTTGAATTTCTTGGCGAATTCCCAGTCGCGGTCATCGTGAGCAGGAACGGCCATAATTGCACCGGTACCATATGAAATCAAAACATAGTCTGCAATCCAGATTGGAATGAGTTTGCCGTTTACAGGGTTAATTGCATAGCTTCCGCTGAATACACCGGTCTTGTCCTTTGCAAGGTCTGTACGTTCAAGGTCAGACTTTTTAGCAGCTGCTTCCTGATAAGCCTTTACAGCTTCTGCCTGTTCAGCAGTTGTGATTTCCGGAATGATTTTATGCTCTGGCGAAACTACCATGTAAGTAGCTCCGAACAAAGTATCGCAGCGGGTAGTGTAAACGGTGAGCTTGTTATCAGTTGGCTTTCCGTCCTTGTCTGCTACTGTAAAGGTAACTTCGGCACCAGTTGATTTTCCAATCCAGTTGTGCTGCATAGCCTTTACGCTTTCAGGCCAGTCAAGACCTTCCAGGTCTGCGTCCAGGCGGTCTGCATAATCAGTAATCTTCAAAATCCACTGGCGGATTGTTTTGTGAGTTACTTCTGCACCACAGCGGTCGCACTTTCCGTCTTTTACTTCCTCGTTAGCAAGACCAGTCATACAAGAAGGACACCAGTTGATTGGAGTCTGTGCTTCGTATGCCAAGCCCCTCTTGTAGAGCTGGAGGAAAATCCACTGTGTCCATTTATAATAGTCAGGCTCACAAGTAGAAACACAGCGGTCCCAGTCGTAGCTGAAGCCGAGCGACTTAATCTGCTGTGTAAAGTGTTCTATGTTTGCGTTAGTTGTTGTCTTTGGATGAGTTCCAGTCTTAATTGCATAGTTTTCTGCAGGAAGACCGAAAGCGTCGTATCCCATAGGATGGAGTACGTTATATCCATTCATGCGTAGGTAGCGGCAGTAAATATCTGTTGCAGTGTAGCCTTCCGGATGTCCTACATGTAGGCCGGCCGCACTTGGATAAGGGAACATGTCCAATACATACATGCGCTTGTCAGCAGGGAACTTTTCATCCTCAGTTACCTTAAAAGTTTTGTGTTCGTCCCAATACTTCTGCCATTTTGGCTCGATTGATTCAAATGGATACTTACTCATTGTTGCTACCTCACAATTGTTTCGGGTGCATATTACACACCCCTTTTTGAATAATATTTGTATATTATAGTAAAAAATAGACTTTATGAGAATATATTTTGGATATTTCATTCGCATCTGTTGAAACTGATTCGAAGATTAAAGTTAATTAAAGTTAAAATAACTTGACCGGAGTTATATATATAGGTTACAATTAAATGATTTTATTCATATTTAAAAATGTAAGAGAGAGAAAAAAAAGCCCTCGTAAGGAGTTACATTCTTATGAATAATAATCGTTCTTTTAAATCACCCCTTAAATTCTTCGCATATTCTTTTATTTTAATCACAGGCCTGTTTTCAATTATTTCCTGCGAAAATTTCCTTCAAGGCGAAGACGTAAAGGAAGAAATTGCAAAGACTATTGAATACAATAATGCGCCGTCGTATACCATTAATGTTGAAGCATTAAAGGGAACTGGTATTGTAAAAACTCCAGCAGGTGGAGAAATTGAGAAGAAAGTAACCGACGTATTCCCAATTCGTTTTGAGCCGGAAGACTCATGTAAGTTCATAAAATGGGAAGCAAAGTTTCAATCGGGCGAGAGTGCCGCAGATTATGTTTCGTTTGAAGATGTAGAAAGTCTTGAAACAAAAGTAACTTTCAAAAAAGCTCCATCCTCTGTAATTATTATTCAACCGGTTTGTCCACCTCGTCTTACTTATACTTTTGATTTGGATGGTGGTGAAATCTATCCACGTGATAGCTCAATTATTTTTAATTTTAGTCAAAACTTATCTACAGGTTCTCTAGTTGACAATTCTGAAATTATTCCTGATGCCAACGAATATATTGCGATTCAGAATATAGAACCAGGACTTTCTTCTTCGACATACTTTAAGAATCCTGAAATAAGTGGAAAGAAAATTATATTCCGTGCAGATACTTCTTTTGGATATATTCCAGTTACAACCAACGGTCAGAGAATGATTTCTGTTCGAATACCAAAAGAAAAGATTTGGTATATAAATGAGCAGTATTTGAATCCGATAAAAGTTTATTTGGATGCAGATATCGCTAAAACATTTTATATTGGAAAACAAACATCTGCACAAACAAAGCTCAAATATGATGTTAAACAAAAAAATGAAACTCCTATTGGTATTTTAAAGGTTAATGGAGATCAAGTAGATAATAAGGAACACGGTTACAGTGTTGGTGATACTATTTCTCTGCGCTATCAAATACCAGAAGGTTATACATTCAAGCAATGGAAATTTGTTGATTCAAATGGAGATGAGTTTTCAAATGATGCTTTGAAACTCTCAATTTCTGAAGAAGAATCCACAGACAGGCTGATTCTTGTAACAATTACAATCGATAACTATATGGAAGAATTGGTTACGGTTGTTCCTGAAATTTATGATCCAGTAAATATTGAATTTGTGAAAGGGGCTGAAGATTATGGTGTATTTAAGGTGGATAACCAAACTCTTTCACAAGAAAGACAGAATGAGTTTTATGCCGTAGGAAGTGATTTAGTTTTTAGTTTGAAAGTTGCCGAAGGTTTTTACTTCTATGATTGGTCTTTTAGTAGAACATTTAAAGATGAAAATGGAAAACCAAAAACAGTTAGTATTTTAAAGACTGATTTAGAGAATTATGGATTAAAACTTTCTTATGACGACGAAGCAGATGAAAAAGGTTATGATAAGGCTTCTCGACTTGCACAACTAGCTATTCATATAGATGAATATACAGAAGATATTATTTCAATTACTCCTATTTGTTTTGAGAATTTAAAAGTAAAAAGCTTTAATAAGGCAGATGCAGATGAGATTTATGATAGAGACAGCAATATAGAACTTTCTTTTAACAAAGCTCTTGTTACAGAGTGTAAAGATAAAATAAAAATAAAAATTCCACTTATAGAAGAAGGAAAAACTTCTGCTAATTATTTTAATATTGCTGTTCTAAATCAAAATAGAGATTGTATTACGATTGAGGCAAAAAGAGATAATATAAATGAGCTTATTCCTCTCTCAACTGATGGAACTAATACAATTACTATAACAGCAGCTGCAGAGGACTTATATTATGAGGAAACGACACCAAACGGTGAAAAGGTAAAAGTTGGACTTGCAGACCCATTAAATTATTCATATAAAATCAATTCACAAACTTCGAAAAAAGTCAAAATCAATTATCCTGACGTAGAAGATAAAGGTGTCTTCAAGGTTCAGAATGTTACAGTTTCAGGTGGCCAGTCTAAAGAGTATGACATTGGAAGTACATTTTTATTCAGTTTTAAGCCAAAAGCAGGTTATTATTTCTACGGATGGGAATATGAATGTGATGAACAATCCGTTTCAGAAGAGTTACTAAAAGAAGCTGGAATAAATATCAAATATGCCCTTGATGAGGACAGTGATGAGAGAGGGTATAGTAAAACAAATAATATTGCTCAAGCACAGATTATAATAGAAAAAGCATTTGAAAGTGAAATATTAATAAAGCCTGTATATTATGAATACTTAAAAATTGAAGATTTTAATAATAAGGCAAACCAGATATATAAAAGAGACAGCAGCATACAACTTACATTTAATAAACCTGTAACAGGAATTGATAATATTGATATTACAATTCAGGGACAAAATTATAAAGATTACTTTGATGAGCCTAAACTAACTAATGATAATAAGACGATAACTTTTGATTCAATAAAACTTTTACCATTATTATTAGATGGAACAAATACAATTGTAGTTACAATACCGAAGTCGGAAGTTTATTATGAACCTTCGTCAGAAGTAAAAATTTCTCTTGAAAATACCGTATCTTATTCGTATTCAATAAATTCAGCAACTTCAAAAACGGTGAAAATAAGATATTCGAATGAAGAAAATAAGGGAAGCCTTAAAGTTCAAAATGTAAAAGTTACCGATTTAACTAAGGATTATGATATTGGAAGTGCCTTTGAAATAAGTTACAAACTTGATGAAGGTTATTATTTCTATGGTTGGGAATATAAAATAGGAGAAACAGTTTTTTCACAATCTGATTTGAATGAATTGGGAATAATTATAAAAGATAGTGAAGGAGAAGATTCAGATGGTTATGACAGTAGTTCACGAACTGCACTATTGTTATTAACTTTACAGAAATATACACCTGGCGAGATTTCAATTAAGCCACTGTATTATGAATATTTAACTGTTGATTTTAATAACAAAGATGACATCTCTTATGAAAGAGATAGTGATATTCTGCTTACATTTAATAAACCTATTTCAGAAGTCTGTGCAGATAAAATTACGATAAATGTTCCAGGAATGCCTTCTGAAAAAACTTATAATGATTATTTTGAAGCAGCTGAACTCAATGGAAAGACTCTTTTAATAAAAACAAAAGCACTTTTACCTATAATAAATGGTATTAATACAATTTCAGTTACGATTCCACTTGATGAAGTATATTATGAACCTTCAGAAGATGTAAAGGTTGGGCTTGAATCAGAGGTTACATATTCATATAAAATTAATTCAGAAAGTAAAAATAAAACCGAATTTTTATTCCATGCTTTTGAAGACGACAAACAAAGAAGTATTGTAGTTGATGATGTAACAAGAGATGGTCAGAAACTCGAATACAGTATTGAAAAATCATTTGTAATGAAGTTTAAAATGTCAAATGATTATGCGTTTAAAGGCTGGGAATTCAAACACAATTATACAGATGACTCAGGAGCTGTTAGTTCGAAGATTTATGGACCAGAAGGACTGACAAATGAAATGCTTTTTGATTTGAATATTTCGTTGAATTATGAAGATGATTCTATTTATGGTTATGTTGCAGGAAATGACAAAGAAGGAACTGCACAGGTAACTGTTAATATAAATGATTATATTAGTGGTACAATTGAAATTACTCCGAAAGTTGAAAAAATACCTGTTGGAAAAGTATATTTTGAAGAAAACAACGGAAAAATATCTTCAAATAATGCATTACTCGATACTCAGAATGGTATTCAGGTAAAATATGCTGAAACAAAACAGGGGGATTCAAATGTTATCAGTTTCAGTCCAGATTCGGCTTATGAATTCATAAAATGGCAGATTTATAATAAAGCTAATGGTACTGTAATTGATAATGACAATTATATAAAGATTGTGAATGAAGGTTATGAAAGTACATCTTATATTCTGAATGCCGTTCCTGCCTCAGACAGTGGTATTCAACTTGCAATAAAACCTATTGTTGCAGAGCGCCCGCAGATTCTTGACTATACTCCGTCCGGAGCAACACTCTTAAGAAAGGATTCAACAATTCAAGTTCTTTTTGATCATGATATGGACGAGGATTCTATTTATTATACTGATAGCGAGCTAAATCAAGTAAATTTGTTAGGAACTCCATTACAATCTAATGCTAAGCCTGGAAAATTTTATGGCTATACGACTACGACAGGAAAGACTTACTATAAAAATATTTCTATAAAAAATAATAGCAATGGTGATGTTTTAACATATTACTATAGTGAACCTGTTTTTGATAACCCAAGAACTCTTACTATTGTTATTGATAGAGCCAAGCTTGAAGAGGATACCTCTCTTGATTACAAACAGATTCTGGTGAATGTAGGAAAAATTGACGGTGAGGTTGGAGACGGATTTTTCTACAAAGAAGATTCAAAAGTTGTTTCTATGAGCGGCTATAAGAGATGGATTTACCGAACAAATGCAGGTTTCGATTCAAATCCACCAACTGTAGATAGTATTTCATTAACTATAGGTAATTATCAAACCGATGTTCTGACTGAGCCAACTGTTACTCATAATGCGGCAGGCTTTAATTCTCTAAAATATTTACCGAAAAATCCTAATGTAACATTAAATTTAAGTATTTCTGATAAAGAAACTGGTGGTACTGTTGGAAGTGGTTTATTTTCGAACTTTATAATTTCTTGTGAACGATTATATGATGGAAACTATAAAAATATAAGTTCTTTATCACAGGCAATAAACTATGTTGTAGACTATCAAATTAATAATACAACTGCAGGAAACGCTGCATTTAATGGTAATATTCCTCTTACCGATTTGAGTGATGGTATTTATGGACTCCGATTAATATTTAAGGATCAGAGTGGAAACGAGAGTGCATGGCCAGAAGATGGGGCTGAAGGAGAGAAAAATTATTACTATTTTGCATATGATAAAACAGCTCCATTTGAGAATGTTAGTACACCTGTTATCTTTACGGAAGCAACTGATAGTTCTGCATTTACATTGGCTTGGAATGAATCGTCATATAATGATTTAAAAGAAACAAAAGTAGAATATAAGATTGGTTCTGGTAGCTATAATACTTTAACGAATATTGAGAATGAATCTGGAAAAAGATCATATAGTATATCAACTCCAGAACAGGGAAAACGTTATGATTTCAAGTTTACCTGGAAAGATTATGCTAACAATACATATACGTATACTCCAACCTTCTATACGAGACCTGCAACACCAACAAACGTTGTTTTGTCTACAGCTCATGGAACGTCTGTAACAATTTCTGGAACTAAGCCTAGCGGAGCTACTTATTCGAATATACGAATAAGATATCGTGAGAAGGGTACAGAAGACTGGAGATATACAATTAATGTTGGCAGTTCGGATATAAGTGGTGGTAGGACAATCTCTAGCCTTGCTAATGGTACTAAATATGAATTTGAAGTTTGTTCTTATGATGTAAATAGCGGTAAGTATAGTATTCCTTTCAAGAGTGGAAGTGAATATCCAACATTTATCACTACACCAGCTGCCGTACGAATCACTAGTGCTTCATTTAATGCTTATACAAATAAGGGTTCTATAACTTATATGCCTCCTTCAAGTGGAGACTATACAGGAATTAAATTTGTTTGTTCTTCAGATTCAAGCTTCCCAAGCAATACAACAACAACTAAGACTGATACTCTTGAAAAATCACAAATAACTACTAATTCATCTGGTACTACAACTAAAACATTTACAGAGCTTACACCTGGAACCTTATATTACTCAAAGGTAATTGCGTGGTATGAAACAGAAGATAACTGTGTTGAATCTTCTATTTGGGGGCCTTATTCAACTTCACCAGTTCCAGTAACAAATCTTAATTATACACGAGATTCAAACAGTATTACTCTTACATGGAATAAACCTGCGGGCAATTATTCTTCTTATGTAGTTTCATACAAAAAAATATCTGATTCAACTTGGACTGAAAAAACTATTACCGATACAAATAAGTCTGTTACAAGTTATACTATTACTAGTCTTGCGGCTGGTACATCATATAATGCAAAGATTATTGCCAAATCTAATAACTTGAAGAGTACTGAAGTTTATATGGGAGGAACCTCAACCTCTTCAGTTCAACTTTATCCTAATGTTGTAACAAACTTTACTGTAACGGCAAACTCTTCATCAGAAACTCAGGTTTCTTGGACTAAACCTGCTGGTACATATACAAAACTTTACCTTTATGAATCAGCTACATCAGAAGGCCTTTCATCAGCAACCGCTATTGATGTAACAGATAAAACTTCGTATACGTTTACTGGTCGTTCAAGTGCAACTCAATATTACTATAAGGTTCGCTCTTATATCAGCAGTTCACTGTATACAGATTCGGATATAAAGAGTTGTATAACTGATATAAACCCGGTAGTAAAAGGTAGTTTCTATGGAGAAAACTCAACAACCATAAGAATGTACTGGAGTGTTCCAGATAATTATGATGGAATCAGGATATATAGAGACGGTACTCTTATAAAGACCATTACATCGTCTCAAATGTCTTCATATGGTAGTAGTCCTTCAAATTATTATCGTGATACATCTTTGATTTCAAATAAGTTGTACTCATATACAATTACTTCTTATAAAACTTTTAATGATACTGAGAAAACGGCAAGCGTAAATTATGGTTCTGCTCGAACAATGGCCGCTTGTGTATCTAATCTTACCGCAACTGTTCTTAGTTCAAGTTCTATAAAATTAACATGGACAAATCCTTCTAATACTGATTATTGGGTTAATACATATATTTATAAAAAGAAGTCTGGAGGAAGTCAGGAATTAGTATCTTCATGGTCTGGAAAGACTACTACAACTTATACTGTTAATAATCTGGATGGTGGTACTCTTTATACATTCTATGTTAAGACTTCAGATGCATCCGGTGCACAGAATAATGCTGGTGGAAAAGATGCAAGTACAAATCTTGCTACTGCGTCAAGTATAAGTTATACGGCAGCTGAAACTTCGATTACTTTGTCTTGGACAAAACCAAGTGGAAGTTATGATGGTATTAAGATTTATAAAAAGCTTTCAACAGATTCTAGTTATCCAAGTACACCTGCTGTAACAGTTAGTAATACTGCTACATCTGCTTCGATTTCAAGTCTTTCGGCTGCAAATACATATAACTTTAAAGTTGAAACATATAAGACTTCATTTACTTCGCAATCAATAGAAAAAACAAGTTGTTATACAAAGACTTATGCTCCAGCATTATCTGTAAAGAGCCAAACTGAAACTTCTATTACTGTTAGGTTGCGTCAAGGATATGCTAATGGTGGAACATATGTTTATTATAAGAAACATTCTGATTCTACATATGCATCAAAATACACAGGAAACTCTTCTTCCGGAGAGTATGATTATACAATTAGTGGACTTACTCCAGGTGTAAAATATGATTTCTATGCAACCTCTTGGTATGGCACATCTACAAATTCTTCTACCTCAAGTATAATTTATTATGTAACAGATCCTGCTATGCCAACAGGTGTTAGTGCAAGGGCAAAAGAAGGTAATACGATAGTTAGCTGGAATAAAACCGCTGGACAGGAAAATTATTTCAAGGTTTATTATAAGAAATCTTCTGATTCGTCATGGTCAGATTCTGGTTGGCTTAATGGAATTGGAACTACATCGAATGAATTTACAAACTTGACAGCGGGAACAAAATATGACTTTAAAGTTATAAGTAATTACGATTACTCTTCGGGCAATACAGATTTCGTAGATGGCAGAGATAACATGATTTCTGCAGAGTCAAGTGTATTCACTTTCACAACACCACCAGCACCTGTTACTAATTTGAGTATTTATCAAGATACAGGAATGGGAAGGATAACAATTAAATATACTCCTAATGCTTCAATGAATAGTGTTGATATTTTTGTCGATGGAGTTGCAACAACATCTTCAGTTAGTTCTAGTTCTCCAATGTATTATACCTTTACTATTCCTAACTACAAGCGAAGTAAATCATATACAATTAATGTACGAAGTTATCATACTGGAAATTCTTCTAAATCTGGTTGGTATAATGGTGGTGAAAATGTATATTCTGGCTGGGGAGGAGAGACCTTAAGTAAGAGTTGTACCGTGACAACCTCTACTTCAACAAGTTATATAACTATCAATGGTGGTGATTTTAGTAGTCCTCTTATTAATGTGGTAAAATCTAATTCTCCAGTATCGATTTCTCGCAATCAAGGCGGTGGTGCATTCAGAGGCACAACTGGCAAAACTATTACCCTTACGGAATATTCTATTGGTAAATATGAAGTTATTCAGGCTGTATTTACTGCTGTAATGGGAGCAAATCCAAGTGCTGTACAAGGAAACTTATTACCTGTGACAAATGTAAACTGGTATGCAGTTATGGCATTCTGTAATAAGTTTAGTGTAATGCAGGGGCTTGAACCTTGTTATAAAATTGGAAGTTATACAAACGATTACTGGAAAACAATAAAATATTCTGATGTACCAACTTCTGATAACACAACCTGGAATAAAGCTACTTATGATTTCACTAAGAACGGTTACCATGTACCTACTGAAGCTCAGTGGGAGTTTGCTGCCCGTGGTGGAAGTACAAGTGCTGCAGACTGGAATTATACTTATTCAGGAAGTAGTACAGCAACAGCTGTAGGCTGGATGTCGTCAAATTCAGGTGGTCGTATGCATGATTTTGGTACTAAGTCTCCAAACAGACTTGGTATTTATGATATGACCGGTAATGCAGGAGAATGGCTATCAGACTGGTATAATTCGCATCCTGATAATTCCTATACAGATCCATATGTTCAGTATGTTGCTGTGTCAGGACAACCTTCTTCTACCGGCTCGTATCTTTATGTTATAGATAGTCATATCAATACGGATTATAGCGTAAAATCAAGAGGCACTTTGGTTCCTTATTCTGCAAATTCTAATTATGGCTTCCGTCTGTGTCGTAATAGGGAGATTGATAAGTAAGACTATAGTTACCGTCTAAAACGAATTAGTATTTTTTTTTGACGGTGACTGGTTTGAAGATTAATAATCAGAATTCAACGTTACTTGCTTCCAGATAATTATAAGCAAACCCGTCCATGTCTACGAGTTTGTAGCAGCCGGTGACGGTTACGTCCTGTCCGGGGTTTGGGAAGTCGGCGGGGTAGTGATGGTCACCTGGCCAGATGAACTCGAGACCTTGCTGGCAGCAGGCGGTGGCATCTGGAACGACTACGGCGTAAAAGAGTTCGCCAGTTTCAGGATTTGTGTAGGTTTCGAACCAGCCTTTTACTTTTATTACTTTTTCTACGTAATCTTCGGGCATTATGAGCATGTCGAAGATTGTTGAGTAAATCATTGTGGCGGACATTTTTGTGAGGTCGAAGTCGGGTTTTGAAGAGGTATTTGCTTTTGTTTCGGGGCTGGCCTTTGCAACCGGTGTTTGGGCGGCTGTTTGTGTGGAACTCGGTGAAGCTTCGATTGTCTTTTTACTACATGAGAGCAAAGCGTTAGGGATTGTCGCGAGCAGACCGCAGGCCAGAATGGCCGAGGACTGACGAGCTAAAGCCCGACGGCAACGAAGTTGCCGGAACGCCCAAATCTTTTTGAAAAAAATCATACTTTTATTTTATCAAAACTCCCATGATTGTAAATATCAAAAATGCGGCGAGGTCTGCAGCTACAATTGTGCTTCCTACCGGGGTGCCGGCAAGAATGGAAATTAAAAGGCCTGTAACTGAACATATAACAGAAACTGCTGCTGAGCAAATTGTAACTGAACGGAAACTTTTGAAAACTCTCATAGCTGAAAGGGCCGGGAATATTACCAATGCCGAAATCAAAAGGGAGCCAACAAGGTTCATTGCCAGAACTATGATTACTGCGATTATGATTGCTATTACCAGATTGTAGGCCTGAGCGTGGGTTCCGACTGCGGTTGCGAAATTTTCGTCAAAGGTTACGGCAAATATTTTATTATAGAAGATAATGAAGGCTATTATTACTGCAATGGAAAGCCCTGCACATAGCCATACTTCGCCTGCAGTTAAGGTGAGAATTGATGTTGAGCCAAAAAGTGTACTGCAGACATCGCCTGTAAGATTTGATGAGGTTGAAAAAATATTCATCAGAAGATAGCCGATTGCAAGGGAGGCTACAGAAATCATTGCAACGGCCGCATCTCCCTGAATCTTTGTATTTTTACCGGTGCGCAAAAGAAGAACGGCGCATATGATGGTTAATGGCAAAACTATGTACATGTCATTTGGAATTTTGATGATGGTGCCTAAAACTGTTGCAAGGCAGATTCCTCCAAAGGCTACATGTGAAAGTCCATCGCCTATAAATGAAAAGCGTTTGAGTACAAGGGTAACACCCAGCAGGGAAGAGCAGAGGGAAATTAAAACACCGACTATAAAGGCATAGCGTACAAAGGGAAAGCTAAAGTATTGAATTAATGTTTCTATCATATTCCTTTACGTCTCCAAAAAAGGTTTTGCTGCCACTTGTGCCAATGTGTAAAACATGGCTGGCATATTTTAAGGCAGCTTCTGTATCGTGCGAAATCATAATGATTGTAATTCCGTCTTTGTTGAGCTGCTGAATAAGGGTGTACATTTCTTCTGTGGCGGCCGGGTCGAGTCCCGTTACCGGCTCGTCCAGCAAAAGCATTTTCTGTGCGGCACAAAGCGCGCGCGCCAGCAAGGTTCTCTGCTGCTGTCCACCCGAGAGCTCGCGGTAGCACTTTTTTGCAAGGTGTGTGATTCCGAGTTTTTCCATTGCGGCCGCTGCCAGTTGTTTTTCTTCTTTTATATAAAAGGGGCGTTTTCCGCAGCGGGACTGACAGCCCGAAAGAACAATTTCGCGTACACTTGCCGGAAAATCCCGCTGAACTTCAGTCTGCTGAGGCAGGTAGCTGATCTCATCCGGCAAAAGTCCGTCGCCTGTAGAGATGCTGCCGGAGAGAGGTTTTAGCAGGCGGAGCAGGCTTTTCATAAGGGTTGTTTTACCCGAACCGTTTTCGCCCAGAATGCAAAGGTAATCTCCTTTATTTACGCTGAAAGAGAGATTTTCGATTATTGTTTTTGTACCATATCCAAGGGAAAGGTTTTTACATTCAAGTTGTGACATTCTTGTCCTGTTTGAAATTTGATAATGATTATCAAATTATGCCATATTTAGAATTATTATACAATATTTTTTTACAAGATTAAATTTCCATATTATAATAGAGTATTATGACAGTTTTTGCGACATTTGTTATAGTTTTATTAACAGTCACTTATGCAAGTGTACTGACTTTGAGATGGTTTGCGCTGGAGTTTATTTACAATGATGCTGCCGCTATGTGGGGAGGCACACTTCCAAACATTATGGTTGCATCTCTTCTTTTGTTCGTAGCAGTTGCAATTGGTTATTATATTGCCAGACCTTTTGACCG
Organism: uncultured Treponema sp.; assembly: GCA_946540605.1. GTDB lineage: Bacteria > Spirochaetota > Spirochaetia > Treponematales > Treponemataceae > Treponema_D. The sequence goes on from CAMNIU010000168.1 coordinate 20,178, forward strand.
AATAATCAGACAGATAAAGACAGAAAATAGAAAGGCTACCGAAGAAGAAATTCTTGTCTGTTTAAAAAGTTATAAAGGCATTATCACTCTGATTATTGTTGCAAACGTAATCGGCTTTTTTATTGGTCAGATTATCATTGTCTGGATTGGAATTGCAAATGGAAACAATGTTTATTATTTTTCCCGCGTTTTTCTTGTAATTGCCCAGGCAATGGCATTCGGTGGAATTTCAGCTATCACGGCAATTAAGGTAGTAGATTATCTTTTGATTAAAAAGCGCCAGATGCTGGGCATATCTTCTACTGCTGGCTATAAGGGCCGTACCTTTGGAATTACGGTTTCCATTGGTCTTGTCTTTTTCATTTCACTTTATTTTTTGGGAATGAATATGCTGACCGTTCCTTATGGCATTCTGCTGGAATCTCATAACGGAACCTTTACCGGTGATTTGCTTGAGGCCTTTTTTAAAAAGGGTGCTCTTTGCATTATTCTTTCAATGGTGATTGGCGCTGTTCCTTTCTTAACGGTTTTACATGGTCTTTCCAAGCGAATTAAGGTAACCAGAAGGCTTCTTAATAAGATTGCAGATAATGGTGATTTAACGGAACGCATTGATATTACTGTTGTTGATGATTTTGGTCTTTTGATTTCTTCTATAAACAAGCTGATTGCAAGACTTTCCGGCATGATCAAGGACTTTAAGATAGAAACCGGGGCTGTAACTGAGTCGGCAAGCGTGCTTTCAAAATCTGCAAAATATGCTTCCGGTGCCCTTGGGGTTGTATCTCATTCCCTTCAGCATATTGATAAGAACAGTAAGCATCAGAGCGAGCTTGTTGAAATAACTGATGATAATATCATGGTTCTTGCTGATAGCATTGATACTGTAAAGCTTCATGTTACCCAGCAGACGGAATCTGTTCAGAGCATTTCTGCGGCCATTTCCAAGATGACAGACAGCATTTCTGAAGTTGCTGAAACTGCGCGTCAGGCTCAGTTTGTTTCTCAGGGACTTTCTGAGCGTTCGGAGATTGGTAATGCCGCTGTTGAACACGCGGTTAATACAATGAAGGAGATTCAGACTGTATCTGAAGAGGTCCGCAAGCTTTTGCTGGTAATTCAGGGTATTGCTTCGCAGACCAATCTTCTTTCCATGAATGCCGCAATTGAGGCGGCCCATGCGGGCGAGTTTGGTGCAGGCTTTGCCGTTGTTGCTGATGAGGTTCGTTCGCTGGCTTCTTCTTCATCTTCAAGTGCGCGAGACATTCAGGTTAAGATTAAGGAGATGATGGAAAAGACCAAGGCGGGTGTAGAAGCCATTGTTTCTGCGGGTGCTGCCTTCCAGGGAATCCGCGATAATGTTGTTGAAAACGCTAAACTGGTTAAGGATATTTATGATGCCATGATGGAGCAGAATAAGGATGCTTCTGAAACCAAGCAGGCCGCTGATGAAATGGTTGAAGCCATTCATGCTATTCGCGACCTTGCTGAAGAAGAAACCGAAAGTGCTGATAAGCTGCGCGAGTCCATGCAGTCGGTTGTTGAGGCGTCAAAATCTACTGTGCTGGCGGTTCAGGAAAGTCTGGAAGCAACTGAAAATATGAAGGATACGGTAAATAAGGTTGATACTTCTGCGGCCGGTAATATGGAATCAATTGAAAAAATCCACAGCCACGTGGAAAGGTTTATTGTTTAATTTAACTTTTGTGTCATTGTCCGGCTTGACCGGACAATCTGTACATTGCTTGTGTTGTGCAGATTCCCGTGTCAAGCACGGGAATGACAGAAACTGTGTGATTGCGAGCCGAAGGCGAAGCAATCTATTTAAAAATCTTCTTGAATTCACCAAGCAAAATATCTGTTTCGATTGATGCATCCAGATTAGTAATCTTTCCCTTCTCTTTATAGAAGTTGATGAGAGGCTCTGTCTGCTCGCGGTAAACGTCCATGCGGTGAAGGATAGATTCCTGCTTGTCGTCGTCGCGCTGATAGAGTTCTCCGCCACACTTGTCGCAAACACCTTCAACTTTTGGTGGAAGTGTAAGTACATTGAAGTTAGCTCCACATGCCTTGCAAACGCGGCGTGTAGAAAGACGGCGGATTACGATTTCGTCTTTGATTTCAAAGTTTACAACTTTTACGTCGTTTACGAGTTTTTCGAGCATTTCTGCCTGTGGAATTGTGCGTGGGAATCCGTCAAGAATGTATCCGTTTTTGCAGTCATCCTGTGCAAGGCGGTCTTTTACAAGTTCGAATGTGAGTTCATCGCTTACGAGTGAACCTGAATCAATAATAGCCTTTACTTTTACTCCGAGTGGAGTCTGTGCCTTAATATTTGCACGGAAAATATCACCTGTAGAAATGTGTGGGATTTTGTAGTCTTCTGCAACTTTTACTGCGAGAGAACCTTTTCCAGCTCCCGGTGGGCCTAAGAAAATGAAATTATTCATTAAATTTTTCCTCCGTAACGGCAATTTTGTGTGCCGCGTAAATGTTTATATATTCTTCTATTTTATTATGAAAGTGATTTTCGGGCAAGGGAAAAAAAGAAATTCCTCACAGAGGACACAGAGGCCACGGAGGAAATATATATATTATAAGCTCTGTGGCCTCCGTGTGCTCTGTGAGGGATAAAATTTTGTTGACTATATCACCATTCGTTTATAAATTTAATATATAGACCCCGCACCAAGTTGGGGTGACGAATTTTATTTTTGAGAGGATAATAATGAAAAAGATTTCGAAGGGGCTGATTGCCTTGATTATTGTGCTTGTTTGTGTGCTTGGAGTTTTTTCTTTCTATAAGAATACTTACAACTCGCTGGTTTCGATGGACGAGGATGTTTCTGCAAGCTGGGCTGAGGTACAGAACCAGTATCAGCGCCGCCTTGATTTGATTCCAAACCTGGTTTCTACCGTAAAAGGTTACGCTAAGCATGAAAGCGATGTGTTTACTCAGGTTTCTGAAGCCCGCTCAAAGGCTGGTGGACAAATCAATATCAGTGATGAAGTTTTGAACGATCCGGAAGCTTTTGCCCGCTATCAGCAGATTCAGGATAATCTTGGAGCAAGTCTTCAGAGACTTTTGATGGTAACCGAGCAGTATCCTGAACTTAAGGCTGACCAGAACTTCCTTGCTTTGCAGGATCAGCTTGAAGGAACTGAAAACCGCATTACAGTAGCACGTAATCGCTTTAATGATACAGCTAAAGGTTACAATAAGAGAGTTCGTCAGTTCCCTGCAAGTATTATTGCTAATATGAGTGGCTTTAAGACCCGCCCATATTTTACTGCAAGTGCAGAAGCCCAGAGTGCTCCTAAGGTTGAGTTCTAATGAAATATAAAACTTTAATAAAAAAGCTTAAGCTTCGTGATGAAGATTTTAAGGCAATTAAAGAAGCTGTAGCCACTGCAGAAGCAAAAACTACCGGTGAAATTGCAGTTGCAGTTACACCGGAAAGTGCACGCTATTGCTTCTGGGAACTTCTAGCTGCAGACTTTTTTGGTGCTCTTGTACTAGTCGCGATGCTTCCTTTTTCTGATAAGATTCAGGCCTTGTACCACAGACTTTACTGGCAGAATGAGCCAAGCTGGATTCTTCCGCTGTTTTTTATAATCAGTTGTCTTGCGGCTGTAATTCTTGCTTTTTATGTTGCAAATATTCCGGCTGTGGACAGGCTTGTTATTCCCCGCTCTGTGCGAAAGACCTGTGTTACAAACCGTGCTTTCCGTTATTTTACTGAAAGCGGAGTATATGACACTAAGGAACATTCGGGTATTCTGATTTTCGTTTCTTATATGGAACGTCAGGTTCGTATTGTAGCTGATTCTGGTATTTCAAAGCATATTTCTCAGGATTTGTGGAATCTTATTGCAGATGAACTTGCAGAAAATCTTCGAAAGGGTGAAGCAGCTAAAGCTTTCACTACTGCAATTGAAAAATGCGGCGAACTGCTTGCAGAATATTTTCCGCCTCATGAAGAAAATCCAAATGAGCTTCCTGACGGGCTTGTGATTCTGGAGGATGCAGAATGGTAAGATTTGATAGAATTAATCAGATGAAACGACTTCTCCAAACTTTTGCGATTGCATTTTTACTGGCAGTGTTCCCTGCATTTGCAGCAAATGTGCCAGCCCTTAAAGGACGTGTAAACGATTATGCAAAAATAATCCGTGACGGTGATGAGCGTGAGATAGAAGAATATCTTGCGGGAGTAGAGCAGAGTACAGGTATTCAGATTGCAGTTCTTACAATGCCTTCATTAGATGGCGAAGATATTGCATCTTTTGGAATTAAGGTTGCTGATAAATGGAATCTTGGAGACAAGGATAAAGATAACGGTGCGCTTTTAATTGTTGCCTACGCTGAACACGATTTACGAATTGAAGTAGGAGACGGACTTGAAGGTTCTCTTACAGATGCAAAATGCGGTTTAATTTTACGCAACGTAATAATTCCTGAATTCAGAGATGGAAACTATTCTGCAGGAATCAAAAAAGGCGTTATGAATATGGGGGCTATTGCAACAGGTGATGAAAGTGCAGTTTCTCGAAGTGTTCGTGAAGGTACAGATAATTCTGGTGATGATAGTCTTGTGCCGGTTTTTGCAATTCTTGTATGGCTTATCTTCTTTGTAAGC
>CAMNIU010000169.1 GCA_946540605.1 uncultured Treponema sp.
CGCCAAACTGCTGCGGACGACGTCTCGTCGCTGTTACTTCGTATGACATAGAATGAATTATAATGGGAAATTACAAAAGTTGAAAGTATATAAAGAGGCATGTGCAAAGTGAGAATTGAGAAAATCTGTGTTTCCCATTATAATTTATTCTATGAAATTCTATGGTGAACTTTTAGTTTTTGTGCTGCTTTTTATTACGAATCTGCGCGTGTTTTTTGTGCATCATGTGAGGCGGGATCCGCTGGTTGTACTGGCGCCGTTCACCTTTATTGTGGCGATTCTTCAGATTCTGGCATGGGGAATTGATGTTTTTACTGTGCTGGGACTTTTAATTGCACTTTTTGTTTTGCTTTCGAACTTTCACGCGCTTTTCCGCTATGTGGAAAGGCTTTACATTGACCATTACAGCGGACTAATGAAGGTTTGGGCTGTTTTTACGATTATGATTTCGGCTATTGCGCTGGCTGGCACTATTTATTTTGCGCCGATTGAGCAGAACTCGCGTTCTATGGGGGTTGCCGAAAAAATCACTCATTACAAAGGAAGTTTTAGAACCGGTTTTGAAGAAGCTGGCCCTTTTGATTCAAAAACTATGTCTCTTTATGAGTTTAGCCCGGATACATCGAAAACTTCAGAAGAGCCTGAAACACATGCTGAAACTGAAGGGCTTATTATTCTGCTCACTCCGGACAAACGAGGCGACACGGAAAACTACAAGCCTTACCTTCAGGAACTGGCTAGCCGTGGTCTTACAATCTGTTCAGCTGATTTTTTTGCTGATGACGGCCAGTGGCTGCACTCTTTTGCCGACAAGAAGATTTTGCGCCGTCTTGTTATGGTAATTCAGAGCAGAATGAATCTTAAGGCTTTTGAAGCTCAGCGTGAATATTATTCGTACAACGTTTCGCAGGAATACGAAGTTCTTATTCCCATGCTTCGTGAACGTTACGGGGCTGACAAAAAGATTCTTTTGATTTCTGACTTTATGGCAGATATTGCTGCTGATGATTTTATGAAAAAGAATCCTGACCTGGTTGCCGGCGTTTTGAAACTTTCTTCTATTAATATGTATAAATCTGCGGGCTATGGCTGTATTGAACAGACGGATCCGCTTCTTGCTTTGACTATGGGGCTTTCTCGGGATATGAGCCGGGCTACTCCTAAACTGCTTGCAGATGAGACTGAAGAGATGCTGAAACAAGTTCAGCATGACAATGCGGAAGAACAGAATGACAACGTACCAGACCAATACGACAATGGGGAGGCTACCAATGACATTGAATGAACTTGATGCATGGTTTAATGCTTTTTTGAAAAAAGAAGATTTTCCGGGTGACCCTTCGCTTAACGGAATTCAGATTCAAAACTCTGCGCCGGACAGTTTGCCAGTGACTAAGGTTGCCTTTGCCGTTGATGCCTGCGAGGCAACTGCACGTGCTGCCAGCGAAGCTGGAGCTCAGGTATTGGTTGTGCACCACGGACTTTTCTGGGGGCATTGTCAGACTTTGACGGGAAATTTTTATAAGCGGGCGGCCAGCTTTATTAAAAATGACCTGGCTTTGATTGCTTACCACATTCCGCTGGATGCGAATAACCCTTATGGTAATAACTTCGGGCTGGCTGCGACTCTTGGGCTTAAAAAGGTTGAGGCATTTGGTTACTGGCGCGGAATGCCGATTGGAGCTGCGGGAGAACTTAAAGAAGCCGCAACTCCAGAAGAACTCGCAGCAGCGCTTTCTAAAATTACAAAAACTGAGTGCCGGACTCTTGCATTTGGAAAATCTAAGATTCGCACTGTTGGAATTATTTCCGGTGGTGCAAGTGAAGATGTTGAACAGGCTGTTGAACTTGGTCTGGACTGCTACATTACCGGTGAGTTCCAGCACGAGCAGTATCATTTTGCAGAAGAATGCGGAATAAACGTTATTGCCGGCGGCCATTATGGAACTGAAACAATGGGTGTTTCCCTTCTTAAAGAAAAAGTTGAAAAGGAGTTGGGTCTGAGCACGTTATTTATTGACCTGCCGACAGATTTATAAGTATATTTTTATTATGAATAAAGAATTAAAATCAAAAATTCTGCCTATTACACTGGCAGTTGTTGTAATTGTTCTGGACCAGATTACTAAGATGCTGGTTGTCCGCCACATTCCGCTTTATACAATCGGAACTAATTTTTTTGGTGATTTTATCAGAATCATTCATGTTGCAAATACTGGTGTTGCTTTTAGCGTTGGTGCAAGCTGGTCTGAAACAGCCCGCCGATTTTTATTTTCCCTGATTCCTCTTATCGTAATTGGAATTGTTGTTGCAATTTACTTCCGCAACAATACCTGGACAAAGCTTCAGCGCTGGGCAATTATGGGAATTGTTGGTGGTGGACTTGGAAACTTAATTGACCGTTTTTTCCGTGCAGAAGGTGTAGTAGATTTTATTGATGTAAAATTTTACGGTCTTTTTGGACTTGAACGCTGGCCAACTTTTAACGTAGCAGATTCTGCAGTTGTAGTATGCGGACTTTTGCTTGTAATTTCGTTTATAGTAGCATCGGTGAAAGAATCAAAACAGGCAAAGGACACAAGCTCAGAGGAGGCTTAATATGGATATGACAGAAGCAGACAACGCAGAGAGAGAAGAACTTAAAAAACGCGAAATTGAACGTCGAAATAAATCGCGCAATTCAAGGCTCTTTTTGTTTTTTGGAAGTGTCTTTGAAATTGTAGAAACTCTTCTGGTAATAATTGGACTTTTTGTTTTATTCTCTTTCTTAATTTTTAAGGCTTTTAAGCTCCCGGAAGAAGCTGCAAAAACAATTTTTCAGTATTCAACTATTGTAAGCTTTATCGGCGGACTTTTTCTTGGCTTTGTGATTTATAAGAGATGCGCACGTTTCGTTATTGAAAAATTTCATCTTGAAGATAAACTTTCGAACGAAGTACTTGGCCATTATGCAAAACGCGATAAGGCTGCAGAAAAAGAGGCTATGAAAAAATGATTGGAATTATTGGAGCAATGGACAGTGAAGTTGATACTCTTTTTACAAGAATGTCAGCAAAAGAAAAAATCAACATAAACAATCTTACTTTTTACAAGGGCAAACTTTTTAATAAGGATGTTGTAATTGTAAAATGTGGAATCGGTAAGGTAAATGCTGCTTTGTGTACCCAGCTTTTGATTTTGACTTTTAAAGTTTCAAAAATCATCAATACTGGAATTGCAGGTGCTGTAGGCGAAGGGCTTTCAATTTATGATTTTGTTGTTTCTACTGAAGCTGTATATCATGATTTTGATGTTCAGTTCTTTGGTTACAAGGCAGGTCAGGTTCCAGGAATGCCGGAAACATTTTTGGCTGATTCATCACTCTTGAATGCTGCTCTTTCTGCTTTTGAACACACTGATTTTTCTAAGAAACTTAAGATTGTAAAAGGACGAATTGCTTCAGGTGATCAGTTTATTTCCGGAAACGAAAAGAAAACTTCTATAATAAATGCTTTCCACCCTCAGTGTGTTGAAATGGAAGGCTGCGCAATTGCACATACCTGTTTTGCAAACAATGTGCCTTTTGTAATTATCCGCTGTATGTCGGACACTGCTGATGATTCGGTAAAAGAAACTTATTCAGAAGAAACAGCTTCTCGATTGAGCAGTACATTTCTGCTTGAGGTTATTAAAGAAATATAACAAAAGGAGACTTTATAATGGAAAAGAAATATAACGTTGATTCATTTAATCTTGATCATACTAAGGTAACTGCACCATTTGTTCGCCTTGCTGCAAAAAAGGTTGGACCAAAAGGCGACGTTGTAACTAAGTTTGATATCCGCTTCTGCCAGCCAAATAAAGAGTTTATGCCAACTGGTGCCATCCACACGCTTGAGCATCTTATGGCTGAATATATCCGCGACGAAATGGAAGGCGTTATAGACCTGTCTCCAATGGGTTGCCGCACTGGTTTCTATTTTACTGTTTGGGGCGAACACTCAGAAGAGGAGATTGCCGGTCATTTGATGAATGTGCTGGAGAAGGTCGCTGTCTGGGACAAGCCGGTTCCTGCTACTACCGAAGCTGAGTGCGGAAATTACCGCGACCACGATTTGGAAGGCTGCAAGCATTACGCTAAGCAGTGGTGCGATGGCATTAAAGCAAAAGGCTGGAACGCTTTTATATAATAAATGAATATACTATCAAAATTAAAGGAAACAGCAGTTTCGGTTCTGCCGGTTATGGCAATCGTGCTGTTTCTTGGTTTTACATTTGTTCCTCTCGATAAATATCTGCTCGCTCGCTTTGTGATTGGCGGGCTTTTGCTCATTATAGGACTTACAATTTTTCTGCTTGGCGTTGATTTGGGTATTCAGCCGATGGGCGAACGCTGTGGTGCTGAACTCACAAAAAAACGTTCCCTGGTCCTACTGCTCCTTGTTGCCTTTATAATCGGCTTTATTGTTACTGCCGCAGAACCAGATATTCAGGTATTTGGCGACCAGGTAAGGGGAGTTTTTCCTTTCGTCAGCAAAATTGCCATCACATTTGTAATTGCAGCTGGTGTCGGCCTTTTTATAATGCTGGGACTTTTGCGCACCGTACTGAACCTTTCTATTAAGTGGACATTCTTTCTTGCATACGTCCTGCTTTTTGCAGTCAGCTTTTTTACGCCAGACAGCTTTATAGGAATTGCTTTTGATTCAGGCGGGGCAACCACAGGTCCTATGACAGTTCCATTTATTATGGCACTGGGGCTTGGAGTTTCTTCTGTTCGTGATGATAACGACAACAGCTTTGGACTTACTGGAGTCTGCTCAATTGGCCCGGTAATGGCGGTTTTGATTTATGCAATTTTGATTAGGTCTCAGGTGGTTTCGACAGCCTCAGCCACCATAAGTTCTGAGGCCTCAATAAATACGGCGGTTGAGCTTATTGAAAGTCAGTCACTTAGCAACATTGCCAACTTTGCTGAAGCAAACTTGCCACAAATATCCGTGTTCTCAAGAATATTCGGCAGCTTCGGCCAAGCAGCAGGTCATGTTTTCCACGAGGCTTTAATTTCTATTGCACCACTATTTGCCCTCTTCATCATCTTTCAGATTCTTCTATTAAAAATGACTAAACGTCAGGTTATAAGAATCATAATTGGTTTTATCTATGCCTTCATTGGTCTTACTATTTTTTTGATTGGAGTAAACGGCGGATTTTCCCAGGCAGGAGCAGCCCTTGGCGAAAAACTTGGTTCACTCGCTGTCAGCCGCGGAAGTGCCTGGTACCTTCTTTTGATTGGAACAGGACTTGTGCTTGGTGCAATCATTGTTTGTGCAGAGCCGGCTGTATGGGTTTTGAGCGAGCAGGTAGAACACGTTAGCGGGGGCACAATTAAGCGCAAGGTACTTTTGATTTTCCTTTCGGTTGGAACCGCAATTGCAATCGGACTTTCTATGTGGCGAGCCGTTACAGGCTTCAACCTCAAATACATCTTGATTCCGGGCTATGCAATTGCAATGCTTTTGATGATTTTCTGCCCTTCTCTATTCTCTGGAATTGCCTTTGACTCAGGTGGAGTTGCTTCCGGTCCACTCACTTCTACATTTGTACTTTCCTTTACTCTTGGGGCTGCGGCCAGTGGAAAAGGCGGCAATGATTCTTTTGGAGTAATTGCCTTAGTTGCCATGATGCCGCTTCTTGCAATTCAGATTATGGGAATTATTTTTAAGATGAAACAGAAGAAACATACCACCCAGGAGGTTGCTGATGAGTTATAAACTTTTAATCGGAATTGTTCCGCACAACAGCGGAGAATTAATTGCAGATGCAGCCAAATCCGCTGGCGCAGGCGGAGGCACAATTGCAATGGGCCGCGGAACTGCTTCAAACGGAGTACTCCAGTTACTTGGCTTGGGCGATACATCAAAAGACATTGTATACATCATTATAAAAAACAGCATTAAGCAGGCAGTGTACGACGCAATCATAAAAGCATCAGAAAAGAAAGCGCATTTTGGCGTAATGTTTACACTAGACACTCCAGGCTTTATCCGCGCAGGACACCTGGCCGAATCAGATGTATCAGAAAAATCAGAAGGAGAAGAAACTATGAAAGCAGAAAATAACTATCAGATGATAAACGTAATTGTAAACAAAGGCTACGCAGAAGATGCAATGGCAGCAGCACGCAAAGCCGGAGCCGGTGGCGGCACAATAATTGGCGCACGAGGAACTGCAAAAGAAGGTGACGCTGCATTTTTTGGAATGAAGATTGTTCCGGAAAAAGAAATGCTTATGATCCTCGTCCCAGCCGAAAAAAAATCAGCTATAGTAGAAGCAATAACCGCACTCCCCTGCTTTGCAGAAGCCGGAAGCGGAATAATTTTCTGCAACGAAGCACAGGACTTTACAGTTTTAGGAAAAAAATAAAAATCCAGTTTTCCTTTCTGCATAACTCCCCTTCAACGATTTTTTAACGACAAATATGGTTTTGTATGTTAAAATATTATGTCATTTTTTTATCGGGGGAAAAGTTATGTTCAAAAAAACTTTTTTTGTTTCAACAGCTGCTTTACTTTTATGTTTTTTAGCATCCTGTTCGTTATTCAATTCACCGGATAATTCCGGTTCCGTCAAGCTGACACTATCCCGCTCAGCTGCACGAAACGCTGATTCCGGATCAGAAACACTTTACGTTGATGTTTCATTAAAAGGCGATTATTCACAAACACAGACAATTCCTTTACCGCCAGATGCAACAGAAGCAACTGCAATATTTGATCAAATCAAACTAAATGCTACAGTTTACATTGAAGCAAATGTCTACAAAAAAGATTCTGCCAGTGATGAAAAGATTTATACATATACTGGTAAATCTGATACAATCAAAATAAAATCGGGAGAGAATAATATATCTCTCACACTCAAAAAGCTTTACAGCGTAAGTTTTAATTTAAATGGTGGTACTGGTGATTTTGAAACACAGCGCATTGTAAGCGGTGAAACAGCAACAGAACCAGAAACAGAGCCAACAAAAGAAGGAACAGAAGATTGCGTCTATGAGTTTACAGGCTGGTATACATCAGATGATGAAGGAAAAACACTTTCCGAAACACCATTTGATTTTAATACTCCAATTGAAGAAAGCATAACTCTTTACGCAAAATGGATAACAAAACAATGGTTTACTGTTACCTTCAAATCAGATATTGATGCTGATGAAGACTTTGATACAGCACGAGTTCTCGAAGGTAACAAAGTAAGCGCACCTGAAACAAATCCTACTAAGGCCGAAACTGCAGAAACGATCTACACCTTTGATTATTGGGCTACAGCTGATAATGAAACATTCGATTTTGACACTCCAGTTACCGGCAACATTACACTCTATGCACATTTCAGTGAAAAGAATATTTACACTGTTACTTTTTATACAGACACCGAAGCTGCTTCTGCCTTTGCAACAGATAAAGTTATCGAGGGCAACAAGGTAAAGGCACCTGCATCAAATCCTACTAAAGCTGATACAGCTGAAAAAATCTACACCTTTGATTGCTGGGTTACTGCTGATGATGAGGCTTTTGATTTTGATACCCCAATTACCAGCAACATTACCCTTTATGCACATTTCAGTGAAAAGAATATTTACACAGTTACTTTTAATTCAACCAATGGTGCAGAATCAGCCTTTGCAACTGAAAAAGTTATCGATGGCAACAAGGTAAAAGCACCGGCATCAAATCCTGCTAAAGCTGATACCGATGAAAAAGTATTCTCCTTTGATTGCTGGGTTACTGCTGATGATGAGGCTTTTGATTTTGATACCCCAATTACCGGCAACATTACACTCTATGCACGTTACACTGAAAAGAACATTTACACTGTTACATTTGATTCAGACAACGGAGCTACATCAGCCTTTGCAACTGAAAAAGTTATCGATGGCAACAAGGTAAGCAGACCTGAAACAGATCCTGTAAGAACCGATACCGAAGATGAAAAATACCAGTTCGACGGCTGGTACACATCAAAAGGCACAGCTTTTGACTTTAATACCGAAATTACTGACAACATCACTATTATTGCGCATTATGCAGTAACTCATATTTACAAAGTTTCTTACAATCTTAATGGTGGAGAAGGAACATTTGAAACTCAGCGAATTACAGAAGGTGAAAAGGCCACAAGACCTTCAACCGACCCTACACGTGAAAACACAGCAACCGCAGAATACACCTTTGGCGGCTGGTATACATCAACTGACAATGGCGAAACAATTTCTGATGAACCATTTGATTTTGATACCCCAATTACTGGAAACCTCACACTCTATGCATTCTGGAACAGCACAGAAAAGTTCACCGTTAGCTTTAATGTAAATGGTGGAACCGGAAACTTTGAAAGCCAGATTGTCACAAACGGAGATAAGGCTACAGAACCAACAACACAGCCTACAAAAGAAGGTGATGAAAATACTAAGTACACCTTCACAGGCTGGTACACTTCTTCTGATGAAGGAAAAACTCTTTCTGAAACTCCATTCAACTTTACAAACACAAAAATCACAAAAGATACAGTTTTGTATGCCAGATGGAAAACAACAGTTGCAGGAAAAGTAATTGAAGTAGAGATTCCGGCTGATGCGGGTGAAACAATTACTGTAGATAATTCATATGAAGATGGTTCCTATACCTTTACAGCGTCAGTTGATGTTACAGATGAAGCTTATACATGGAGCTTCACCTGGTTATTTGAAGGAAGCGAAACTGGCAATGAAAAATCATTTACTGTAACTAGTGATATGTTCAGCGGTGCCGGCTACTACTCTGTAGCATTACTCGCAATAAGAACTAAAGTTTCAAACGGAACAAAACAATACTACTCATATCAGGCAAATATAAAAATCAACTAGGAGGGAATTAAATGAAAAGAAATATATTACTAACAGCCCTGCTCTTTACCTTCATTTCCTGCTCAAATCTTGTTCAACGAAATGAAAGTGCCTCGCAGCAAAATCAAAAGAGCCCGGACGGAAAAACATATATTGTAATCTGCTCTTCAAGCCTAAGCCGAGCTGCAGAAAATGTAATTAACGAAGACACAAACTTTGGTCCTGACCAGGGTGATCCAAGCAAACTTACAGACCTTGTACTCACAGGTAAAAAAACATCAGCTGAAGGCAAAGCTGAAACTCTTCTCACAGCAGAAACTTATGCTGAACTTATAAATCAGCAGATTATGATTGAACCTGGAGAGTGGACATTTACTTTAGCAGGAAAACTCAATAACTATCTTTTTTCTGGCACAGAAGCAAGAGAAATCATACAAGGCGAAATAAACACCTTAAGCTTTACCCTAAAATCAGATGAACAATACGGAAGTCTCGAACTTACTATTGAATGGTCAAACACAGCTGCAAAAGTTGTTGGATATTTATATGATCCAGATGACATAAGCAAAATGATAGCATCAAAAACAGCCAGCGAAGCAGCTTTTGAAGAGTTTGAAGAACCGGATGAAACTGGCGCTACTCTAACAAAACATAGAACTACCTTGACTTTTGATAAAACTAGTGCAGGCAATAAACTCCCAAGCGGCACTTATTATCTAAAAGTAAACTTCGATGGCCCAGAGAGCACCTTAAATTTGGGCTCCGTAGCTTATTATGTAACAATTACAAACGGACTTATTACTAAAAAGACAATTACAACAGATCTTTCTCCAACATATAAACTCGAATGGAATCGTGACGGTGGTGAATTCGCTTCAGGCCAGCTTATAGCTGCAGGATACTCAAGAAAATCACTCGTAACACTCCCAGAAATCTCAAAACCAGGCTACTTCTTCGACGGCTGGTTTGATAATGAAGAGTTCAATGGAAATGCCCTCACTCAATTCTCATGTACTACATATACAGGGGATGTTACTTTGTATGCAAAATGGCGTGCACCGGTGTTGTATGTATCGGGAACGGGTGATGATACAACAGGAAATGGTACAGAAGCTAAACCTTTCAAGACTATAGACAAAGCTTGCGAAGAAATTATTGCCACAGGTGATGAAAATATGAACTGGGCAATTAAGATCATTGGCGAAGTAAAAGGTGTACCAAAAGGTTCTTCTGGAACAGATGCAACTTATGGACCAAATACAATTCCAGCTGATGTTACACAAGATTATGCAAAATCTATTTTATTAACAGGTGTGACACCTATTGAAACAGAATTTGCCGAACCACAGGATAGTCTTAATAGAAATCAGTCATCAAATGTAAATGGAGTATCTTACGGTACAGTTCTTACAATTGAGACTTCTGTTCCTGTCACAATTACAAATCTGAAAATAACAGGTGGCGTTGGAAGTTCAGAAAAGGGTGCTGGTATTCATATTTGTAACGGTGCAACTGTAATGCTTGGTGATGGAGTACTTTTAATTCACAACAGAGCAGGAAGCAACAGTCACGGTGGTGCAATTCAAAACGAAGGTACTCTTTTCATTTATGGAACTGCAGTAATTGGTGATAAAACAATAGAAGCCTATGCTTATGATTCTTCAACAGATTATGATTTTGAAACAACTTCTAACAGAGGTGGTGAAGCTGGTGGAGTTTATAATGGAAATCCTACAGATAATACTATAAGTGCAAAATTGTATCTAGGTTATAAAGGTTATGATTCTGATGGAGTAACCCCTGTAAAAGAAGAGCTAAAAGGTGGCTTTTATCATAACGGTGGCTCTGCAGGTGCGCTTTACAATTGTACAAACTGTTTTGTTTATTATGACAGTGGAACAATGGCTTGGAATGGAACCTGTGCCAGCGGTGGCGCAATTTATAATGTTGCTGGTGGTACTATAGAAATGACAGGTGGTAATATCTTAAATAACCGTTCTTATGAAGCTGGAAATTATACTTCCTATGGTGGTGGCGTCTATAATGCTGCAAACGCTGTGTTTATAATGAGCGGTGGAACAATTGATAAAAATGTTTCTGCAAATAATACAGGGTATGGTGGTGGAGTTTATAATAGTGGTAAATTCTATATGTATGGAACTGCCGTAATTGGTAAAAAAGATGCAAAAACTTGTGCTACCTCTGAGGATTTTGGAAACAAAGCTTCGCAAGGCGGTGGTTTTTATAACAATGAAACAGGTTGCTTATATATTGGATACAAGCCTGATGATAATGGTGATCCTGTTGAAACAACTCTTAGTGGTGGAATTTATTATAACTATTCTTTCTATCCTACAATTACAGATACTAATTATAGTCAAAATGGTGGGGGTGCAATTGAATCTACCGGAAATCTTAAAATCAATTCTGGAACAATTGCCTATAATGCAACCGAAGGTTATGGTGGTGCAATCAGACAGGTAGCTGGAAAAAATGAAAATATTTTTGAAATTACCGGTGGAACTATAACAAACAATATTGCAAAAGGTACTGGTGGTGCAATTTATTTAGGACAAAAGAATGCAGGAAATGCAAATGTAATGTATTTTGGTGGAAGCCCAGTAATTCCTGTTGAAAATTCTGTAGAAGGCTTTGAAAACTATCTTAATGATATTTATATTCGTGGTCTTGGAACAACAATTCAGCTTATTTCTTCTCTGCCACAAAACTTTACAACAAGTCTTTCTTTCTATGAATATAATACAACAATCAATCCATTGAAGATAAAAGCAAATTCAGGCATCACTCTTGCAGACGAATACTCAAAGTTCAAGGTAATAGACGAAAATCTAAATGGCCGAACAAGAATGTGGAAAACAACTGCAGAAGGAAAACTTGAACCGGTTGTAACAAGTTTCTATGTTTCTGAAACTGGTGATGCAAATAACAATGGTTTAACAAAAGATACAGCCTTTGCCGCAGTTTCCTCTGCATTTGCAAAAATCTGGATGAATTACAATCAAGATCATTCAAATGCTAATCAGGATTATATCATTTATATTTCCGGGAATGTAAACGACAAGGTAAATATAGAAGATATGCAGGCTGTAAAATATGCAAACTCTATTACTCTTCAGGGCTTAAACGGATTAGATACAAGCACAAATCTTCCTAAAGATACTATAAATGGAAACTATGCTGACGGCGAGTCAGGTAATACCGTATCTATCAGTTCTATCATTCCAGTTGCAATAAAAGCTTTGAATATTACTGGTTCAAAAATGGCTGATGATAACAGTCTTTCCGCCGGCTTATATATAAACCCTGGAAGTACAGTCTCTCTTGAAGATGGTACAGTAATCAGTGGTAATGACCGGGGTGTATACGCTGTTCAGGCATCACTTTTTATCGATGGTGCAACAATCCAAAATAATACTGGAAAAGGTAATGGTGTTGGACTTTCGTCTATTAGTTCTAATGTGAAAATGCTTAGCGGCTCTATTACTGGTAATACTGTGAATACAGCTTTCTTAAACTCAAATAGTATTTCAGAAATATCAGGAGTTGGTATCTATCTTTATAATTCTACCCTTGAAATGACAGGTGGAACTATAAGTGATAATGGCTCGGCTAATTCTGGTGTAAGTGTCATCGGTAAAGGCATTTATGTTAGTTCAGATTCAACCTTCAATATGGGTGTTACTGCATTTATTTCTTTGGATAATGATGTTTATCTTGATAACAATGTAAAAGTTAATGTAATAAAAAGATTGACGGACAATGCATATTTTAATTATTCAAGGAACGATCCAGCGGCTATGCTTACTCCTGCAATTTATCCAACTCAGGATACAGAAGGAAATATTACAGCAAATGTTGAGCTTTTGAATCTGGTAGATTCTAGCCTAAAAATGTACGATGTTGCAAAGCAGTTCCGAATCACTCCGCAAAAAATTGGTAATAATCTTCAGTATTGGAAAATTGATAGTAACGATAGAAATACAGAAACCTATGGAAAGTTTATAAAAACCTCGGGAACAACAATAAACATAAGTTACACAACAAGCCTTGATAATGATATTGAAGTTACAGTAACAAAGGCAGAAGGTGGAACAGTTGAAAAGAACATAAGCTATGCTGGTGATGGAATAATCATCTTCACTGCAGAAACTGGTTATGATTCCTATAAATGGCTAGTAGATGAAGAACTTCAAACTACTACACTAGAAAATGTTTTACAGATTAATACAGCAAACTTTGATGCAGGTATTTATGACGTTAATCTCGAAGCTAAAAAAGGGTCTGTTCGCAGTTCTTTTACAGCTCAAATAAAAGTGAGCAGCAACTAAGGAGGAAAGTTTATGAAAAATACAAATTATTGGAAAACTATAATCCTAGCTTTATCTATAATTTCATTTATTTCATGTTCAAATCTTTTTAATAATGTAGAAACAAACAATCAGAATAAAGCTTATTTAGTTATTAATTCAGTCGAACTTAATAATTCTCGTTCTATTAATCCACCAAGCGATGAAGAAATACTTAATAGTTTTACTTCAATTTCTTTATCAGGCTCTGGAAAAGATTCAAGTAATAAAACACTTTCGCTTAGCAATATAAATGCAGAAAACCTAAAAGAGCTTTACAAAAAACAGATTCTTCTCGATGAAGGATCCTGGACATTTACTCTTACAGCAAAACTGGGATCAATAGATTTCACAAGTATAGCAAAAGGTAGTGATGGTAATACAAGTATTTCTATAGAATCTGGAAAAGCAAATTCTATTTCTTTTAATCTTGAACCAAAAGATACTGCAAAAGGTTATGGTGGACTTTCTGTAAAAATTAATTTTGACAAAAAAAATGTTAGTAAGGTTAAGATTAGTCTATATAAGACAGATAACGACGACGATGACACAAATGATGAAGTGAAAGATTCTAAAGAAGTAACTTCATTTAGCTGGGATAGTAAAGACCAAAATTATTATGTTTCTTATTCAAGAGCAATAACTAATACAAGTTCAAAGATTGAAGCTGGCGAATATCGACTTGTTTTTGATTTTTATAATGATAATACTTGTCTAGACTCAATTCCATACATTGTCCATATTGCAGAAGGTGTTACAACTACGTATCAGCAGACTGTAGATATTAATGAAGTATTTACAATTACATATAAAGGAATTGATGTTTCTCCAACCGCTTATATCGCAGCAGGACAAACAAAAGTAACAAAATACTCTCGAAAATCAGAAGATATAATTCTTCCACGCTACAACAGACAAGACCGTTTATTCGAAGGCTGGTATGATAGTGAAGGAAATCCTGTAACAGTTATTCCTCATAATACTAATAAAAATATTACGGTTACTGCACGCTGGAGGGATTTGGAAGAAAACAGTACTGAAACCTTGTACATAAATCCTAGCGCGCAATATCATTTGGGAACTTCAGAACAATATGGTTATGAAAGTCTTGAAGCAGCGCTTGAAACAATCGAAAGAGTTCACAGTTATGTAAACAAGCATAGCTGGATAATAAAAATAAAAGGAAGCATTTCCGGCTCACATGCTATTGAATCAAATTCAAATAATTTTAACAATTATGTTCAATCAATTACTCTCGAAGGCTCAACTGGACCTGATGCCGATGGTATCCCACAGGATGAGTTAAAAGGTGGCTTTACTACTGCTACCGAAAATGGCGCTGTATTAGCAGTAAATACAAAAGTTCCTGTTACAATTAAAAATCTTAAAATTACTGGCGGAAACAACAGTAATACTGGCGATATAAAAGGCGGTGGTATTTTTGTAAACTCAAATGCTAAAGTCACTCTTGATGACGGTGCACTCATAACAGGTAACTCAGCACCATCTGGTAGTGGTATTTATATTGCAAGTAATGGAAGTGTAAATGGCACATTCCAAATGGGTGGTGAAGCACAGGTAACTTCAGATAATAATGTATATCTCCCAAGCGGTGCAAAATTATTAATTACAAAATCATTTGAAGGCAATATTACGCACGGTGCTACCATTATTCCAGAAACATATGAAGAAGATCTTCAAGTTCTTGCTCTTGCAAGTGGTGCGAGTGGTGCTTTAGATGTGGAATATTCAATATTCAAGATAGCTCCACAAGTTTCTGGTGGAGTAACTACAAAGTGGTTTATTAGTGCAGAAGGTAAGTTATATCCTGATGAAACAGGAAATATATATGTAGGTTCAAATGATAATCCTGGTAATGCAAACGGATCAAAGAATAATCCTTTCACAACATTAGCAGATGCACTTGCCAAAATTGAAGCTGATGGTGACTCAGAAACAGAGTTTACCATTTTCATCGATGGTGCAGTCTCATCTGATACCGGAACGACTATCGATATCGATAGTACAAAAGCTTCAAAACTCACCATTACAGGAAAAACAGGAACTAGCACAGATTCAATAAGTGGAGCATTGAAATGCACTCCAATTATTATTGACACAGCTATTCCAGTTTCAATTTCTAACCTCACAATCACAGGAGGTTCAGGTGAAAATGGTGGAGGAATTATAGTAAACAGTGGTAGCCTGACAATTGAAGATGGTACACTCATTACAGGTAATACTTCTAGTGATAATGGTGCAGGTATTTATGTTAAGGAAGAAGCTTCATTGTATTTGACTGGCGGTACAATCCAGAATAATACTCTCACAGGCTCAAGTAGTTATGGTGCTGGAATTTATTGTGAAGATGGAGAATATGTATATTTGAGCGGAGCTCCTGTTGTTAATGATATATACATTGCTTCTACTACCCCAATTAAACTTGTTGAAGATTTATCATCTGGCGCTTCAATTACAGTTACACCATATTATTATGAGATTCCACATACAGAGAGTGGAATAAGTTACACTCAAATAGCTTGTTATGAAGATGATTATGATACCCCAATTGGCGATAATTCAGAATATTTCCATATTACACCAGATCAAGACAACCTTACAATCGAATGGTATGTAGATGAAAGAGGATGGTTAAATACAAAACGTTCTATCAGCTTTGCCGGAGAAGGCACAACAGGTATGTCCGCATCAGTCGGTGCTCTTTGTCCTGTTTGGAACGATGATGCTCAATTCCAGATAGCTGATCGTGATGGTTATGAATTTGCGGGTTGGTATTATATACATGAAATAAACCGTTATAATGGAACTGGATGGGATCCTACAAGATATGAAATCAAACCTTTTGAGTTTAAAGAAAGTGAAGATGATTCTGAATACACTGACATTGAATCTGATATAACATTATATGCAACCTGGCGCTATCTTGGATCATCAACTATTTATGTAAATGGTGATACAGGTGCTGATGGCGCTTATATTGACTATAGTGATAATACTAAATTCTATTTAGGAGATGGTTCAGCGTCTAAACCTCTTAGATCAGTAGGAGCAGCTCTCGAAGTAATCAAATTAATAAATGACTCAACTGAAGATTACACAATAACAATTAGTGGAAAAACAGATGATTATAACCTTGCTATAGATAATAATCTGCCTATAAAATCACTTTTATTACAAGGTAAGACTTCTGCCGAAACAGATGGTATTAATTGTGATGGTTATGATCTTCCAGAATTTGTATCCGTATTGAAAGTTTCTACATCTGTTCCTGTTACAATTAGAAATATGCTGGTACAGGGCAGACTTGGAGAATATGAAGTTGACGGCGCTATTATGAATATTGGTAATGGTTCAACAGTAACGCTCGAAAATGGAACTGTTTTTGATGCCGCATATAGTTCTATTGTAACAAAAGGTGCCGTTGCTATAGAAGATGGTGGTACTCTCATTATGGAAGATGGAGTAACCTTCCATAACTTCGACGTAAAAGGTGGTGCTGTAAACGTAAAAACAGGCGGAACCTTTATCATGAATGGCGGTACATTTGAAGATAATAGTAGCGATGGTACTTGCGGTGCTGTATATGTAAATGGTGGAACCTTCACAATGAATAATGGCTATATTAAGAATAACTGGCAGGACGCATTCCAGCGAACTTACTTATTGCCACAAGGAGCCGGAGTTTGTGTTGCTTCTGGAACCTTTATTATGGAAGGTGGCCATATTACAAATAATGAATCTTATGTTTCAAATGTAAATTCAAATTATACAACTGCCGGTGGTGGTGTATTTGTTTATGCAAATGGTACATTTATAATGCACGGCGGTGAAATTACAGGTAACCATGCATACAATAAAGCTAAATATTCTAATGGAACTACTTCAGACGATAGCACAGCACAGTCATACGGCGGTGGTGTATGTCTCCAGGCTTCAGGAGACAAAATTGCTTCATTTACAATGACTGGCGGTACAATTAGTGGCAACACTGCCGGAACTTCTGGAAATGGTATCGGCTTTATCGGAACTCCATCAGATGAAACTACAGGTGTAATTACTATTGGTGGAACTGCTGTTATCAGTTCTTCCAACGATATCTACCTGCCAGATTTCATGACAATTGCTGTTGCAAGTGAACTCACAGGTAGTGATTCACTTCCTACAATCACCCCGGCAAATTATGAAAGAACCACACCAGTTCTTACATTAGCTCAGGACGCAGCTGAAACATTAGTATCTGAGTTCTCAAAATTTAAAGTAACCGCAAATGGAAGTACAACTTATACAATCAGCGAACTAGGTAAACTGGTTGCAAGTACAAATGGTGGAAATGGTGGTAGCAGTATTCCAGATGATTTTGTACAGGTTACAGGTGCAAGTATAACTTCAGCACCTATAATTGTTTTAGATGATGACGACCATACACAGAATACTGAAGGAGCTTTTTCTGCAGCAACCACTACAAATCCTATAACAGTTTCCAGTTTCTATATGTGTGAACATGAAGTAACACAAGCTGAATATGAATTGTATTGTATATATGGAGATACAGCACCTTCAGAAACATCAAATAAAGACCAATATCCTGTTTATAATATCAGCTGGTATGATGCAATTGTTTATTGTAATCTGAGAAGTTTGGCAGAAAATCTTACACCAGTCTATTCAATTAAAAAGTCAGGAGATACAACTGAAAAATCAACAAAGCCTGCTGAATGGGTAGGAATTCGCACTTCTGGTTCAAAATATTGTGGCCCAGATTCAAACAATTCTTCATGGGATTGGGTAGCAGCTTCTCCTGGATATGACAGCATAGAAATAAACTCGGATGCAAACGGGTACAGACTGCCAACAGTTGCCGAATGGGAATATGCAGCTCGTGGCGGTAATGGTTTGACTGGTACTCAAACTAAATATAGTGGTAGTTCTGATGTTACGAAAGTTTCATTCGATGATTATTCTATTCACAAAATCATGCAAAAAGACCCAAATACTTTACAGATTTATGATATGACTGGTTCTGTAAGTGAATGGATTTGGGATGTTGCTGGTGAAGATTACAGAGCTGTTTCGCCATTGAATGGATATATTGATAATCCCAGCAGCGCTTATCCTTACGAACGTAACCATGGTAATGATAATTACATTGGCTTCCGTATAGTTCGTAACGCAGAATAATCAGGACGAGTATCCTTAATACTTTTCCATACACCGCCAGAACTCGCTTAATTGCAGTTTTGGCGGTGTTTTTTATTTAAGGCAAAAGAATTATATGGTTTGTAAATGATCAAAACATTTTATAAAAAAATCTCTATCTGCTGAATTCTTTGGAATTAATTTTTTAGCGACATCAGCTATGTTATAAGTGATATTTGAATTATCAATATAATCCAATATGAAATCTTTTACTTTTTTCTGTTCTTTTTTTGTTTTAATAAAAGACTCTATTACAGAATCGCTTGTTTCATTTATAAAATTTATTTCTTGTTTAAGAAAATTTAAAAATTTTTTATTATCAATATCATCAACACACAAAAAGAATTGTAATAATTTTTGAGTATTCCCCTTAAAGATAACATCATACCCAGTATTATTTTCTAGAATATACTTATTGATATTATTGTATAAATATGAAAGATCTTTATTTCTTTGATACTGTGTGAAAAACTTATTTGGATGATTTTGATCATATTTTACCATTGTATTAATAAAGTTCCCCAGATCAACCTCATAATCTGACTTCTTGTTTTCTAAAAGATAATCCAATATGTCATTATTTAAAATCGCATAATAATTCCATAAATCTTTATTTGGTTGTAAGTGTTCAAAGACATATACTTTATCTTCTAATTTTTTCGTAAAATCTGGAATATCTTTTTTATTTTCTACTAATTTAATAAATTCATTATCCGTATTATTTTTTTCATTATTCCATGCTAATATTTTATAAATATTCTTAATATTCGATTCATTAATTACATCTGATAATATAAACTTTTCAAGAGGAGCCTTTTCTTCATCTATTTTAATATTACCTCTTTTGATATCAACCAATCTTTTATCAAGTTCTGCAAAGTTCTGAGGATAAAAATTCTTATAAACTATAAGTGCAAATAAAATTTTCCTATTACTACTAGCAATAATCTTATCATATATTTGGTATTCATTAATACAGTTTTTTAAGAGCCGTCTATCGTCTATATATTGACTTATTTTTATCTTAAATTCTTTATCAATTTGTTTTAAATTATTATTTTCCAAAAGGAATGCTTTTGAATTATGCGAATCCATAACAGGGACAATTGGAATAATAAAATCAAAAAACTTCGTACGATCCTCTCTACTATTATTAAAAATATCATCACGTACAGCATAGATAAAAACAACTTTATTCTTTACCCGTTCATAATTATTAATAAGAGAATTTAATTCTCTAAGATGATAAAAAACATCTGTATTCTTAAACCTATCCAAATCCTCAAAAACAACAATTTTATACTTCGTTTTTTCAAAAAAATATAAAATTTCATCTATATATTTATTTAATAAAGATTCATCTTTTACATCATCTAATCCAAACTCCATTTTTTGAAAAGAAAATTTTGTAAGACGAAATTTTAATAAGAATCTTGTAATATAAAAACCTACAAAGGCAAAACCTAAACTAGCTATCAAAAAGGTAATCAGATACTTTATATTTTCTATTGTTTTAAAGAAATTACTTAGCCATTCTGGTTTTAATATAATACTCGCAAAAAAGATTGAACATAAAAGACATATTTCCATGAAAATTATAGAAAATGGATTATAAGGTTTTATTCGTTTAAAACGAGAAAATGGAAATGCTTTAGCTGGTTTCCTATAAAACATTTGCTGTAGAATGCCTTTTTCAATTAATTTAATATCAGTATCTGGATTTTCTTTTTCAGAAAATGTGGCAAGAGAGATCTTAAAGAAGTTTTTACAACAAATATCCTTAAAATATGAATCTATCACAGAACTTTTTCCAGATCCATAATTTCCGGTAATTGCTATATTATGAACACTTTCTTCTTGTAAAGCAAAATCTAATGCCTCTTTATATATAAAATATTTTTTATCTTTCTCTTTAATATCATCTAATGGAGAAAGAGATTCAAAATTTGAATCAAGTTTTTGAGTCTTTACAATTTTTTTACAGATTTTGTTATCACTACACAACATGCACTTTAATTCTTTCATTTTAGTTACTCCTTACAATTGATATTTTAAATTATTATATTTTTATCTACTGTAAAAAACGGATTACTCTGAATCCTATTATATAAAGAATCCTCTATTATAAATTTTTGAGGCGTAAGAAACGGTTCGTTTTTACTAAATGCAGAACTTAATGGAATATCTGTTAAAAAGGATTTGAATACACGAAAGACAGCATTATGTGTAAAAATTAAATTATGTGTGTTATCTTTACAAATATCACTTATGAAAGAAGCAACGCGATGAATCATTAATTTAAACGGTTCACCATTTTCAGGTGTATAATAAACATCCATTTGATTCCCTTTAAAAGCTTCGACATATTTTTTTCTAATAACATCTTTTCTAACACCTTGCCAAACACCCAAATTTCTTTCAATTAGTCTATTATCAATCAATATGGGATACTTATCACCAAAAATCTGCTTCGCAGTTTGTAAAGACCGTTGTAATGGAGAGGAATATATAGATGTATATTTATCTATGGATAATACTTTTTTTAATTCCTCTATTTTTTTTTCATCAAAGGAAGTTATCGGAATATCCAAAGTCCCCATAAAAAAATTTTGTTCATTATATTCTGTTGGTGAATGTCGTATAATTGTTAATTCTGAAGCCATTAATTCGTTCCTTCTTAAAACTCTTTAAATCCTTCTACTGATATACTTGCAATAGGATGAATAACGGTTTTGCGCTCTGCATTGCAATTAGAAAGAGTTGTATCAATATTTACTCCAAATGTTGTGTCATTATCATTTCTACAACGGATTGATCTTCCTTTAATTTCTTTTACATCTTCAAGACTTTGTAAATGGATATTATTTATTGAAATACCATTTTCATATTTTATATCTTCTATTTGAGCAGAAACCCCCAGTCCATGAGGTGTAAGCCAGAAAGGATTCTCAACTTCTGATTTTAATACTGGTTTTATGATATAAATATCTTTACCTGGTGCAGTAAGTAATACAGATTCATTTTTTTTCCAAGAACAACCGATTGCAATAGAATTGCTTGTAGGCATTCCATAATGAGGTACAAATATAATCTCATTTTTTATGAGATCTCCAAATATACATTTAGCAATATCTTTCATTCGAATATGGTTTACTGTTTCTAATCGAATTGCAGTTGAAATAAACTTTTTTGCAGGATTGTCATATAAATATCTTAAATAACGATGTTTGTTTTTTGCGCTGTAGATTTCGTGTATATCATTAGAATACCAAACATAATCCTCGTTTACTCCTTTTTCAGGTGGGTACAAAGATTTGTCATCCATATCTCTCTTATATTCATCAGCAGAGGCATGCATTACAATGCAATAATCTCCGCTTTCTAACTTTCCAAATGAAATAAAATGATTTCCACGCTGGAAGTTCCAATTATAATCCAACTCTCTTTTTACTTTTTCTTCTGCCCCAACAAAACAATTTTTAAATTCATCAACAGAAATTTCTTTGTTTAATTGATAAATTGCAACGCCGCAAGAATTAATTGTAGTATCAATTGGGACAAAAGGAACCTCCGATTCCCATTCTATGAACATACCTGTAAAAAACCCTCCTGACATTCGTATTACATTATTTGCTAATCCCAAGTCAGGCATAGCAGTTACAGAAACTTTTACTATGGAATCTTTAGCATTTACTTTTTTTATTGCTTCTAAAAATAAATCTTTAGTTTCTTGTAAAATTGGAAGTATTTTTTTTTGAGTTTCATCATTTAATGTTTTATTAATTATTTTTTTGCATTCTTGTATTTTTATTTCATTTTTAAAAACATATTCTTCAGCCTCTATATATATTTTTTCATAATCCTCTTTTAATCCACCATCTTCTTTTATTGTAGAATCATATAACCCTTTTAGTATTTCAAAATCATATATCATTTTTTGTTCATAATTTTGAACTTTATCTTTATATTTTAGAAGTAGCTTTATTCTTGAAATTAAAACTGGAACTATTACACGAGAATAATCTATTCCATATTTTAGTTCATATGATATAGAACGTTCTATTTTATCATTAAGCTCTTCAAAATCTTTTATCGTATTATGTTGATTAATATTTTCATAAAAACAATTAGCATGCCATTTAACAACTGAAATGTAATCTTTTACTAATTGTCGCTGTTCTTTAAGATTGTGTTCTGTTTTTATTAAAGCAGGTAATTTATCTTCACATTGATTAAATGCTATTTCAGCTTCATTATACATTTTTTTCTTTTCTTCAAATGTTATTTCCTCATTTTTTGCTATAAAATATGATTGTAATGCTAATGTGTATATATATTTAAGTGATAAACGTTCCGATTCTAAACCTACCGAATCTATTCTTCTTTTTAATTCTTCAAAACAATCTTTAGCATTTGCATATTCACCTTTCTTACATGAAATATTACAAAAATGTAGTGCTGAATCAAAAATCTTTTTATTATCACCAATTTTTTTGGCAATTTGATATCTTCTTAAATGATAATTATTTACATCTTTTGCTGTTATCTCAGAAAAATACCATATGTTATCTGAAATCTCATAATAATCTTTCCACCTTCCCAGAGTTTTCTCATAATCACAATATTTCAATACTTTCGATATGTTATTAAATTCTTTTTCCATTTTATCTAAATTCGAAAGATCTAAATCAATTTTATCCGCAATTTTTTTAGAAATAACTTTATAAAAATTAATCCAATTATTAATTAATCCTGAATATTTATCTGGATTATCTTTTCTATCTCTTTCCAATGATACTTTTAATGGTCTTATTAGTGAGTAATACTCCTTAATTTCATTTTCCTTGTGAATGGTTGTTTTCTTTATAAAATCATCTAATAAATACAATTCTTTATATTTTGTTTCTATGTGATTTATTTTTTGATTAGTTAGTTTTGTAATTTTTTTCAGTCTATTTTTGGAAACTTCCGTACTAAAAAGAGAGATTGCATGCAAAAATAATTTTTCATCTGGTGATAATTTTGAGAAGATTTTCTTTATTAAATCGCCTCTTTTCAATTCGTAATTATATTTTATTCTCTCAAAACTTTTCTTAATTGAATCTAAGTTTTTATTGTTCTCTTCATTAAATATTGTAATTACAAGATGAATCTGAATATCATGCATTAAACATAAATCATTTTTGCTTTCTTCTCTTATAAAATCATAATATTCTTTTTTTCCAATAGCTTTGATTATTAATAATATTTTATTTCTTAAATCTTTATTTAGACCAGTATATATAAATTTTTTACAAATTTTTTCAAAATTATTTTTATCGATATTGCCTATTTTTTTTTCGTAGCAATTATTATAATTATTTAAATCTAATTCTAATTGTTTTGTTAAAGTAATAATAACAGGAGCATTTTCATAAACGTTTGGATCATTCAAAAATTGTAAAATATATCTCTGTTCATTAATTTTTTCAATTTTATCAAAATCATCGAAAACAAAAATAAATCTATTTTTTGTTTCCTTAAGATTCTTTTTAAAAATATCTACTTTACGTTCTTGACTAAGAGTAGGTGATTGCTTTTGTGAAAACTTTGTCTTCAACAATATATTTGAAAGAAAACTATTGTAATCAAATATTTCATCATCATCGTAATCAAATATTTCATCATCATTATCTTTTTTTCCACAATTTATACATTTTAGTCTAATTAACTCTTTATATTTTTTTTGCAAATTATTTGTTGCTATAGCTTTTGCAATATAAGATTTTCCTGAACCTTCAGCACCTGTTAATAAAATTATTTTTTTACCAAGATTTTTTTCAATATCTTCTGCAATATCAGTTCGAACAATTGGCATTAATGTATTTTTCATAACTCTCACCTCTCCAATTTTTTATTAAAAAAATTATAACATACGAATTCTCAGAAAGATAATTAAAAAAAATTTATAAAATGTATTTATGACTCCTAACCATAGGACCATAAACAGCTATTATCTTATCTACTACGTCCTTATCGCCTTTCTTAAAGGCAATTTCGTCTTCTAAAAGTTGCATTAATGTTTTGTTGCTTCTGTCATAACCCCTTTGGCCATTTGCTCCAATCATAACATTTAATATTTCTCGAGCGACTTCGATCTTTGCATACTCAGTCATAGTACCCCCAAGGCAATTAAAATAATTGCTATTGATAAATGAAAAGAAATTAATAATGTATTGGAAAAAAAAAGCTTAAGGACTTAAGCTTCGCCAGCAGATAAGTAACCAGAACGGTTATATTTTTGTACGAGGAGAAAACTACAATTTTTTTTATATCTTGTCAATAATTTTTTGATTTTTTTTCAGGCCCCGCACTAGAGGCTAGCCGGGGCCCGCCCAACTAAAAATTATAAGTAAAATTAAAACCAGCTGGAGTAACTGCGGCTCGGGCACTTCCTGATTTTTTCTGAAACTTGCTGTAGAAAGTTTGGGTGTGCATGTATGGAACTGCAAAACCACAGGCGGTTCCTATTATGGCGCCTACTAAGACATCTGTAAAAAAGTGATTTCCGCTTGCCATGCGCAGGGCTCCTGTTAATGCTGCTATACCAAACGAGATGCCGGCTACCGCATAATCTAATTTTTTATTCTGGTAGCACTGGCAGAATACCATTGTGGTAAAGGCGGCTCCTGCAAAGGCTAAGGTTGTGTGTCCTGAAGGAAATGAACAGTTCCAGTCGCCGTCATCTACTTTGTCTTGCGGATAGCCGTCGAAGTACATATAAGGGCGCGCGCGGTATACCAGAAGCTTTGTCCACTCTTTGATTCCGTTTGCTATGAGCAGAGTTTCCAAATACATTGTACCGATTGTGAGCCATTCGCTGCTTGGCATTATTGCGAACACTGCAGGTGTTAACATCGCCAGACCCGCCGTGCCCGTCCCAACAATGTGCAGCGGCTTACTATACGCATTCATAAACATATTCTCGAGCCCCGGAATATCTTTTATGTCCCAGTCGGCCGGGTTATACTCATTGCTTTTTATATGTAAGAGTTTATCGCAAATTAAGGCTGAACCGCTTAGTGCGGCTCCAAGGCCAAGTTGTAGTCCGTCGTTCACTGCATTCAATTTAAAAGGCTGTACAAATTCTAATTCTGTGGCACAAACATTAACTGAACTTAAAACTAAAAGTGCCACGCTTACACAAAGTGTTTTGATTTTCTTAAAGGTTTTCATATCTCAAAATTATAACACAAAGCTCGTAAAATCTCACCTACCCCGCATGCTCGGTCCCACTCCTTAAAATTTGAATTTTTCTGCCAACGGGCATACAATAATATTATGAAGAAGATTTTATTTGTTATTACAATGCTTTCTTGCCTTGCTACAACTGTCTTTTCTCAGTCTGCGGCTAATGGTAATGTTGATCAGAGTTTTTTAAATGACTTTGTTTGCCGTAACTGGACTACCGCAGATGGGCTTCCTGGTATGACAATTACTGCTATCATGCAGGACCAGAAGGGGTACATTTACATTGGAACCTATGACGGACTTGCACGCTTTGATGGTGTTGAGTTTGCGACTTTTTCACGCAATATTGATCCAAAATATGATTTCGCTTCGGTGCGTTCTATTTTTCAGGATTCCAACGGGAACCTTTGGGTTGGACATAATGACGAGGGTGTTACCTGCATTCAGCCAGACGGCAAACTTATAAAATACACTACTGAAAACGGGCTTCCTCACAACTCTATTCGTGCTATCTGCGAAGACTTTAATAACAACATCTGGCTGGGTACTGCTTCTGGCTTGTGTTATCTTACTCCACAGCATGAAGTTCAGATTCCTGATGGTTTGCATGAGCTTGGGCAGGAAACAATTCAGGTTTCGCGTCTTTACTGTGATACAGCCGGACGTATCTGGATTTCTACTGCTATTGAAAATGATCTTTTTGTTTATACCCGTAAGCTTGAGCGATTTACCGGCATCACAAAAATCAAAAATCCTTCTGTAAACGAAGTTACTCAGGATAAGAGCGGTGCATTCTGGTTTGGTGTTGCCCCTCACTATGCTGTACGAATCAAAGATACAGAAGAAACTGTTTTTGACATTGGGCACGACCACCAGGAAGGAACGGTTGTAAATTCCATTATTCAGGATACTGCCGGAAACTTCTGGTTTGCCTCTGACTGTGGTATCACAATTCTTCATAACGGAATGTTTACCTACTACGACAAACGTAACGGCCTTACCGACGACTATATCAACCATATTTTTGAAGACCACGAAGGAAACATGTGGCTTGCATATAACCGCGGCGGTATTGAAAAAATGAGTCAGGGTAAATTCCGCACTATCTCCATGCCTATTGCCGTAAATGCAATTTGCGAAGATCCTGTTCGTTCTGTTACCTGGCTCGGTGCTGATAATGGTCTTTACTGCTACAACAAAGATAATCAGTTTATTGAAAACGAAATTACAGAATTGTGTAAGGGAGCCAGAATCCGACACGTTGGAATGACGGCAGATAAAGAACTTTTGATTTCTTCCTATTCTGATGTAAGTCAGGTTCGTGTTACAGCTGATGATAAGATTACTGTCTGGACAACGAACGATGGACTTGCCGGCCTTAAGTGTCGTGTTTCCATCAAAGCTAGCGACGGCAAGTATTATGTTGGAACCACTCAGGGACTTAGCATTATTGAAACTGACGGAAGCATTCATTCCATTACCCGTAAAGAAGGTTTTGATAATGAATTTATTATGAGTCTTTATGAAGATTCTAAAGGTCAGATTTGGGTTGGTACAGATGGTGGCGGAATTTATGTTCTAAAAGATGAACAGATTGTAAAGCACTTTACCTCTGAAAATGGTCTTGCTGGAAATGTAATTTTTAAGACTCTGCCAATTGAAGGCGGCGGATTCTGGATTACAACCGGAACTGGTATATCAAAATATAATGAAGCAAATGATACCTTCTTTAATTTTAATTCTGCAAACGGTCTTGGCACTGACAGTGTTTTCCAGATGATTTGTGATTATACTCAGACTATCTGGATGACTAGCAATAAGGGCATTCTGTCTGCAAATCTTTATGAAATGGAAGAAGTTATAAGCGGTGAAAGAAAAAGAATAAATACAAAATTCTATGGAAGTTCTGATGGTCTTAATACTGGTGGAATTACCTCAACTTCTGTTTCTACCCAGGATTCTTTGGGCCGCGTATGGTTCACTTTGATTGACGGTTTTGCAATTTATGACCCTGTAAAATCCGGAAAAAATCAGGTTCCACCTAAAATTGAAATTCAAGAATACTCTATTGATAACGTAAAACATGATTACCACGGAGAAAAAATTATTCTTCAGCCTTCTGCAAAACGTTTGAGCATTAAGTTTACCGGATTAAGTTTTATTTCTTCTGATCAGATGCGTTTCTGCTACAAACTCGGCGGCTTTGAAAATGATTATTCTGAATGGTCTAATCTGCGTAACGTTTCTTATACTAACCTTAAGCCGGGAACGTATCAGTTTTCGGTTATCTCCCAAAACGGTGATGAAGTTAAGAGCAAACCTTCTGAGCCTATTATCATCATTAAAAAACCTTATATATGGCAGGTCCTCTGGTTCCAGATTCTGATTGGTGTAATTGTTGTAGGTATTGCGGCCCTTATTGTATGGCTCAAAATACGCCAGATGCGACGCTACCAGATTGAACTTGAAAAAAAGGTTGAAGAACGCACTCACGACCTTAAACTCGAAAAAGAAAAGTCTGAACGTTTGCTTTTGAATATTCTGCCTGCTGAAGTTGCAAAGGAACTCACGGATAAACCGGGACATACAATTGCGAAGAAGTATCCGAACATTACGGTTCTGTTTACAGATATTGTAGGCTTTACAAAAATGAGCGACGGTATGACTGCAGAAGAAGTTGTTACTATGCTTAATAAGATGGTTTCACTTTTTGATGAGCGTGCTAACCGCGAAGGCATTGAGAAAATCAAAACAATTGGAGATGCATACATGGCAGCTACCGGCTTCACAGAAGAAGTTGATAATGACGGAGCCATCCGAATGGTACGTTTTGCCCTTGGGCTTATGGAAGATGTCCGCCGCTTTAATATGAGCTCACCGGTAAAAGTTCAGATTCGTCTTGGAATTAATACCGGAAACCTTGTTGCCGGTGTAATCGGAAAATCTAAGTTTATTTACGATATCTGGGGTGATACGGTAAATGTTGCAAGCCGAATGGAAAGCACTGGTGAACCTATGAAACTTCACGTTACTGAACAAACTTACCTGCAGACAAAAGACCAGTTTGCATACAGCGAAGGAATTGATGTTGAAGTAAAGGGAAAGGGCTTGATGAAAACATACTTCCTCTAGTGTCATAGATTGCTTCGCTTCGCTCGCAATGACGTCATTGCGAGGAGCGTAGCGACGTGGCAATCCATTGTTTTTGTGATATACTGTCGGCACTATGAAATTTACCTTTAAACAATTTATTGTGACTAACTTTGGCAAACGCCTGGCATTTATGCTTCCTGCTGTAATTCTTATGGGCGTTTTTGTTTCTATTCTTGTTGAAATCGGCTGGGGAACTGACCCGGCCAGTTTTATGAATCTTAATGTTGCAGATGCCCTTGGCTGGGGACTCGGAAATACCGAAGTTCTTCTTTATGGCATTATGATCATTTTTACTTTTATTTTTGGTGCCGAAATGATTGGCTTTGGAACCCTTGCCAATATGATTCTTATCGGCTATGTAATTGACCTTTGCCGCTGGATCTGGAAAAATATCGGCTTTGCACAGTTTTTAGCAGAAGGTAATTTTGCAGCACGTGTTGTGATTTTTGCGCTTACTCTGTTTGTATTTGTTGTAGTTGCTTCTATATATATAAATGCACAGATGGGCGTTGCTCCATACGATGCCATTCCAAATATCATTAGCGGCTGGATTCCAAAAGTGCCGTTTGCTGTAATCCGTATTCTTTTTGATCTGGCAGCCGTGGGTGCTGGTGTAATTGCAGGAAAACTTAACCCAAACGGAATTCAGGGCTCAATTGTCGGTTCTATTTTGATGTCGCTGCTGCTGGGACCGGTTATCAGCATTGTAGGAAAACCACTTAAACGGATTTTATAAGCTTGTCATTGTCGGGCTTGCCCCGACAATCTGCAACTCACTGCCTTATGCTGATTCCCGTATCAAGCACAGGAATGACATTTTCAATTCTCTAAAAAATTACACCATAACCGAAATATCACCTATAGAAGATAATAGTATATTTTTATATAATTAAAAGGTTATGGAAAAAACATCTTTTAAACCTTTTATCCCTGCGGATAAGATTATGCCGGAAATTACACCGGTATCTATCACGCTGGGAATCATCCTTGCTGTGCTATTTGGCGCAGCAAATGCATATTTGGGTCTGCGTGTTGGAATGACCGTTTCAGCTTCTATTCCAGCTGCTGTTCTTTCCATGGGTATTATCCGTATCATTATGAAGCGCGATTCTATTCTGGAAAATAACATGGTGCAGACAATTGGTTCAGCAGGTGAATCTCTTGCTGCTGGAGCAATCTTTACTTTACCAGCTCTCTTTATGTGGGCTGCAGAAAGCGACGCTATTCACAAGCCATCATTCTGGGTAATCGCAATCATTTCTTTGTGTGCAGCAGTTCTCGGACTTATCTTCATGGTTCCTCTCCGCTCAGCTCTTATCGTAGAAGAGCATGGAGTTTTGCCATTCCCTGAAGGAACTGCCTGTGCAGAAGTTCTTCTTGCCGGCGAAGAAGGTGGAGAAAAATCAAAAATCGTTTTCTCAGGTCTTGGAATCTCTGCAATCTACAAATTCATTGCAGACGGAATTAAACTCTTTCCTTCTGAAATTGACTGGTCTATTAAGTCTTTCGGAACTGGTTTTGGTATGGATGTACTCCCTGCCCTTGCCAGTGTTGGTTACATCTGCGGTAAGAAGATTTCTTCTTATATGATGGCCGGTGGTGTAATCGGATGGTTCGTTGCAATTCCTTTAATTTAC
>CAMNIU010000170.1 GCA_946540605.1 uncultured Treponema sp.
CTCACCCTTGCCCTTACTACCATTTGGTTTGGAATCAGTGCCTTTGTAATGGTATTTCTTGCCTTTACGCCACTGCCCTTCCCTGCCCAGTTGTTCATATTTGTAGCACTGGCTCTGGTACTTTTGATTTTTACACGCCCGGTTGTAAAACAAAAGATTAATCAGAAAAAGATTGCCACAAACTATGAAAGGGTAATTGGTCAGATTGCTGTAGTTACAAAAAAGATTACAGCATTAGAAAAAGGTGCCATAAAACTTAATGGTATGGAATGGACTGCTGCAGTTCGCGAAGACATTGTTCTTGAAGAAGGCAGCAAGTGTATTGTAGAAGAAATTGCCGGCGTTACGGCATATGTAAAACAGATTTAGCGGTCATGCTGAACTTGTTTCAGCATCTGCTGGTAGATCCCGAAACAAGTTCGGGATGACAGTGATTTAGGAGGATTTAGAAATGATTTATGTACTTATTGCAGTTGCAGTTTTGATTATGATTCTGATTATCACAAACATCAGAATTGTTTCTCAGTCTAATGCCTTTGTTATTGAACGTTTGGGTGCTTACCAGGGAACCTGGAATGTTGGTATCCATGTAAAAATGCCTTTTATCGACAGAATCGCAAAAAAGGTTTCTCTCAAGGAAAAGGTTTTTGACTTCCCGCCACAGCCGGTTATCACCCGCGATAACGTAACTATGATGATTGATACTGTAGTTTACTTTCAGATTACAGATCCAAAGCTCTACACTTACGGTGTAGAAAAACCAATCAACGCTCTGGAAAATCTTTCGGCTACTACACTTCGTAACATCATTGGTGAACTCGAGCTTGATGAGTCTCTTACAAGCCGCGACGTTATCAACACAAAGATGCGCTCTATTCTTGATGAAGCAACTGACCCATGGGGAATCAAGGTAAACCGTGTAGAGGTTAAGAACATTGAGCCTCCACAGGCAATCCGCGATGCAATGGAAAAGCAGATGAAAGCTGAACGCGAACGCCGCGAACAGATTCTTATTGCTGAAGGTCACAAACAGTCTGCAATTCTTGAAGCTGAAGGACAGAAGCAGGCTTTGATTCTGCAGGCTGAGGCTCAGAAGGAGTCTGCAATCCAAAAGGCAAAGGGTGAAGCAGAAGCTATCCGCGAAGTTCAGCAGGCTAAGGCTGAAGGTCTTAAGATGCTCAAGGATGCCGGAATGGACAGTGCAGTTCTTAAACTCCGCAGTCTCGAAGCATTTGAGAAAGCAGCTGATGGTCAGGCAACAAAGATTATTGTTCCATCAGATTTGCAGAGCCTGGCAGGGGTAGTAACAAGTGTTGCTGAAATTGCAAAGAAGTAACATTGACGTGAAGCAACTTTGATATGCTTCCGTTGCAGAGAGCTCCAAACTGCGGTTGGGCGTAAGTGGTATACGACTGGTCAAGACACGCTTCGCTTAAAGTCTTGACTCAGTCGTTTGTCAGGTTGAATAATATTTTCAACCTGACATCCGACTCTATTCCACTCGCGCATATCAAAGTTACATCTCGGAATTATTCTTTGCAATTTCCGTCATTGTAAACAAAGTTTTCGTCATTGCGAGCGAAGCGAAGCAATCTATTTCTCGCAATGTCGAAAAATGTGTGGTATAATGGAATTATGAATTACAAAAAGTTTCTGGACAAACCTTTTCGACTCATGGCTCTGATCGGCTGTATCTATCTGATTGCCATGCTACTGCTTAATGTATTTACCGATTTTTCTTACGAACTGAGCATAATGCCATTTTCCAGAATTGTTTCATATTCAGCACAGGGGCTGGCTCTGCTTCTTTGTCTGCTTTCTTTTTTCTTGTATACACATCATAGTATTTATTATATTGCCCTTGAAACTCTGACAATTTCTTATCTTTATACAGGCCGTATTTATACAGCACTTTTTTTGACGGCCATTTTATTTGTTCTTCTTTTGCTGGAAAATCGGCTGGCATCCCGACTCAAACTTGGAATATACCTTGCTCTGGAAGTTGTAAAGCTTGCCCTAGTTATCCCTTATGGAGTTCGAAGTTTTTTTGAATATCTTGGAATTACGCTTTTTGCCCTTGCAACAATCGGCTGCATAAATCTTTTATTCCGCCACGCCTACGATAAAAAAGATGCAGGAACAATCAATCTTGATGATTATAAGTTTACAGAACGCCAGCTGGACTGCATCAAAGAAACCGTTGTAAATAACACAACAATCAAAGCACTGGCAATAAATCACAATGTAAGCGAAAGTGCAATAAAAAAGGACCTTGCCCACATTTACAGCG
Source organism: uncultured Treponema sp. (assembly GCA_946540605.1). Classification (GTDB taxonomy): domain Bacteria; phylum Spirochaetota; class Spirochaetia; order Treponematales; family Treponemataceae; genus Treponema_D. The sequence continues at coordinate 2,291 of CAMNIU010000170.1, forward strand.
TGCTAGGCATCACTGGAAAAGCAGATCTCAAGGCCCTTTTTATTGGATATGATTTTTCATAGTAGATTGCTTCGTCACTACGTTCCTCGCAATGACGCTACACCCACGTCATTGCGAGGAGCGCAGCGACGTGGCAATCCATTAAATTAGTCATCCTCGAACAATACAGCATCACGCTGAGTCTTTACTTCGCCCTTAGCGTATTCAACACGGCCAATCTTGTAAGCCTTCATATCAGGGCAGTAATCCTTGTGGTACTTAGAAGCATTAGCGTTGAACATTTCAAGAACATCATCAGCCTCTTTTGCTGATACAGCAAGAACAAAACCAATACCCATATTGAAAGTATTGTAAACGTTATCAAAATCAGCACCACGACGAATAAGTTCACCAAATACAGGAGGAATATCCCAGCTTGCTCTCTTGATTACAGAAATCAGCTGCTTCTTGCCATCTTTTGCCTTAGGATACATACGTGGAATATTTTCAAAGAAGCCGCCGCCGGTTACGTGAACCATACCATGGATAGCCTTGCGGTATTTACCAAGAACTTCCATAACAGGCTTAACGTAAATGCGTGTAGGTGTAAGAAGAACTTCACCGATAGTCTTACCGGTATCAGTACCGTTTACAACAAAAGGATCATTTACATTTGGAACAAGCTTACGAACAAGGCTGAAGCCGTTTGAGTGAACACCGGTAGAGCTCAAACCAATAAGAACATCACCTTCCTTGATATCCTCACCAGTAATCATTTCTTTCTTTTCGCCTACTCCAACACCAAAGCCGGCAAGGTCATATTTTCCAACATCATAGAAGCCAGGCATCTCAGCAGTTTCACCACCAAGAAGAGCACAGCCAGAATCAACACAACCGTCTGCAACACCCTTAACGAGGTCAGCAGCAACATCAGCATCGAGCTTACCGCAGGCAACATAATCAAGGAAGAAAAGCGGCTGAACACCAGAGCAGAGAATATCATTTACGCTCATGGCAACACAGTCAATACCAACAGTGTCATACTTCTTCATCTGGAAAGCAACATCAAGCTTAGTTCCAACACCATCAGTTCCGCTTACCATAACAGGATTCTTGTATCCCTTAGGAATCTCGAACATACCGTTAAAGCTTCC
>CAMNIU010000171.1 GCA_946540605.1 uncultured Treponema sp.
AAAACTTAAAGAATACGCTACCGCAAAGGTATCATAGGAGGAAGGTATGGCAATTCCAACTAGAATTTTAGAGGAAATCAAAAACTCTGAACTCGATGCTGCAAACTTCTACTCAGTTTATGGAAAAGAAAATATTGAAACCGCTTTGAATGACCTCAAAAAATCTGATGAGGAAATTTTGAATACCTATTCTGTGGAGTCAATGAAGGCTGCAGTTGCAGCTAAACTAGAAGGAACAAAAAATCCTGAAGCTGATAACTCAAAGAATATATTAAAGTTCCCGGCTGCAACCCGTTTTATAAGTTATGCAGCAGCCGCAGTATTCCTTGCAGCAATTTTAATCCCAGCCGGAATCAAAAATTCAAAGATTACAACCGGCCGCACAGTACCAACAGAACGCGTAAAGGGAGTTGCTTCAGCACATACAGCTTCAAATCCTTCAATCAATCTTTATCGTCAGAAGGGACGCGAAGTTCAGGCTCTCAACGACGGCGATTTTGCCCGCTCAGGAGATGTGATTCAGATTACTTATAACGCTGGTACAGAAGAGTATGGTGTAATATTCAGCGTGGATGGAAATGGAAATATTACACGCCACTTCCCTGAAAACAGCTGGCAGGCAGGCCAACTCATTCACCGTAATGATGAAACACCTCTCGACTTTTCTTACGAACTTGATAATGCACCAGACTTTGAATGCTTCATTATGGTAACTTCTAAAAAGCATTTTTCACTCGAAGGCATTGAATCAAAAATCAAAAATAGAACTGATATAGATTATCTGACAGAACTTTCATACTTACCAAAGAAGACAGAAGGTATAACTTTTACACTTGAAAAATAATCCAGATTTAGTCAGAGAAATCAAATGAAAAGGATGGATTTTATGAAAAAGATAATATTTACAGCATTAATACTTTTTAGTTTTACTCAGCTTTTTGCAGCAACAACAGGTACAGAAAGTGCCGCAAATGAAAATACAAACGGCGTTGACCGCTATGCAATTTTTATTGGATCAAACAAGGGTGGCAAGGGCCGCGAACAGCTTTTATACGCCGGAAGCGATGCTCAGAACTTTCAGAAAACCATGACAGAAATTGGTGGAATCACTGATTCAAACAGCTACGTTTTGATTGACCCTTCAAAAGAAAAAATTGACGAAACACTGAACCAGATTTCTACAAAAATCAACACAAGTGTAAGTACAGCTAAGCGTTCAGAATTTATTTTCTACTACTCAGGTCACTCTGATGAAAACGCTCTTTTGCTTGGAGATGTTCCTTACGACTATTCTACTCTTAAGGCTGCTATTACAAATGTACCGAGTGACATTCACGTTGTAATTCTCGATTCCTGCTATTCTGGAAACTTTATCCGTACAAAGGGTGGACAGAAACGTAAACCTTTCTTACTCGATGACTCTTCTGTAGTTTCAGGCCACGCGTACCTTTCGTCAAGCTCTGACAATGAGTATTCTCAGGAATCAGATGAAATTGAATCTTCATACTTCACTAATGCGATGATAACCGGATTACGCGGTGCGGCGGACACCTCGGGAGATAATAAAGTAACTTTGAATGAACTTTATTCTTATGCATTCAACGATACTTTGTCTAAAACTGAATCAAGTAAGGCTGGACCACAGCATCCAAACTTTAATATTACTCTTGTTGGTTCTGGCGACCTTGTACTCTCAGACATCTCAACAGCTGAAGCAATGCTTTCACTTTCAAAGGATGCAAAGGGTAAGTTTATCATCCGCAATGCAGAAGGCAAGCTGATTTCAGAAATCAACAAGGTTGCTGGTCAGCCGATTTACATGGCTTTACCTGCAGGTCAGTATTCAGCTGTAATCATTGATGAATACTCAACAAAATCTGGTATCTTCCTTCTGGAAAAAGATAACATCTACGTGCTTGATCAGAATTCTCTTTCTTCAATCAAACGCAAGAACAATAGAGTACGCGGAACAACTTATGATGAAGATGATATTCTTCCAATTGATGACTTAGAACAGCCAACAGGAAACCGTTCACGCCGCCGCTATGAATCTGAAAAAATTGAAGATGATTCAGATGATGATGAAATTCTCGAAAAACCAAATAGACCGGGCAAAAGCACAGTAAGCGAAGCAGACAGCGATGACATTCAGTTCACCGACTTTACTCCTGAGAATATGAGCTATACACACATTTCAGTTTTCCCTGGAGTTTCAATTACTGGTGGTGGAAAAGACTATACTTTAGCTTCAATAGGTATTTTTGGCGCCTACGATAAAAATGTCCGTATTGCACAAATTTCAGGTCTTGCAAACATTGCTTCTGGCAGTGTATTTGGCTTGCAAAGCGCAGGACTCTTTAATACTGCAAACACTATAAGAGGTATGCAGGATTCAGGACTTTTTAATATTTCTGGAAATGTTCATGGTGTACAAGCTGCAGGCCTCTTTAATATCTCTTCTAAAAAAATGAATGGTATGCAGGCAGCAGGTTTATTCAATGTTGCTCAAGAGGTAAGTGGTATACAAGCTGCTGGTTTATTCAACTGTGCTAGAAAAGTACGCGGTGTACAAGTCGGCGTAATCAATATTGCCGATGAAAATGACGGTATTGCTCTTGGTGTATTCAACTTTATCAAAGACGGAATGCATCATATCGGCTTCAACTGGGATACAAATGACAGATTTGACTGGTTCATTCAGAGTGGTACAAAACATCTCTTTGTTACCTTTGGAGATTCCCTTGACCGCGATGAGATAAGCAGCTCAAACATAGACTACAATAATTTGACACATGTTGTTTATGCAGGTCTTGGTACTGAGTTCAGATTCTGGTTCTCAAGCATTGACTTAGAATTCTTGCAGAAACTGGTTATCTGCCCGTCTTTGTACCCACAGAACAGAGAAGAGTTCAGAAACTTCAACTTTACTGAATACGTAATTCCATCGTTCCGTTTTACCTGGAACATAATCAGTGGTAACGTCGTAGATTTAGGAGTCGGTGCTTCGTTCGATCTTTACATTCAGAACAAAAACGAACAGGCCTTTGCTCTAACCAGCCACAAAAACGGACTCAAAGGCGACAACACTATTTTGTATCCATCATACTTTATAGGATTTAAGATTAAATAACGAGATTTGTAGAATGACAATAATCGAAGAAACGTTATAAATGATAGACCTGCACTGTGATTAAGTGCAGGTCTTTTTTTGTGGATTGATTCGGATTTAAGCCTCGCAATGGCTTCGTCATTGCGAGCATAGCGAAGCAATCCTTTTTTTTATTTAGACAACAAATTATTAAGATGTTTTACGAATTCGGCAGGCTCTTTTACTTCCATACCGGCAATCATAAGAGCCTGAGTGAAGAGAACTTCTGAAACATCGGCAATCAGGGCCTCATCGTCACTTTCCTTGATTTTTGCAAGGATTGGATGGTCACCGTTTACCTCGAGAATAGGCTTCAAATCAGGTCCTGGCTGGCCCATTGCTTTCATCATCTGAATCATCTGATAGCTTGGGTCGTTCTCGTCTACTACGATACAAGAAGGGTTTTCGCCGCTCAAAGTCTTGCTGAGTTTTACCTCTTTTACCTTGTCGCCAAGAGCCTTCTTAATCTTTTCAACTACAGGTTTGAAGGCTTCTTCCTTCTTTTTAGCTTCTTCTTTGTCACCGCCCAGGTCTTCATCACTTCCAGAGCGGTTTACAGCCTTGAGTTCGAACTCGTTCTTATATTTTCCAAAGCCTGGAATTACGATGTCATCGATATCATCATCCATGATAAGAACTTCAAAGCCCTTGTCTGTATAAGCCTTTACGAGTGGGTTTGCACGAAGGTTCTTTTCGTCGCTTCCGCTGATGTAGAAAATTGATTTCTGATCCGGCTTCATACGCTGAACGTAGTCTGCAAAGCTTGTGTAGTTTCCATCGCCTGTGCCAGATGCGTCTGTAGACTTAAAGCGAACGATTTCTGCAATTTCGTCGCGGTTTGCATAATCTGAATAGAGACCTTCCTTCATAGGACGGTTGAAGTTGCGAACGAATTTTTCCCACTTTTCAATTGCTTTTTTATCAGCATCTGTGCGGTCTGCTTCTGCAACCTTCTTTGCCTTGTCTGCGGCCTCGCCCATCTTCTTAAACTCGCTCAAAAGCTTCTTTACAGAAGATGATTTGATGTTGTCGAGGATGCGGTTCTGCTGAAGGATTTCACGGCTTACGTTCAATGGTAAGTCTTCAGAATCGATAATACCGCGAACGAATCGCAAGTATGATGGCAAAAGCTCGCGGTCATCATCTGTGATGAATACACGCTTTACATAAAGCTTAAGTCCGCTCTTGTAATCGGCCTGGTACATATCAAAAGGAGCTGTCTGTGGAACAAAGAAGAGAGTTGTATATTCCTGAGTTCCTTCTGCGTGTGTATGAACATAGTGAAGTGGATCCTGTCCGTCGTGACCGAAAGTCTTGTAGAACTCGTTGTAATCTTCTTCCTTGAGCTCGCTCTTAGAACGCTTCCAGAGTGCAGAAGCTGAGTTTACCTGGTCAATCTTGCTTTCGCTGCCGGTTTCTTTTCCCTTGTCATCATATTTTTTCTGCTCGTAGTGAAGATAAATTGGGAATGCGATATGGTCACTGTATTTCTTGATAAGCTCTTCAATCTTCCAGCGGCTTGCAAACTCCTTGCTGTCGTCGTTCAAGTGCATTTCGATTGCAGAACCGGAAAGCTCAGGTTTATCAAAACCATATTTCTTAGCGGCGGCAGAATCTGCAGCAACCTCTTCAATTTCATAAGAGTTTGTACCGTCACTAGACCAGTGCCAGATTTTTCCATCACCTGCTGCCTTGCGGGTATAAACATCAATCTTTTTAGCAGCCATGAAGGCAGAGTAGAAACCTACACCAAACTGACCAATGAGAGCAGAATCCTTAGAAGCTTCTGCAGTAAGCTGCTCCATAAAAGCCTTAGTTCCTGAGCGGGCAATTGTACCAAGGTTGTTAGTCAAATCCTCATCAGTCATACCGATACCAGAATCCTGAACGGTAAGAACGCTTTCTTTTTCATCAAAAGTGATGTCGATTCTTGGCTCGAACTTAATTGATTTGAATGCATCATCAGAAACTGTAAGATACTTTAATTTATCCAGCGCATCAGAACCGTTAGAAACGATTTCGCGGAGGAAAATGTCTTTATTAGAATAAAGTGAATGAATGATAAGTTTAAGAAGCTGATTTACTTCTGTCTGGAATTCGTATTTTGCCATTTTTAAACCTCGAATATAGTGGGAATCAACCGTCATGCTGAACTTGTTTCAGCATCTATAAAAGAGATTCCGAAACAAGTTCGGAATGACATTTTGATATCATCCCTATTTAAAGTGTTTACTTTAAAAAATAATAATAAACTCGAGATTTCGGCAAGTATTATTTTACTTTTATAAATTCTTCAAGAGGGTTACCAAAGACATCTTTATTTTCGCCGTAAAAATAGTTTTTTGGGCGAATAAGTTCCATGTGATACCGTTTTTTCGATTCTTCGCCTTCAGGAGCATCTTCTCCAAGCTCGGCTACAGAATAATAAAAATCACCCTGATAAAACTTTACAACAGCCCCGGACGTATACTGTCCTACGATTTCACCGTTTTCAAATTTAACACACTCAGTAAAATCAAAATCAATTTTCTTTGAATTGATTTTATAAGTTCCTGTCCATACAAGAATATTTGTTGAATCTGCATAAGAAGCCCGGAGCATTACACGATGATCAGGATGCAGAATCAGGTGATGATAATAAAGCTGCATCTTGTTATCATAATTTTGCATAATCCATTCGCTGTCATAAAAGGGACTTTTCTTTTCAGAAAAACAACCTGTGAAAACTACGGCCATCAAAACTAAAAAAATTAAAGCAAACTTTTTCATCACCCCTCCTGGAGCAAGATTTTAATACAGTTTTTCACCAAGCAGACGGGCTGCAAGACTCACTGCAAGAATTGCTGTTTGATTACGAATATCCAGAATTGGATTTACTTCTACAATTTCGGCAGAACGGACTTTGCCTGTTGTGGCGATTTCTTCCATTAATAAAAGCGCCTCTCGGTTTGTCATTCCACCAGGAAGCGGAATACCAGTTCCAGGTGCAAACATAGGGTCCAAAACATCCATATCAAAACTAACGTGAATCTGATCTATTTTTTTGAAGAAGGCCATAACCTGACGAACTACACCAGCAAAACCAATGCAATCAATATCGCTCATAGTAAAAACTGTTACACCGGCTTCTTTCATCAGTTTTTTTTCGCCCGAATCAAGGTCTCTGGTTCCAACAAAACAGATATTTTTAGGATCTACCTTCTGCCCTTCAAAATAAAGATTTGTCAGCTCAGGCAAACCAAGTCCAGCAGAAGCAGCGAGGCATTCACCGTGAACATTTCCTGTAGGAGAAGTTTTATCTGTATTAAAATCACCATGTGCATCTACATAAAGTACCCCAAGACTCTTGCCCTGCTTTTTAGCAGTTGCACTAACACCAGCCAGCGACCCCAAAACAATAGAGTGGTCACCTCCAAGCACCAGCGGAAAATCCCCTGCAGCAGTAATCTTTTCAACTTCGGCAGCAAGCTTAGTACATGCATTTGTAATAGGTTTTAAGTACTTTGCCTTTGGATTTCCCGGCTCTTCGTATTCCTGTGAGGTTGCACGAAAAATATCAGTATGCTCAAAAGTTTTGTGTCCGAGCGATTCAAGTTTTTCTTTAATTCCTGCAAGACGAATTGCAGATGGCCCCATATCTGAGCCGTGACGGCTGGCACCAAAGTCCAGCGGCATTTCTAAAATATGAATATTCATACTTTGAATTCTAAGTAAAAGAGATTATCGGGTCAAGCCCGAAAATGACACAAAAAATAACAAGCCTGACAATATTGTAAAATAGCAAGCGCGAGAATAATTTACTTCTCCCAACCCGAAAATTTTACACCTTTATGATAAAAATCATTCGCTTTTTACGAAAATCTAGTTTATTATAATTATATGGATACATTCGGATTTATTTCCGGAGAGATAAAAAACTTTTTTAATTTTACAACGCCAATTCAACTGCAACTGGCAGCAATCGTCTTTCTAATTATACTGGAAGTAATGTTCTTTCACCGCAGGCGACTTCCTATCCTTTCAACGAGAACTTTCATAGGAATTCTTGTATTCTCACTAATTTTTGTGATTTCTGATACATCAATTATTTTTGTTTCAAAGCTCAAACTCCCAAGAAACTGGGGCATAAGGTTAGTGAGTCAGCTTCGTCTGTACACATATCTAAATATGTCTTTATGTCAGTATTTATATATCACGCTTCTCCAGGGAAAACGGCAGCACATTCGTATCAAAGATGGTCTTAAAATTTTCAGCATTTATGGAATCGGCGTAATTAGTATTTTTGGTGTAAATTTGTTTACACGAAATGAAACACAAGGCTATTTTGCCTACGATGTAATCAGCATCATAAACAGCTGTATCTCTCTTTTGTATGCCACAATGACAATAATTGAGACTACAATCTTTATAAAGAAAAATCCAGATTCCTTTTTCAGAGGAAAAAAACGCTATATTTACTGGACCACTGCGGTATGGATTATAATTGCCTTAATTCAGATTATTCACTCCAGAACTACCGTTTCCAGCCTTGGAGTTGCCGCAATGTGCTTTTTGATGTACATGGGGCTTGAAACACCAGGAAACTATATTGACCATGACACAGAAGCAATGAATACCTTAGCCCTTCGACAATTTCTTCAGGATTATATGGGCAATAAAAAGGTGTTTTATATTCTGAATATTGATATTGAAGATTACGATTCTATAGAAGAACAGTTTGGAGAAAACATAGCTACAACACTAATTTCGCAAGTCAGCAGATTTGTTTTAAAATCTTTTACATATCCGGTATTTCATGTTGCACGAAACTCTGTTACCATGATTATTCCAAACAGCAAACAACTTGAATATAACTTTTATATTGATTTTATAATCAAAAGACTAAAGGAACGTCTGGAACAGGCCTGGTTTGTTGGAGAAAACAGTTTCTACCTTTCTTCACACTGTGACTTTATTCTTTATCCTGATGATTTGAATACAGAAATTTCAATTCATGAATTTATGAGCCTGATTAATGACTGGCATTTCTATTCTAAAGACTTAGGCTTTGTAAGACAGGCAAATCCAGAACTTGTAAAAAACCGTAAGCGTCATAATAAAATTATTAAGCTTGTTCGCGAGGCAATTGATAATGACGATATTGAAATGTACTATCAGCCGATTTATGAGTTCAAAACAAAGAAATTTTCAAATTTTGAAGCACTTGTCCGCTTAAAAGACAATAAAACTTATGGCTACATAAGCCCGGAAGAGTTTATTCCTCTCGCAGAAAAACACGGTCTTATTATGAGACTTTCCGAAAGAATTTTTAATAAGGTTTTTGATTTTGTTGCAACAAACAATCTGGGAGATAAAGGTATAAACCATATGGAAGTCAATCTTTCCGGGCTTCAGTCCGTAGATGCTGCCTTACCAGAGCAGATGTCTCAGCTGCTTAAAAAATACAACTTGAATCCTGGCATTGTAAATCTTGAAATTACAGAATCTATTGCCATCACATCGAGCTTTATGCTTAAAAAGAACATGGATGAGCTTAAAAAAATCGGCTGTACTTTTTCCATGGATGATTTTGGAACCGGCTACTCTAACCTTTCGCAGATGGCAAGAATTGATTATGAATTAATAAAGATTGACAAAAGCCTTTTATGGCCCTGCTTTGATAAGAATAATCCGATACAGGCAAATGCAAAAATCATTCTCGATAATATGATTACAATGATTTTAAGTCTTGGAAGAAAAATTGTTGTAGAGGGCGTAGAAACAAAAGAGCAGCTGGATTATCTGGAAAAGATGGGGGTTACCTATATTCAAGGCTACTACTTTTCCAAACCTCTCTCAGCTGCTGACTATCTTAAGTTTCTTGAAGAAAATAATTAATTCTCAGCAAACATTGCCGCAATCTTATCTTTATACAAGTCGTTGATGCGGAAGCGCATGATTTCCTGTTTAGCAGAAAGTTCAACGCCAACTTCAAACGGCTTTGTAATAAGACTGAACTTTGAAATACGCTCAAACATCTTAAAGCCGTTCTTTGCAGAAATAAGATTTGCAATTTCTGTTTCATAAAGCTTCTGAATTACTTCTGACTCAAGAAGGTTTTCGTATGTATCATACTGAATTCCGTTGAATGCGGCATAGTTCTTTACTTCATCTTCATCAACCAGAATAAGAGCTGCAAGATAACGCTGATCCTGACCAACTACGACTGCCTGCTTAATATAGCGGGATTCAGAAAGTTTTGTTTCAATAGGAAGAGGCTCAAGGTTTTCGCCACCACGAAGAACAATTGTGTCCTTAATACGACCAAGAATACAAAGTTCATTATGAATTGTCATAATTGCAAGATCACCTGTATCAAGCCAGCCATCTTCGCTCAAAACTTTTGCAGTAAGATCAGGACGCTTGTAGTATCCCTTCATTACTGTAGGTCCCTTAATCTGAAGAACACCTTCTTTACAGCGGCCAAGAACAAAGCCATCCTGAGGGTCTACAATGCGGGCTTCAACTCCACGAATTGGTGAACCAATGGTTCTGAAGATTGGGTCTGCCATTGGACGAACGGCAACAATTGGAGCGGTTTCTGTAAGTCCATAACCTTCTACAATTTCTACACCAATTGCCCAGAAGAATTCATCAATGAATTTAGGGAAGGCACCACCACCGGCAACACCGGCACGGAA
>CAMNIU010000172.1 GCA_946540605.1 uncultured Treponema sp.
GACTTTAGTTCTTACTGGTGCCGGAATTGCAATCGCAATTGAAATCATCGGTATTCCGGTTCTTCCTGTTGCAATTGGTCTTTACCTTCCAATCCACCTTTCTGCTCCAATTTATGCAGGCGGACTTTTGCGCGCATTCTTTGACCGCAAGGGTGAAGCAGGAAATGCAATCACTGAAAAGGGTATTCTTTACGGTTCTGGTATGATTGCCGGTGAAGGTCTCATCGGTATTCTGCTTGCCCTCTTTGCAGTAATTCCACTTTCAAACGGCAAGAGCCTTCTGGAAGCAATTGACCTTGGCGGAGTTCTCGGCAACTTCGGTGGTCTTGCATTCTTTATTTTGCTGCTGGCTTCTTTCGTGTTCTTTACTACTAAGAAGAATAAGAAGTAGCTTGTCACTTTTTGTCATTGCGAGGAGCCGGCAGGCGACGTGGCAATCCATTCGTATGGATTGCTTCGCACTTCGTGCTCGCAATGACGTATTGGAGTAAACGATGAAAAACAAAACTAAAACAAGAACTCTTCCTTCAAACTATATGGATTTAGTATTTACCAAAAATGCTGAAATTCAGTGGCGTGTAAAAGATGATGGCTTTGTTGAAGTTGATATGGTAAACAAGGGATTTTTTAATTCCATTGCCCAGAAGTTTTTTCATCGCCCTCGTGTAAGCCACATTGCTCTGGATAAATACGGATCAACCTTGTGGCTTGCCCTCGACGGCACCGCAACGGTGAACGATGTTCTTAATAAAATGAACGAAGCGTTTCCAGACGAAACAGATAAGATGCTGAACAGAGTTGTTCAGTTTCTGACTACACTGGAAACGTGGAAGTTCATAATAAGATAATATTTGAGATGCTGAACTTGTTTCAGCATCTCAAAAAAAGACCCCGAAACTAGTTCGGGGTGACACATTTGTCATTCCCTGCCCGAGTTTGCTACGCAAACGTCGCAGGCTCGACCGAGGAATCTTTTTTAACCAATCAACGGCTTCTGCTTCTTACTAACCGGCTCGCAAGTCAAAACACAGCCTAGCTTCTTGAAAATCTTTCTATCAACTTCACTCAACATAACAGTAGTATGAACCTGACAGCCACGAAGTTTTGGCAGCTGTTCAATTGCCTTATGACAGTTTTCGTCTTCTTTCGAAAGCATTGCAAGTGCAACAAGAACCTCATCTGTATGAAGGCGAGGATTGTTTCCACTTAAATAATTTACCTTCATATTCTGAATTGGTTCTATCATCTCTTTTGGAATAAGCTTTAGCTTGTGCTCAAGACCTGCAAGATGTTTTGTTGCATTTAAAATAAGGGCCGCAGAAGTACCCAAAAGCTCTGTCGTTTCCGAAGTAATAATAGTTCCATCAGCAAGTTCAATTGCTGCACAGATTGATTTAGACTTAGCCGCACGCTCTTTTGCAGCAACAGTAACCTTGCGGTCATCAGTTGTAATCTTTGCCTGCTGCATCAAAAGTTCAATTTTATCAACTTCTGATTCTTCTGCATTGCCTTCTACAAGACGTCCAAGTGTTTCATAATATCGGCGGATAATTTCCTGCTTACTTGCTTCGCAGCAGGCATCATCATCATAAATACAATAGCCCGCCATATTAACGCCCATATCAGTTGGTGATTTATATGGGTTCTTTCCGTAAATGCCCTTAAAGATAGCATCAAGTACAGGGAAAATCTCGATATCGCGGTTATAGTTAACAGTTGTTTTTCCATAAGCTTCGAGGTGCCATGGGTCAATCATGTTTATGTCATTGAGGTCTGCAGTTGCAGCTTCGTAAGCAAGATTTACAGGATGTTTAAGCGGAAGGTTCCAGATTGGGAAGGTTTCGAACTTAGCATAGCCGGCTTTAATTCCACGTTTATTTTCGTGATAAAGCTGGCTGAGACAAGTAGCCATTTTTCCACTTCCAGGACCTGGTGCTGTAATTACAACGAGAGGGCGACTTGTTTCAATATAATCATTCTTACCAAAACCTTCGTCACTGGCAATGAGAGGTACATTTGAAGGATATCCAGGAATAGTATAGTGATAGTAAGCTTTTATTCCCATCTTTTTAAGCTTACCGCGGAAAGCTTTTGCTGCTTCCTGACCTGTATAATGAGTAATTACAACACTTCCTACCATAAGGCCGCGATTCTGAAACTCATCGCGAAGACGTAATACGTCCTTATCATAGGTAATACCAAGGTCACTGCGAACCTTGTTCTTTTCAATGTCTACTGCACTGATTACAATTACGATTTCTGCAACGTCAGCCAGCTGCATAAGCATGCGAAGTTTACTGTCCGGCTGGAAACCAGGAAGAACTCGGGAAGCATGGTAGTCATCAAAAAGCTTTCCACCGAATTCCAGATAGAGCTTATCGCCAAATTTAGCGATCCTTTCTTTAATGTGTTCTGATTGAATCTTCAGATATTTATCGTTATCAAACCCGTTTTTCATACGGGATTTAATTATAATGCATTTTTACTTTTTTCACAATATTTTTCAGGCATAGCATTTTTAACAACATCAGAAAAAATACCTATTTTTAAGATAAAGTTGTCTTTTCTTGAATTTGTATGGTAAAATATAATTAAGGGGAGTTTATGATTTTAAAAAAAATTAAAAAAATCCTTGGCCTTGAAAAATTACATCCCGATGTTCAGTTTTTTCTTGATTCAGAAAATCTCAACATAGCTGTGCCTGCTTCCTTTATTGTATTGGTTGTTGAATTTTCATTTTTTATGAACACAATTATTTACGCCATTAAAAGTGGCCGAGCCCCTTCTGCAAATAATCTTTTTTATAGAAAACTTTATGGATTTTTGTTTTTAACTGCACTGCCGCTTTTTATTTATTCTACTTATCACAAAATCAAAAAAACTCATTTTAAGCGTTTTTCATTAGACTTGTGGCTCCTTATTTTTATTGCTTCTGTCTTAGTTTTTGGAACTGTCATTTCTATTAAAGATTTTATTCATGGTGAACAGATTCTTGTTTTTATTACTGTAAATCTCTTTGTAGCCTGTCTTTTTATGATTAAACCATACCTCGCAATTTTACTGATAATAATTCCCTTTGCAGTCTTTTATTATTTGATGGCTACAACAAAAGGCATTTCTAATGCAACCAGAGTAAACTTGCCAGTTATTATGGGCTTTTTTATCACTGTAAATATTGCCCACTATCAGCAGTTTTTAAGGATTGCAAATCATAATGTTGTAAATCATGCATTGGCAGAACAGTTACGTAATGCATCACGCTACGACTTTCTGACTAAGCTGAAAAACCGAACTGCCTTAAACATGGATTTTGAAGATTCTGATAATCCAAATCTCAATTCTTCTTTTATTGTAATGCTTACAGATATTGATAATTTTAAGATTTACAACGATACAAAGGGACATCATTTTGGTGATGAACTGCTAAAAAGATTTGCTTCCATATTGCAGAATATTTTTGGAAAGACTCACTGCTATCGCTATGGCGGCGATGAATATCTGATTGTTCTGCCAGAAATCACAAAAGACCTCTTTCTGGAAAAAATTAATATAGCCCGTGAATTAACAAAAAAAGAATTCCATTTTAGTGGTGGTTATACACACGGTTTTGTAAGTTCCTTTGAAGACCTCCACCACCTCATAAATATTGCAGACCAGAATCTATATAATGCAAAAGAAGCCGGTAAAAATCAGGTAATTGGAAATTTAAAATAAAAAACGCCGATAGTTTCTCAACCACCGGCGTTTTATCTCTATGACTTATATTTAGTTATTTGTCCATTTCTTGAAAATCAAAGATGTATTTACTCCACCAAAAGCGAAGTTGTTAGCCATAACGTATTCTGCGTCGATGTTGCGGCCTTCGCCTGTGATGTAGTCGAGTGGAGCACACTCTGGGTCTACATTTACGAGGTTTACGTTCGGATGGAACCAGCCTTCATTCATCATATTGATTGTAAGCCAGCTTTCTACACAACCGCAGGCACCAAGAATGTGACCAATGTATGATTTTGTAGAACTGATTGGTACTGCACGGCCAAATGCCTTGTAAACTGCCTGTGTTTCAGAAATATCTCCGTGTGGAGTTGCTGTTCCGTGAGCATTTACATAAGCAATCTGATCCTTGCTGATTCCTGCATCTTCAATTGCCATTTCGAGACACTTTGCCTGTGTTTCGCTGTTTGGAGATGTGATGTGTGAACCGTCCATATTTGTTGCAAAACCTGCAATTTCGCAGTAAATCTTTGCACCACGTTTTACAGCGTGTTCAAGGTCTTCGAGAATCAAAGTACCTGCACCTTCACCAATTACAAGACCATCGCGGTCTTTATCGAAACATTTTGGTGTCTGGTCTGGAGTTTTATTCAAACAAGATGTAGC
>CAMNIU010000173.1 GCA_946540605.1 uncultured Treponema sp.
GATATGAGCCTGCCTGAAAACGAACGCGTTGTAAAAATTGAATTGAATGATACTAACCGCCCTGACCTCTGGTCTACTAACGGTGTTGCACGCCAGATTAAGCTGCACGAGGGTGGAAAGACTGTTGATTATATGAAGCTGATGTCTAACCACGGCAACAACGACTACGGTGACCGCATTGTTGAGGTTGACCCTGAGCTTAAAGATATCCGCCCTTACATGGTTGCATTTATGATTACCGGTAAGGCAATTGATGACCCTATGCTTAAGGACATCATCCAGACTCAGGAAAAGCTGGCATGGAACTTTGGCCGCAAGCGTAAGTCTATTTCTATGGGCCTTTACCGCGTTGACCAGATTAAGTTCCCGGTTCGCTATCACGCTGTTGACCCGGACAAGACTAGCTTTGTGCCTTTGCAGTGTGACGCTCCAATGACCTGCCGCCAGATTCTTACTGACCATCCAAAGGGAAAAGATTTCGGCTGGATTCTCGCTGATATGAAAAAGTTCCCTCTTTTGAGCGATGCTAAAAACGAAGTGCTTTCTATGGCACCGATTATCAACTCAGCTACCCTCGGCGCTGTTCAGGTTGGTGATAAGGACCTGATGGTTGAGCTCACTGGTGATAATATTGAAAACCTGATTTTGTCTGCTAACATCGTTGCATGTGATTTTGCTGATCAGGGTTATGAAATCAAGCCTATTCTTGTAAAGCATCCTTATGATACAGGCCTTGGAAAGGATATCATGGTTCCTTACTATTTCCAGCCTACAACTAAGACAACTCTTGCCGCTGTAAACAAGCTTCTCGGTTCTGATTTTGATATGAACAAGGTTGTTGATGCTCTTACACGCATGGGAAGTACAGTTGAGGTTAAGGGTGAGGAAATCACTTTGAGTCCTGCTCCTTACCGCAACGACTTCCTCCACGAAGTTGATATTATTGAAGATGTTATGATTGGCTGTAACGTTGCCGCATTTGAGCCACGCACTCCACAGGACTTCACTGTTGGCCGCCTCTTGCCACTAACTGAATTCAGCCGCAAGGCAAAGACTTTGATGGTTGGTCTTGGCTATCAGGAAATGATTTTCAACTATGTTGGTTCTAAGAAAGACTACATCGACAATATGCTGATTGACGGTTCTAAGGTTATTGAAATTGCTAACCCAATGAGCGAAAACTATCAGTTTATCCGTCCTGAGATTTTGTCTAGCCTTTGCCGCGCCGAAGCAGGTTCTGCAAACGCTATGTACCCTCACAAGATTTTTGAAATCGGTAAGGTTGCATATCTTAAGGAAGATGAAAACACCGGAACTATTACTCGCCAGCACCTGGGCTTCTTAACTGCAAGTGCTAACGCTAACTTCAATACTTTGGCCAGCGAGGTTTCTTCACTTGTTTACTTCCTCGACCACGAGTACAAGGTTGTTGAAAGCGAAGATCCACGCTTCATTCCTGGCCGCCAGGCTCAGCTGATTGTTGATGGACAGCCAGCCGGTGTATTTGGTGAAGTTCACCCTCAGGTTCTCGAGAACTGGGGAATTACAGTTCCTTGTGTAGCAGGAGAACTCGACCTGGAAACTCTTATGGCTACAGCTGATACAAAAACTGATGCCGAAAAGGCAAAGAATGCAAAGGGTGCTGAAGGCGCCGGCTCACAGAACGCCGCTGGTAATCAGCAGAAATCAGAAGCAGAAACAAACCCTGTAAAATACTTCAACGAGCACATCGAGCTCCGCGTTGCAAAAATCACAAAGGTTGAAACAAACCCACAGGGCGACAAGCTTTATATAGAAACTTTGGATGACGGTAGTGGCACAGAACGCATTATTCAGAGCGGTCTTCGTCCATACCTTACAGAAGAAGAGCTTCTCGGTCAGCACGTAATCATCGCTGCTAACCTCGCTCCACGTAAGATGAAGGGCGTAGAAAGCCGCGGAATGCTCCTTGCCTGCGACTACACAGAAGACGGCAAAGAAAAGGTTGAACTCCTCACTGCTCCATGGGCAGCACCAGGAACCATCATCCAGATTGAAGGTGCCGAATACACCGGCGAAAAGCCAGCTAAAATCGACATCGACCACTTCTGCAAAATCGAATATCGTGTAAGCGGAAAGTGCTTTACAATCGCAGGCCACAAGGCTACAGCAGCCGGAAAGCCTGTTACAACAAGCAAGGCTGATAACTGCGAAGTTTGCTAATAGATTCCCGCGTCAAGCGCGGGAATGACAATAATATGTCATTGTCGGGTACAATAAAGTGTCATTGTCGGGCTTGACCCGACAATCTTATAAAAAACGAAGACCGTCCGAAATCTCGGGCGGTCTTATTTATTTAATATGTCATTTTCTCATACTTACTTTTATTTTTCTACGGAGAATGTTTTGTTTGTCAACTGATCAAGATTTATATCATTATAAGACCAGATACCATATTCACAAATAAAAGACATTGAAACCTTTGTTACAACATAATTTCCAGAAAGTAAATTATGTTTATACTCATTACCATCTTGCCAGTTGGTATTTAATTGTAAATATGGCTTTTCTTGCTGTTCATCAATATGAGCTTCTATAGCTTTTAGAATTGTATATTTTAATTCAAAGGAATTTTCATCATATTGTTTTTCAGTTTGATTTCCATATTCGTCTTTGTAATATTTATCTGCTCCGGTTACTTCTGTACAGGAATACAAAACAGACGGACTTAGTTCTTGGGGAGTACACCATATACCAAGACCATTTTCACAACCAACTAAATGCTTTATATAAAAATTCTTTTCTTTTACCTCTATTTGCCAACCGTTCTTATGTATAGCATAATTCAATTTTGTTACTTCCTGTTGAGTTATTTTCTTGCTATCAAGGAATGAATAACCAGCAGGAAGTTTACTCCAAACTAAATCTCCTTCTATCTCTGAATCAGATTTCACAACCGGAACCATTGTTAGATAATAAGGAGAAGTTTTTTCGAAAGCCTTATTGCAATTTAATAAAGTAAAGTCATCTATTCTTTCATTATTCCAAATAATTTTTGGTGCTGAATCAGTTTCAACATAATATTGATATACTTTTCCCGGAATTATATCCAGATCAATTATTGTTATTTCACCAGTATGATTAAACACATCAATATAAAAATCTGCATCATGAAAACCTAAATATTCATATCCATCATCTTCATGAAAACAAGATGTCCATTCATGCTTATTATAAATTTCTTCATTACTTCTTATTAAATATTCACGTTTTATACGCGCATAATTAGTCCATTTCGGAAGATACAATTTGATTTCAACCGTGCCATCGCTTCTTTGAGTTACACTTTTGAGTTCTGCGTAATCCCCTTTTTCTTCTGTCTTAAGAGTATAAAATTCCAGCCCAGGTCCAAGCTCAATATCATCTTTTGTTATTTCCTTATTGAGGTCTTCTTCTCTTTGCTCTGCTTCTGACTTTGGAGCAGTAACTTTTGGCATAGTACCTAAATCTGTAAGAATATAATAATGGGTATAAGAAATATTATTACTTTGTCTTTTAATCGTTACAAAATAAGAGTTTTTAAAATTATAATATATATTGGAAGATTCTTTTTTCTCTGTCTCTGGAGGCATTACAGACATAACACCTCTACATCTTTGTAGTTGTTCACTTGATATATAAACAGCTGTATCAGAATCCATCACCGTAAAATCAAAAACTTTCGTAAAATAATATGTCTCCTGTTTTCCATAAACAAAATCGATACTTCCGCTATAACCAGCAGGCAGTTTATCTGTAAAAGGATTTGTAACAACAGTGAATACACCCATTTTAGAATCGCTTAAAAATTTATAAGACATTTCTGGTGCATTAGGTTTATACTTCATATTGGAAATTGTTGTTACAGTAGATGACTTGGATTTTCGTTCTCCATCCCATGTTACAAAATAGGTATAGTCTTTTCCTGATTCAGCATAATAATCCGGAAATGAATAACTACTGCTACTGATAAAACTACCTTTCATTGTACCAGCAAGGAAGGGTTCTTTTTCTTCAGCAGATTGTCTATAAATGCTAATCATGGTAGCATCTGTAAGCATAGTAAAAGAAACCAGATTATCATCTGCTTCTGGAGTAAGAGAAATATTCATTCGCTTGTCTGGAAAGTTTACAGTCGCAGGAACCCCAGAACAAGTGATATATGGACAGTTGTAAGTATAAGTTTTCTGCGAATACAACGCTGTGTAATATTCACGTTTTTCATCATCTGTAGAAGAATCAGTTATCGTTTTTTCAAGATGCTCTGTAAACTCCAGACTTCCCGAAATTAAAGCAAGCGTATAATCTGTATCAAAATCAATATCATCAATTTTTTCTGCAATTACAGAGAGGCTTGTCTCTGTTGTTGTATCAGGATTTATTGTAAGAGGGACTGGCAACTGTGTTCGGGATGTATTAAGGGTATCTTTATATAAAGCAGTTGCCATCATAGTTATATCAGAATACTCTTCTATTTCAAATGGCAGACCGAGAGTTTTTATATCAACTGGTTTAACAGTAAATTTGTCTTTTCCAGAATCATATTCCGCTTTGATAAAATCTGAATACTGACTTTCATCATTTGCTATCTGCGAAAATTTATAAGAGTATCTTGCCTTAGGGGTTCGGTCAAAAGAAACACTGAAATATGATTCTCCACCACCACTTATATATTTTGGTTCATAAAGATATAGCAAAAAATTGTAATTCTTTCCTGATTCAACAAAACACAAATCAAGATTTATTGTTCCTTCAAGATAATTTGTACGATAATAAGCTCTTACCTCAGTTTTGTTTTCTCCATTTATAGCCCACATTTTTTCGCCACAAGGTGTTCCATCAATTCCATAGTTATACAATTGACTTACAGGTGTAACAGTTGCCATCTGTATTTCTTTTGTGCCTTGAATTTCATATAGATCGATTTTATTGATTTTATGTTCTTCTAGAGGAATACTAATGTGTATCCCTTTGGAATCTGAGTAATAATTAACAGTTCCATGGTAATCTGCATAAATTGTTTCATCCCCAACCGACTCAGACTCTTCAGATCCCATACTTGCCGGCTGACAAGAGATTAAAATTGTAAGACATGCAAGAAACGATAAAAAATTTATTATTACTTTCATAAAAACTCCCATATATTTAGTGAAAAGGAATTAGAGATGACGGATTTTTCCAATGACAACTATTAAATGAAATACACCCCTTTTTTCCCATATTATATAAGTATAACACAATGTTATGAATTTTCAATAAAACGGATGTCATAACTTGTAATTAGGAAAAATGCTAACTCAGGGAACAACAAAACAGAGTGAAATAAGGATTCATAAGGCCAGCATCTGAACAAGTCACTCCATGCATACTGCATCCGTGAATCTACATCTGCACCACTCGTATTGTTTCAATATCTTGAATGCGGATTTCGTGGCCATGTTCTATAGAAATAAGGAAGTCGCCCCAGTCTTCAGGCATGAAACAACCGTGGTCGTAGCAACCACCATCTTTGCGACAGTTGGTACAGGGATTTTTATTCTGCAATTCAAGTTTTGAGACTTCTTTTATTTCTGTTTGACCGTTTTTGAATTTAATTTCAAGTTTCATATCTGACTCCTGCTAAGTTTTGTAGTTGAGGCCAGATGCAGAATTATTAACTTATTCTAAACGGGAATACTGGAATTGTCAAAATCTGGTATTATAATTTTGTCAGAAATACAGAACTGATATTTTATTTTGAAGAATAATCTCATTTACGGATTTATTTGATGGATTTATGCAGTTTGATCCGTAAAATGTATTCAAACAATTCTTTTTCCTATGAATTTACAATAATAATTACCTACAAAAACTGGTAAATTCATATTTTTATAGGAAGTTTTGGTAATGATTTATTAGTTTTTACGGATTATTTTCACTTTATACCCCATTTTAATCCGTAAAAGACATCAAATATCATTGATAACTGCTAATGAGGCTTTCACTCTCCCCTGCTTGTAGCAACCGTCTTTTACCTTACCTCATTCACAAGTTCTTCCCCAGCCGCAAAGGCACGGATATTTTCCAGCGTTGTATCCGCGAGGTTCTTCAGCGCATTAGTAGTAAGGAAAGCCTGGTGTCCAGTTATTATTACATTCGGGAAGGTCAAAAGGCGGGCCAGGACATCATCTGTCATGATATCTGTGGACCAGTCGCTGAAGAAATATTTGCTTTCTTCTTCGTAGACATCCATGCCGATGCCGCCGATGTGACCGTGCTTGAGAGCGTGAACCAGGGCCTTTGAATCTATCAAAGCGCCGCGGCCGGTATTTATAATCACGGCATCGTGCTTCATCATTTTCATTGTGTCGTGATTTACGATATGTTTTGTCTCTTCGGTGAGCGGACAATGCAGGCTCAAAACATCACTCTGGCGGAAGATTTCTTCTTTACTGACATAAGTCGCCCCAGTCTCGACTGCCCACTTTTCATTCGGATATGGATCGTAAGCAATGATTTTCATTCCAAAGCCTTTGAGGATTCCAGCCATAATCTGGCCGATTTTTCCCGTTCCCAGGATTCCTGCTGTAAGACCGTGAAGGTCGCGGCCGGTAAGTCCTTCAATATTAAAGTTTGCAGTCTTTGTACGAAGATATGCCTGAGGAATATGTCGGGTAAGTGACAGTAAAAGAGCAGCTCCATGTTCAGCAACTGCATATGGTGAATAGGCAGGAACCCTCACAACTTTTATACCAGCCACCTTAGCTGCTTCTAAATCAACATTATTAAAACCTGCACAGCGCAAAGCTATCAGCTTTACTCCGCACTCAGTAAGAATACTGATAACTTCGGCATTTACCACATCATTTACAAATACACAAACCGCATCATAATCGTGAGCAGTAAGGGCTGTATTTTCAGTTAGTTTATAATCGCGAAAATCAATTTCATAACCAAAAGCTTCATTCGCTTTTGTAAACGAAGCCTTATCGTAAGAATGGGTATCAAAAAAAGCTATTCTCATATTGCCTCCTGTCTTTTATCCTACTAATAAGATAATATCAATTTTATGGCATTTCAAGAAATCTTTTCTGATATAAAAAAAAAGACCGCCTGAGAATCATAATCTCAAGCGGTCAAAATAATCTATTTCTAATTTTTTAGAATCCGAGACGAACTACTACACCTCGTGCATTTGTAGTAAAGGTAGTTGCACTCTGGTCGTTTACATCGTCGTAGCAGAAGCCGTATGCAAGGCCGCCGCGTTCACTGTGATCATGCCAGAACTTTGAGAAGTAGTTGCATGGACCAGCATTGTAATATGCAGAAGCATTGTTCCAGTAAGCATCAGGTTCCATGTGTGCAACATGACGATTAAGAGCCGCACAAATCCATGCTTCAAGGGCAAGTTCCATCGGATTACCAGAAGCGAGAACTCCGTAACCTTCGAATACTTCGCTTGTAGTTGGCTTACCATGGATTACATAAGTCTGACCGACAGTTGCAATTTCACCATACTTTTCGATACAGCGGAAGTAAAGATTATTGCCATCACCTGTTAGTATAAACTTACCTTGTGGATGAGTTACAGTCTGACTCTTAGAAGCAATTGTGTTCCATGTTTCTGTCACGTAAGCATCAAAGTAATTTCCGTAAGCTCCGCCAGTTCTGTTATCAAAAGCACCCTTACATGGCGCAAAGATTCTATAGTCGCTTACGAGAGTTTTGAATTCGTTTGGCATCTCAGCACGGAATGCTTCCCAGATTTTTTCACGCTTTACAGAAATACCAGTCTGCTGAACACGTCCGTCATTATCATAAACGTTCATAAGGACAGGGAAACCAAGCTGGTCTACCTGAGTTGTATTTACCCAGAAGCCGTGTTCTGCAACTGTGTACTCAAGCCAGTCAAAATATGTTTCATAGTTTGGATCTGCAGGATTGCTCAAAGAAGGAAGAACAACTCCATTACCATTTCCCCACATTACAAGAGGCTTACCGTAAGAGTAGTAAATACGTCCTGAGTGTGAAAGCGGAATCTGGAAACCAGAGTTCTTTACATCAGCAAGAGTGTACTGCCATGAATCAGATGATGAAGAGCCGATAGGAATAAGAGCTCCATCCGGGCGGGCATAGCACCATACATTATTTTGATTCATACAGATGATGTAAATGTAAATCTGATTATCAGCAAAAGCTCCGCGTGTATGATTCTGGAACTGATAGGTTACCTTCATTCCGTTATTGCGTCGAACAAGAATATCATTTGTATCGATTGGAATTCCTCTGTCATCTGGATTAACAGGGTTTCCAGGGGTACCAGGATTTTCCGGCTCTCCCGGATTTGGCTCACCAGGCTCTAGGCCATCTGAGCCAGAAAGGTTTGTAAGCTCCCATAGCTGAGCGTCTGTGCCATTCCAGGTCCAAGTCTGAACATTAGCACCATCCTCTTGTGAGGCAGCACTAACATCAAGAGCAAGTCCCGAATAAGCATTTATGATTTTGTAGTAAGAACCTTCTTTTGTGATAAACCAGTCCTGATTTCTGTTGTTAAGGTCTGTCCACTGCAAAACATTTGTTCCGTCAGTTGTACCCCAGTTAGCAGCATCGAGAGCAAGCTTTGAATAGAGATTTATGATTTTCCAGCTGCCATCAGAATTCTGGCGTAAAATCCACTGCTGATTTGCCTGATTGTCGCCATAGCCCCACTGATGAACATTTGCACCTGGGGTTGTTTCCCAATTATCATTGTCCAGTGCTTTTCCTGAACACTTTGCAAGAATTTTATATGTTGCACCTGATACAAGACCCGAGCCATTTTCAATTGGAGCAGGAATGCCTTTTACATTTACTTCAATCCCTTCTGCTTCTGAACGTCTTCCGTTCTTTACGGCAGCAACCGCAATTACATGATTTCCTGAATATGATTCTACTTCAACCTGCTTCAAGATTGATGTTTCGTCAACTTTATTTCCATCAAGATAGATATACCATTTATCTGGCATAACAGATGGACAGCCCCAGGTAAGGCGAATAAGATTATCCTGACTTAGGTCTGCAACAAGTCCAAATGGAGTTACAATTGATGAATCAACAGAAAGCTCCCCACTAACTGAAACGCTTCGTGATGTAAAAGTTGGATTTATACCAGAATCTTCGTAGATTAAGTTAGAGCACCCGCTGAAACTTAAGGCCAAGGCTGTAATACCTGCACATATGGCAGTTCTTACTTTTTTCATGAAAAAACCTCCGTTTTTTCTAAAGGGATTTTTTAATTTAATCTATGTCCCCTCCGAAAAAACATAAAGGATTAAATCATATTAATGGTCTCACCCTTTTTTCCAGCCGTAAAGTCTTAGATTTTTCGGTATGTTACTATTTATTTCGGTTTATTGCGATTGAAGTAGCTGCTTCCGCACTTTGAGCAAATCTGCCAGGTCTTTTTTGAGAGTTCTGTCATTTGGAAATTTTTCGAGTCCACTTTCTAGCACAGCTTGGGCTTCCTCAAAGTTACCTGAGTTGGCAAGTCGGGCAAAGTTGTTATGAATCATTGCAATTGAGTTATTGTAAAAGGCATTTTGCATTGCCTTGATTTTAGTGCTTTTAGGCAGCTGATTTAAAGCCTGTGTTGCGTTAGTATAACCTAACTCATAAGCTCGTGAATTCATATTTTCGTTAAGATATTCCAGCCAAAAACTTTCCAGATGGAGTTGAGCACGATTCTGCCTGGCTGGTGAAGACAAGTCTTCTGAAGTAATAAGTTTGTTAGTTTCAGCTATCTTATTTTCAAAACTGAGTCCGTCGGTCGTTGTCAGGATTATTATATCAGTGATTATCTCGTCTGCCTTTGTAAGCTGCGAGGTTGTGATTTTCCCTTTGTATTTTTCATAAGCAGTGGAGGCAAGCTGATAATTTCCTTCTCTGTTACATAAGACTAACAGATTTATAAAAGAGGTATCCAGATTTTTTTGAAGAAAATCGGTACTGCCCCAGCGGTCGATAAATGATGAAAACCAGTCTAGTGTGGAAGAGTAAGCAGCCGCGGAGTCTGGGAGGAGGTTTACGTAGTTTGCTGCGAGGATGTCAAATTCATAGCGAACTGAAGCTGTTGACTTTACAGGTTCTGCTTTTATTGTATTCCAACGGGTAGCACCAAGTGGCAAAGCTTTATTGTAGTCTCCAGTCTTTATATATTCCGAAGTCAGATTCCCTGCTATGAGACCGGTAAATATTCCGTCGCTTACTTCGCTGCGATTTGAATAATATTTTTTGGGAACCACATAATATTTTTTTATCTGATCTGTATGTTCAATTTCTTCCTTACTTCCGGGATTAAAGCCATAAGGATTTGTTGTTTCCACATCTATCTTTTTAAGCTGCACTGATTTTGAATTTGAAGTATTTGAAACGGGAACATAAATAGAACAAAAGGCGTGTTCGCTTGTTCTCTGCCCGCGTACATCCAGACCAGCAGCCTTTGCAGCGGCCATGTAGAGAACAGCAGATGAGACACAATTATATAAGCCACTTTCCAAAGCCAGGTCGAGCTTAGTCTGATTCAGACTGTAAGTCTTGAGATAGTCACGGTAAAGTAATTTTAGAATTGCCCGGCCGCGTTCTTCCTGACTGAGAGTCATAATTTCGTCTGACGTCGCTTCGTTTTTTATAGCCTCGAATTTCTGCCAGCTGCTATTCCAGACCTGGCTGCCCCGCTGACATTCCGAAAATAAAAGCCCCATTTCAAAAACCTGGTCTGCGGTATAGGAAGTGTATGGCATACTGCCAGTGTTTTTGTTAAGTACCTCATCTGTGGAAAACAAAGGCTCGAAGGATGGATGCGATGTCTGGGCGGTAACTTGTGTAATTAAGAAGAATGAGAGTAATGAACAGAGAACTATGAAAATTCTTGTTTTTCTATCAAATGACATATTTAAAACGGTAAATGAATTAGAATGAGATGTCAAGTAGGTAATTTTTCTTCCTAAATGATGATTTACAGGCCAATGTTTGCCGCTTTTCACGTTATTTTCCGACTAAATTGAAATAAAACTTCATTTAGTCGGAAACAAAAAACAACAATTTGAACTATTTCCCAACTAAATGATAAAAATAACGTATTTAGTAGGAGTATTTTGGCTTTTTCTCTATTTTTTACATCATTTTTAATGAAATTTGGACAAAAAAGTAGTTTTTCTTCCGACTAAATTGAGTATTTTTCTGATTTAGTAGGAACTAGTTAATTGCAGACTTGCAATTGCATCCTACTAAATTGCCAGAAACACACCTTTAGTTGGAATATTTTGCATACAGTGAAATTTCTTTCCTACTAACATCCAATATTTGGGCAATTAGTCGGAAAATGAGATTGCGTTAGCGCTGGGAGCAACTGCGAAGCAGCCGACCGCAGGGAAGGAGCCGGCCGGCGACTGACTGAAGACGGTGAGCGTAGCGAATTGCGGACATAGCGACCCGAAGGGGAACGCCCTAATCACGCCAAAACTAAATCTTTCTATATTCTCGAATAAAATAAATGATTTCGGCAAGAGCGGTGATTGCCCAGGAGAAAATATAGAGTAAAAATAAAGATTGGATTGTGCCAAACCAGGCAAAAATTGTGTAGACCCAGATAATGCGGAAGAGGCAGGAACCTAGCAAAACGATGATAGTTGGAACTGAGGTTTTACCGAGCCCACGATTTGCTGCAATGGTGTTGTCCATAAAAGTTGCTACGGGATATGAGAACCACATAATTGAAAAACGCAGCATTCCGGCTTCTATTACAGCAGGGTCACTGGTAAAAAGGGAAAGGCACTGTGGGCCGAAAATGTACATAGTGGTGCTGAGTCCCGCTCCCAGCAAAAATGCGTAGAGGTTTGAAATCAACATACTGTGGAGTATGCGATCCTTTTTGCCAGCTCCGTAGTTCTGCCCGATGAAGGTGGCACAGGCTATGTAAAAAGCATTCATTGCGCTGTAAATTATATTATCCAGATTTGAGCCGGCAGCGGTTCCTGCAACCATTGTAGCATCAAATGAATTTACGCCAACCTGAATGAATGTATTAGCAATGGCAAAGATTGCGTTTTGCATGCCAGCTGGAATTCCAATCTTTAGTATGCGGATAGTTTTTTCCCGATGAAGCTGAAGGCGGCGAAAAGAAAATTTTATGTCACCAAGGTCGCGGCCACGAATTAGTGGAATCATTACAAGGATGGCAGAAACGTACTGAGAAATTACAGAGGCAATGGCAACCCCTGCACAAGAAAGATGGCAGACAATTACAAAGAAAAGATTTAAGATGATGTTAATAACGCCAGCTAACGAAAGGTAGTAAAGAGGACGCTTTGTGTCGCCAGCTGCGCTGAGAACTGCGTTTCCATAATTATAGAGAGCAACGCCCGGCATTCCCAGCATATAAATTTTAAAATAAACTACAGCATCATCCAGGAGCTCGGGCTTGGTTTTGATAAGTGCCAATACCGGGCGGGCAAGAAGATAGCCTCCAACGAGCAGCACCACACCCACAATCATGGAAACTATAAAAGAAGAATGAAGTGCCTGATCCAGATCCTTTTTAGATTTAGAACCAATGTAAAAAGCAACTATGACGTTTACGCCGCCACCAAGCCCCATCAAAAGTCCGGTAAACAAAAAAAGCAACTGAGATGTTGAGCCTACTGAACCCAATGCAAGAGAGCCCGCAAAACGACCAACCACCGCAATGTCTGCAATATTAAAGAGCACCTGAAGTAAGTTAGAAAAAATCAGAGGTATGCTGTAAAAAAGAATTCCTTTAAAAAGAGGACCGCGAGTTAAATCGCGGTCATAAGAAGATTTTGCTTTAAGCATACTAAAGACAATAGTGAAAAGCCCTTGAAATTTCAAGATAGCAGATAAACCATCTATTCTCTAGAGTTTTACAACCACAAAGCTTTTTGCCGGAATTGTGATTTCGCCATTGATGTTTTCTTTTGAAACTGTAAAGCTGACTGCTTCTGGTCCACGCTTCTCGCAAACTTCAAGATTGGACATAAAGTCTGGAGACACGCCCTTTGTGCCGCCTGTAGTTCCAATTGCATCTGTAGCCACAACCACTTTAGCTTTTCCACTTGCCGCTGCAAGCCGGGCAATTTCTGCATTTCCGGCCAGTGCTGAACCATCTTCATTTGTAAGAGTAATGCTTTGTTCTTCTTCCGAGCCATTTGCAATCTTAAGGATTTTTGCACCAGAAGAATCTTTTACAACAGAAAGATAAAGCTTGCTTTCGCGCAATGCCTTTTCCTGACCAGCAAGTTCAAGAGCCTCGCATCCTGCGTAGTCTGCAAACATTTTCTGAACATAGTAGCTTGGAGTGAGAACAACCTTATCAGCATCAAACCAGATCATATCCGGTGTCCACTGGGAATGACCAATTCTATTGAAAAGCGGCGCATAAGAAGCAAGTCTGACCACATCTCCATTTCGTTCCA
This sequence comes from uncultured Treponema sp., assembly GCA_946540605.1. Classification (GTDB taxonomy): domain Bacteria; phylum Spirochaetota; class Spirochaetia; order Treponematales; family Treponemataceae; genus Treponema_D. Next base: position 13,467 of record CAMNIU010000173.1, read on the forward strand.
TACCAGTCATCATTGCAGCCTCGGCAACAGCTCCATCAATTGAGTTTGAAAGATTTTCATCGTGGGCGGCATACTCACCCGCAAAAACAAAAAGATCACGAGGGTAATCATCATAAAAAGCAACATTATCATAAAGCCACTCTGGAGCAACATAATAGTGCTCATCTACAGCGTAAGAGAAAGCCTTGTTTTTCTTACCGGTGATACGGTAGAAATCCCAGGCATTCTTATGGAAATCGTTTCCAACAAATGGACCCGCAGTTCCAAGACATTTAATTTCAGGATACTGCTGGTGAATTGCTTTTTCAAAAGCGATATAACGAGGAGCCAAGTCTACACAACCGCTTTCCCATTGCTCGTTTCCAATGGCAATCATTTCTAGATTAAAACTTTCAGGATGACCCATTGCTGCACGCAGGCCACCCCATTTACTTGTTACAGGCCCGTTTGCAAATTCAATTAAATCAAGTGCATCCTGAACATACTTCTGGAACTCTTCTGTATCAACAGGAACTGTTTCATACGAACGGAACTGGCAGGCAACACCAATGTTCAAAACAGGCAGCGGCTTACAGCGGCGTTTTTCAGATGATAAAAGCTCGCAAAGCAGGAAGTACTCGTAAAAACCAATTCCATAGCTCTGCATATAATGGCAGTCTGGAGTTTCCCAGGCGGAAGTTACGTTTCCACCCTGGAGAGCCCAGAGGTTTGTATTTATTTTTCTGTCCTTGAGAGGGCCTACTGTATTTTTCCACTGGTAGCGGCGCATAATGCTTGTGCCTTCTACGATACAGCCGCCAGGAAAGCGTAAGAAGCCAGGGCCAATGTTGGCGAGGGCCTGGAATAAATCTTTGCGGAAAATGCCTGCAACTGCATCTTCTGGAATCATGGAAATAAGGTCGAACTCAAGGCAGCCTGCGCGAGTAAGAGAGATGATAAAGTCTGCACCACTTATGTTGTCGAGCGCGGTAAGCTGGCCTTCGTAATGCTGCCAGTCGAGAGTGTCGCAGGTAACGCGGATTGTATCCATCCATTCTGCAGGGCGGTTTTTTGAATTATTAAAATTGATTTCTGTCTGACCGTAAAGCTTGCCTTCTTTTTTTATGCTGACTGTAATTTTTCCTTCAGGATATTTGACTTCGCGGACATAAAAAGAGATTTTGTATTTAAGACCTTTTTTAAGGGAGATTCCATCGTAGGCCTTGTTCTTAAAACCGTCACCATCCTTTCGGGCAGTAAAACGCAGATAATGAGGATTATTCTGACTTACCGGCTCATTGCAGGAGATTTCAAGAGCATCTTCATTTCCCGACTTCTCAACATCCCCCGCCCCGCTTTCACCGTTAGCCGGACATGCACTCCAGACATATAGATTATCTTCTCGCAAAACGTAATTATGACTTTCACCCTTGCTTTTTACAGCCTCAAAAGAACGGTTTTCTATCATTTCAGCATACAAACCACCATCTGCTGCAAAGTTGATATCTTCAAAAAAGAGACCAACCATGTCCGGAGAAATTTCATGTGCTGTTTTATCAGAAAGAACAAGCTTGTGTGATTTCATATTTATAAACCCCTTCAAAAAAGCCATAAAGGCTATAATTTTTTAGTAAAACGTTTTACTTAATTATATTAAACCATTAACTAATGTTAGTAAATAGAAATTTAATGGATGTTTATTGTATGTTTCCGTAAAATGCGGAGCGCTGGGAGCCCCTTGCCGACCGCAGGCGGGACCGCCAAAATACATTGAACAAGCCCTGCATTCGAATTAAAATAAAAATATGGAAAAGAACGCAGACGAACAGTACAACAAGATGGTAAACACTCCGGTGTCTAAGCTTATAACTAAGCTTGCAATTCCCACAATTATTTCTATGCTGGTGACCTCGCTCTATAATATGGCGGACACTTTTTTTGTTTCGCAGCTGGGAACAGAAGCGAGCGCGGCGGTTGGAATTGTTTTTCCTATTATGTCCATTATCCAGGCCTGCGGCTTTACGCTGGGAATGGGTTCGGGAAGTCTTGTGTCTATAAGACTCGGACAGAAACGTAATGAAGAAGCCTCTATAATTAGTTCAACCGCATTTTTTGCAGCCCTGACCGTAGGACTTCTGATTACCATTTTTGGAAATCTTTTTGCTCCTACACTTCTTGGCTTTGTTGGAGCTGATGATGCGGTACTGCCTTTTGCAAGAGACTATGCCAACTTCATTTTCTGGGGCGCGCCTTTTATGTGTGCCTCTTTTGTTTTGAATAACGATTTACGCGCCGAAGGCAAGGCTTTCTTTAGTATGATTGCTCTGACCACCGGTGGCATTCTGAATATGATTCTGGATCCCTTTTTTATTTTCAGTGAACTGCCCATTTTTGGTGGCAGCCTGATACTAAAAGGCTTTGGTCTTGGAATTAAGGGAGCTGCCCTCTGTACTTTGCTCACTCAGTTTACCAGCTTCTGGCTGCTCTTTTCATTTTACCTGAGACGAAAATCCATCTGCCACATCAGCATAAAAAATGTTTCTAAAGACTTACACGTGCTTGGCAAGGTCACCACAACCGGGCTTCCATCTCTTGCACGCCAGGGACTTGCAAGCATCGCTTCCATTATGCTCAACCGCAACGCCGCCCTCTTTGGAGTTTCTGCAATTGCGGCAATGTCTATTGTAGGAAAAATCATAATGTTCATTGCCAGCATGATGATTGGAATTGGCCAGGGCTTTAGTCCGGTAAGCGGATATAATTACGGTGCAAAGAGATACGATCGTGTTAAGAAAGCTTACATCTTCTTGGTATGCAGTGGCGCTGCTGTTATGTCGTTTTTTGCCGCCACCGCCGTTATTTTTGCGCCACAGATTATTGCGGCTTTCAGAAATGATCCGGAAGTAATTGCCGTTGGTAGTGTTGCCTTAAGATGGCAGGCAGCCTTCTTACCGCTCCACGCATTGATAGTTGGAACTAACATGCTCATGCAGTCTACCCGCCACATAAAGGCTGCAACCTTCCTTTCTATGAACAGACAGGGCGTTTATTTTATTCCGGCAATTTTAATTTTGCCGCGTTTGTTCGGATTGTTTGGAGTGGAAATAAGTCAGGCTGTTGCAGATTTGTTCAGTACCTTTACTGCAATACCGTATATGATCTGGTTTTTCAGGAAATTGCCTAAGACGGAAAATAATTAGGCAGGGGCGTTACGAAACAACCAGTTGTTTCGAGCCATTATTTCGATGAGCCTAAAAATTGCAATGCAATTTTTAGGCTCATCGATTTTAGGCAGGGGGTGCAACCCCCGTTAGAAAGGGTAGCCCGCAAGGAACTGCGGGCGCAGGGGAAGGCTTTCCCCTCCTTTAGCCTACATCGCAGTATAACCACCATCAACTGGAAGGATTACACCAGTTACATAGCTTGAAGCAGGACTTGAAAGGAAGAGAGCTGCAGTATCGAGCTCACCCTCATTACCATAGCGGCTGAGAGGAATCATAGTCTGAGCATTCTGCTGGAAGAAATCTGAATCCAGAGTTTCCTTTGTAAGTGGGCTGTAGAAATAACCAGGGCAGATTGCATTTACGTTAATGCCATATTTTCCCCATTCACTTGCAAGACCGCGAGTCATATTTACAACTCCGCCCTTTGCTGCGTGATATGGTGAACATGGAGCAACCTTGTTTCCAACCAGACCATACATAGAAGCAATGTTGATGATGCGGCCGTACTTTGCAGGAATCATAGCCTTCTTTGCAATAGCGCGGGCCATGCGGAAAGAACCGAACATATCGATATTGATTTCGTTGTAGAACTGATCATCTGTAATATCCTCAGCAGGAGCAACAGCACCAGTTCCCGCATTGTTGATAAGAATATCGATGCGGCCAAACTTTGCAAGAATCTCATCTACAACTTCGTTTACACGATTTGTATCTGTGATGTCGCACTGAATGCCAATAGCTTCAACCTTGTAGGTATCAGCAATTTCTTTAGCAACAGAATCAATCAGTTCCTTGCGGCGGGCAATAGCAACAATTTTTGC
>CAMNIU010000174.1 GCA_946540605.1 uncultured Treponema sp.
ATGAACGAAATAAAAAAATTAAATCCAATTTCACTTTTTGAGACGTTTGATGCGAATGCCGATAGCGACGCATGGGTAAAACAGCGCGAGAAAGAACTTGCAGAGCAGGCAGCAAAAGAGTCAGCTTATCAGACACAGAAGATGGTTGAATCAAGCGGTGTTCCTCGCCGTTACTGGCATGCATCTTTTGATACTTACATACCAAAAGATGCACAGGATACCAAAAATCTTGAAACCATCAAGAACTTTGCGAAATTAGAGAAAAATGACAAAGTGCTTATTCTGCTTGGAGCGAAAGGCCTGGGAAAGACACATCTTGGGTCTGCAATTATCCGCAACTGTGGCGGTAAGTTCATATCTATTGAAGAGCTCATTTTCAAGTATGAATCAGCCCAGGATTTTCATGCGAAGGTAAATCGTGAGGAATTAATGGAATCTTATTCTAGAACCAAAATGCTGGTAATAGATGAGATTGGAAGGTCTATGCAGCAGGAAAAGGAGAATGCTCTTCTGAACTATATCCTTCGTCGTCGCTACGAGAACATGCTTCCCACGGTTCTGATTTCTAACCTCTCTAAAGCAGACATTTTAAAGAAGCTTGGAGAAGCCGTATTAGACCGCCTTCGTGAGACTTGTATAAGTCTTGAGTTCGAAGGTGAGAGTTATAGAACATCTATAAGAGATGTGAACCTGTAATCTCAATTAATCTTCAGAATCATCTTGGACCCGGCCGGACATGATGATTCTGAGTATTTATAGGAGTAACATATGAAATTTTTCAATAAAAAAATTGGCACTTCATTCGAAACTGCCAAACAGAATATTCAGAACAAGTTTGATTCTGAAAGAATACAGATGGTTGAAATCTCAAAACTTAAGTTTGATAAAGATTTCAAGGAGTTGTTTACACAGGAGCCTGAAAAGGTTGAACGCATTGCGCAGGATATGAAAGAGCATGGTTTTGATAAATCACAGCCAATTATTGCAACAAAAGATGGTTCTATTCTGGATGGCAATTCCAGGTTTATGGCTGCAAATCAGATAGGAATAAAATATGTTCCGGTCGTCTATAAAGATTTTGCAGATAAAAACGAAGCTTTGAAGTATGAACTTCATTTACAGCTTGATCGCAGAAATCTTAGCGATTCAGAAGTTTTTGTAATGTTCAAAAAGCTGGAAGAAATGAAGCAGAGTGCGAAATCAGAAGGTAAATCTACAGAAGATTTTACTGATGCAAAACTTGCAGAGCAGCTTAAAAAGTCAGAACGTCAGGTGCAGAAAATGCGTGAGCTTTCAAAAAAAGCTGATGAACAGACTTTAAATAAAGTTGCTTCTGGAGAACTTACAATCAACCAGGCATATTCGGTAGTCAAAGAATTCAAACATCTCAAAAATTATAAAACATACGAAAAGTCTTCTATTGTTAAGGCTGAGTTTAACAAAGGTGTAAAATTTGCTTTAGATGAACTTGCAAAAGGCAAAACCGCAGAAGAAATTCTTGCATCATTGTAAATAGGAGTAGCTCATGGAAAATGAAGATTTTACTTTAGACTTCATGGGCTACAAGGCAACATGCCATTGTAGACCAATAATTAAGCGTGAACACAATAAGCGTGACCCCAAAATCGTAAGTTCTGAGAAGCATATCGATCTTTCACGGCCGCATGAAACGATTCTTGATTGTGGCTCTTTAGAAAAGTGCTTTAAGCAGATTTTTCGCGAAGCAGCAGAAAAATACAATGCGCAGCAGAAGCGAAAGGACCGTCGGATTGAAAATTATCTGGAAACAATACTTAACGACAAACGTCAGGGAAAACACAAAAATAAAAAAGCTGATGGAAGTCGTAAGCCCGCTTACGAAATGATTCTCCAGCTGGGCAACAGAGACAACAGACCTGATGATGAAGAAGCTTCCAAAGTGTTAAAGGATTTTTGTACTTTCTTGATTGAACACTATCCCTAACATTGTTCCAATCGGGATTTATCTTCACAATGATGAATTTTCAATTGATGAAGAAACTCTTCAGAAAGTTTTCAGCCCTGTACATATCCATTTTGATTATGTGTACGTTGCTCACCTTGGTAAATCACTTAAAACAGGAATGGAATTACAATGTTCCATGTCTGGTGCTTTAGCCGAAATGGGATTCGTTACTGCAAAAGGTAAAGGTACAGCACAGCAGCAGTTTGAAGAAGCTGTCCGGCATGACTTGCAGGATTTTGCTGAAGAACGTGGAATCAAAATAGACAGAACGCCTGGTGAAAAACACTCGCACAAAGAAAAGCCTGTATATCAGCAAATGAAAGAAAATGAAAAGAAAGAAAAGAGTCTTTCAAAAAAAGAACTTGAACTTGCTGAACGGGAAAAAGTTGTTGAACTTGGCGAAGCTCCTCTTTTAGAGAAACAGAAAGAACTTGATGAGCAGGAAAATGAAATTGACCAGAAGTCCAAAAATGCAAAACAGGCTTTACAGGATGCTCAGACCATTCAGGCTGAAAATGAAAAGGCATCTAAGAATCTTGAATTAGAGCAGAACGACTTAGAGCGTGATAAAAGTCTGTTTAAAACTTCATCACAAAAAGTTGACGCTTACAATCAGATTTGGGATGAAGTTGAAAGAAAAAACATGTCTATTGATTCTGAAGTCAGCACATTTAAAAACAATCGTTTTGAGGACTTTACTTCCAGATTCAATAAATTTGTTGGAAATGTGAAAAAGATTGTTACTGCAATTACAACAGAATTGAACTGGTACAAAGCTGCATTCAAAGATTTTTGGCATAAAACTCCAAGGGACTTCAGAAATCTTGCGGATGAAATGGACAGAAACAAATGTGAAGACTTTTCTGATTACAATAAGAAGTTTTATAACGGGGAATTGGATTATCAGATTCACGAAAAGAATCAGATACATCAGCAGCACATCATTCGTCAGAAAAAGATTAATGATGCTTATGAGTGGAATAGATAGGAGGTTTTTATGGAATTAGTAACAGATGAAAAAATCAGATTGAAAGTGTTACGCTCTATATTAAGGGGTGATGGTTTCAAACTTGATTCTTGGGTTCGGTGTATTCATTGTGGCGGAGTTTTTCAGGGAAAAGAAATGCGAGTCTTCAATAAAGGGGATGATTACTTGATTTATTGCTATTATCCAGAATGTAGTGGCTCTATTATTGATATAGTAGATGCCGACGATGAGGATTTTGCATCAATGTTCGGTTATTAATACGGCTTCGCAACGTTGCGGATTCCTTTTGGAATCCGTATTACACCACAATTTGGCTTGCCAAACTGGGTGTACCCCACACTGAAAATGTCATACCAACTGCGTGGTATAACATTTTCAGTCCGGGGCCCCAAACCGTATCGTCGGTTTATCTCTCTTAGAGGCGTTTCGTCGCCTCTCGAAAAATCCCGCAACATTGCGCCCCCAGTCATGAAAGCCAGTCCTACTCGGACAAAATGGCTTTCAGACAAAGTGGTGGCTTATGCTTCGGTCTATTTCTCACTCCCCCGCCCAGTGTTTCGCCACTGGAGGACGACCAAGCTAGCTTGGATTCCTTGCCCTTATATACAAAAATATCGAGTTATGTGGTATAATCAAAATATTAATTTACTTAAAGGACACCACACATGGCAAAGTCAAAAATGTCTAAATCTCAATCTGCAACCATAGGTTTTGAACAGCAGATTTGGAATGCAGCCTGCGAACTTTGGGGACACATTCCCGCAGCCGATTACCGAAAAATCTTTACAGGACTTATATTTTTAAAATACATTTCAACCGCCTTTGAAAAGAAATACAACGAACTTGTAGAAGAAGGTGATGGTTTTGAAGACGATCCCGATGCATACGAATCCGAAAATATCTTCTTTGTTCCACCAGAAGCCCGCTGGTCAGAAATAGCAAAAGCTTCGCACACACCAGAAATTGGACAAATCCTCGACAAAGCCATGATTTCTATAGAAGCAGATAACAAAAGTCTAAAAGGTGTACTTCCAAAAAATTATGCGAATCCAGAATTAGATAAAAGAGTTCTTGGTAATGTTGTTGATGTATTTACAAATATGGATATGAGCGATACAGAAGCAAGTAAAGATTTACTTGGTCGTACTTATGAATATTGCATATCTCAATTTGCAAGCTATGAAGGTGTAAAAGGCGGCGAGTTTTATACCCCTGCCAGCGTAGTAAAAACAATCGTAAGCATCTTAAAGCCGACAGAGGGAAAACGTGTTTATGATCCTTGCTGTGGTTCAGGTGGTATGTTTGTTCAGTCTGTAAAGTTCATACAAGAACATGCCGGAAACAGAAGTAATATCTCCGTATTCGGACAGGAAGCAAATGCTGACACATGGAAGATGGCCAAAATGAACATGGCAATCCGTGGAATTGATGCAAATTTTGGGGAGCACCATGAAGATACATTCTTTCATGATCTTCATTCTAATCAAAAATTTGACTTTATTATGGCTAATCCACCATTTAATTTGAATAATTGGGGACAAGATAAACTTCAAAATGATCCTCGTTGGATGTTTGGATTACCACCTGCAAGTAACGCAAACTATGCATGGATTCAACATATGATTTATCATTTAGCCCCAAATGGCAAAATAGGTCTTGTTTTAGCAAATGGAGCTTTGAGTACACAAACAGGTGGTGAAGATGCTATAAGAGCCAAAATAATTGAAGCAGACTTAGTAGAAGGTATCATTGCTATGCCAACTCAATTATTTTATAGCGTTACAATTCCTGTTACATTATGGTTTATAACACGTAATAAGAAACAGCCAGGAAAAACATTATTTATAGATGCTCAGAATTTAGGACATATGGTTGATAGAAAACATAGAGATTTATCAGATGAAGACATTAAAAAATTATCTGAAACATTTTTAAGCTTTCAAAATGGAACTCTTAAAGATCAAAAAGGTTTTTGTGCCGTTGTTGATACTAAGTATATTCAAGAACAAGATTATGTTCTAACTCCAGGAAGGTATGTTGGAATAGAAGATGAACCTGAAGATAATGAACCCTATGAACAAAAAATAAAACGCATTTATTCAAATTTATTATCTATATTTGAGGAAAATCAAATTCTGGAAAGTAAAATAAAGAATTATCTAAAAGAGTTAGGAATATAAAATGAATAATTGGAATAATGTAAAATTTTCAAGTTTATATGCCATACCTTCAAAGAATGGTTTAACAAAACCTAGTAGAATACGCGGAAGCGGATATAAAATGATTAATATGGGGGAATTGTTTGCGAATGATCGTATATATGATATTCCAATGGAATTAGTTCCTTTATCTGAATCAGAAAAAATAACATCAAAAGTTGAAAAAAATGATCTTTTATTTGCAAGACAATCTTTGATAGTCTCTGGAGCTGGAAAATGTTCTATAGTTCTTGAGGTTTCACCGCTTACAGTTTTCGAATCACATATTATTCGAGTAAGATTAAATGAAAAGATTGCAAATCCTTTATTTTATTATTACTATTTCAAATCAACATTATCACCAATCAAAAAAATTGTTCAGCATTGTGTACAAGCAGGAATCAAAGCGTCTGATTTAGCAGAACTAACTGTTATTAATCCTCCAATAGAAATCCAGAATAAAATTGTTGAAGTACTTTCTTGTTATGATGAAAAAATAGAGTTAAACAATCAATCGACAAAACTATTGGAAGAACTGCTGTCAGCAAATTATAAAAAAACTTTTTTAATTAATCCTACTTGGAACGAGGTTGAGTTATCCAAAATTATTTCTTTTCAAGAAGGTCCTGGAATAAGGAACTGGCAATATGTTGAAAAAGATGGAATAAAATTTATAAATATTAGATGTATTAATAATAATGAAATAAATACATCAACTGCTAATATGATTTCAAAAGAAGAGGCTGATACTATATATTCTCATTTTATGTTAAATGAGTATGACATTGTAATGTCTTGTTCTGGAACATTGGGAAGATATGCAATCGTTAGGAAAGATCACTTACCTCTTTGCTTAAATACCAGTGTTATCAGATTTATGCCTAAAAATACATTTGAAGATTTCTCTTATATATACAGTTACCTAACTTCCAAAGAGTTCTTAAACAAACAGAAGGAATTAGCATGTGGTAGTGTTCAAGCAAATTTTGGACCGACACATTTGAAAAAAATGAAAATGCCGGAACCACCTGAAGCATTGCGAAAACAATATCATGCAAACAATTTTCCAATAATCCAACGAATTTGTCAGAATTTGAAAGAAAATAAATGTCTAGTTGAATTACGAGATATATTATTGGGAAAATTAATGACAGGAAATATTTTAATTAGTAATGAGGTAAAATAATGAATAAAGAATTACTTATTCCATTTGATGCGCCATTAAATGATAAAGATACCGAAGATCAAACATATGGTTGTAGACAAAGAAATCCAAATATCTGTGGTTTTAATTCACTGCCAAATGTCTGCGCCTTTGTATGTGAAGATTGTATATGTAAAAAACCCTCGAGAGCTTGGAAAAATCAATACAATATATTAAAAGGTAATTAGACAGCAATATTTCGACCGTTTAGATGAATAAACCTTATACAGACGAAATATTGCATTTGTCCAATATTTCGCCTATATAAATGGTTAGTTAGAAATATTTTGTATTAATTCTATAAGGTCATTATCATCTAATTTCTTTTCTTTCTTGGTAAAGAACATTGCATGTTCTAGTTTTTCATATTCTGAAAAGAATAGATTTAATGAAATTCCAAAAGGTGTCTTTGCGGGTGTTTCATTTTTTGAAAATTGACAGATAAACCATTCTCCATAATTTGATTCGGGCGACTTTTTGAGAAAAAGGTTAAATCCAAATTCGAACTCTTTTAGTTTAAATGATGTTTCCGCCAATCCAATAAGAACTATATCATTTTGGGAAAAATAAGAGCCTTCATATCCTTGCATAACAAAACGATAACGCTGTTTTTGCCATTCGATAACATCTTTTTCCTTTTGTTTTTCGTATAACGAAATGGCATCATAATTCAAAAAATCAATGGTAAAACTTTTCCCGGCAAGTGACACTGTTAAAGACTGTCGAGTAGTTTGTCCGTAAGGATTTTTTCTAGAAATATGATATTTTCCAGTTTCAAGTTTTGCATTTATCTGCTCCACAAAAGAAACAACCCGATTAAATAAATCATCAACATGCTGATTTAAGAAAGCAATATAGTTATTTTTTTCTTCAAGCTCTCTTTTCTGTTTTAGTTCTTCAACTGTTTGTTTTTCAAAAACAGAATTTGCTTTACGAGCTAATAATTCAATTGCAGATGCAGAATTTTCAGATTGCTTACGAGCATCAAGAAAGGCTTCAATGACTTCATCGATAGATTTATAGCGTTCTGACAACCTTTTTGCTGTCATTTTTTGTATAACTTGATTCAGTTTTACATTTGTATCGTTACGATATTTAGAAATATCTGGCACATTTGAATATAAGTGACATTCTCTCCATGCCTCACGCGTTTGTTTTTCGGGAAGGAACGGAGATTCCCCGGTTATTATTTCGAAAAAGATTAAACCTAAAGAATATATATCCATTGCAGGAGTATTCTTTTCATACATCCAGCATTCTGGAGACATATATTTAAATGTTCCCCAGCCTTTAAATGTTTCTGTTTGAGTTGCATCTGTTATGAAACGGGCGAGACCGAAATCGCTGATAACCAGAGTTCCATCCTCATCAATAAGAATATTATCTGGTTTTAAATCACGATGTATAACGGTCTTATGAATTTCTTGCATTCCAAGAAGCAAATCATACATCATTTGATAGCATTCGTTGATAGCAATCCCTTTTTTAATTTTACTTGTTAAACTTCCTTTAGAATAAAAAGTCTCAAGCAAATACAAATATTCAATGCCATCAATTGTTGTTATTCCAGAATCAAGAATTTTTACAACATTTTTGTGTGAAATAATATTTGAAACCTTAAGTTCCCTTTTTTGTTTTTCACCAGTGCTATCAGGTATATGTTCAATCAATTTGAGAACAATAGGTTTATTTGTAACAGGAGAAATTCCTTTATAGACTCTCCCCATACCGCCTTTATTTAAAAAAATAAGGTTATCATATTCGATACCTTTTGAATCTGTAAATTTCAATTTTTTTACCTCACAATAATGAAATAGAGAAGCATAAAACTCGCAAGGAGAACAAGTTTTATGCCTAAAATAGTTAGTAATTATCCTCGAGGTGGAAACGGATCGTTTCCATGAGAATCACGACTTGCAATTTGACCATTCATATTATGAATGAATAGTTCTGAACCTTGATTTTGACTGATTGTTCGAGCTATAGAGATTGCTTCTGCTTTTGTTGCAGAATGAGCGCTAGCTCTTTGTGAATTTGCAGCTTTTACATCCCAGCCGCCATTAGGATTGTGTACAACATGGTGTTGTTTCACGAGGATATCCTCCCACCCCAAATGACTCCTTGACACAAATTCCTTAAACTTTTATTGTAAGGTATTCACTATTTGTGACTCATTCAGAGTTTTGCAAAGAATTATAGAGGACTAATTGCAGGTGGTGCTGCTTTTAGTCCTTTTTTTATTGGAACAACGTTCCTCAGTGTGATGGGCACATTTAAAATATATATATTTCTAAGAAAATCGTCAATGTTTAAATGTGAAAAAATCACTTATTTTTATCTTTACTCCTACCGATATTTATATTATACTTGGTATAAATACGATTTTTTCACTTTAAAGGCAAAGTTATGTTAGTAAGATTTAATGTAAAGAATTTTTTATCCTTTTATGAACGAGAAGATCCTGAATCTCATAAAATTATGAGTCATGAATTTTCTATGATTCCCGGAAAGGTAAGACTTAATCCTGAACATGTTTATGAAAACAAAAAACAAAATCTTCTTCGTTTGTCAACAATTTATGGTGCAAATGCATCTGGAAAATCAAATCTTGTAAAAGCATTAGCCTTCTTCCAAAAAATGTCGATAGTCGGTAAATGTCCTTTGGGAGCAACTGAAAAATATTCCAAAATATCTTCTGAAAACAAATCTAAGCCTAGTTATTTTGAAGCAGAAATACTTATAAATGAAGATGTTTATGCATATGGTTTTGAAGTTATCCTTTCTACTGGCGTTATTGTTTCAGAATGGTTAGCTAAACTCTCAAATGAAAATACAATCTATCTTTTCTACAAGAATGGAAAAGACGATGAATATCATTTTGATAACGTTTTGAAAAATAATCAGGTGTTAGATGTTTATCAACAAGGAATAATGGGAAGTAATGTATTATTTTTAGCTGAAATGAATAAAGATAAACAGGCTGTTTATGCAAAATACCCATCAATTGAAATTCTTAAGGATATATATGATTGGATAAAGGATAATCTAGAAATTGTTTTTCCTAACAATCCTGTTAATGATGCTTCATATTTAATTAATACAACAACTTTACCTAAAGTTGCAGAAATCCTCAATGCTTTTGGAACTGGAATTGTATCTGTAGAGGAAATTAAAGAAGATCCAGAAAAAATTCTTGAATCTTTACCTGTAAAAATTCGAAGAGATTTAATACAGCAAATTGAACTAATGTCACAAAGTAAAGAAAAAAATCCTAAACTGAAATATCATTGGAATGCACTGCTCAGAAATAGAAATGATATATTAGGAATAGAAATAGATTCTGAACATGCTATAAAAGCCTATTCTCTTCAGTTTGAGCATAAAAACTTGGATAATGGGATTCACTTTAAGATTTCTGAGGAATCAGATGGTACAGCAAGATTATTTGAATTAGTAGAAATTTTACTCTCCAAAAAAGAAAAAACATATATTGTAGATGAATTGGATAGATGTTTACATCCAACTCTTACATACAAGTTCATTGAAAAATTCTTTGAATATACACAAAATAAAAAGATTCAATTAATTGTTACAACTCATGAATCAAGACTTATGGACTTTAAACTTTTAAGACGAGACGAAATCTGGTTTGTTGATAAAGACAATGCTGGTAATAGCAATATTTATTCTCTTGAAGAATACAATACAAGATTTGATCAAAAAGTAGACAAAGCTTATCTTGAAGGACGATATGGCGGAGTTCCTCTTTTTACAACCTTATTTCCAATTGGAGAATAAAACTTGAGAGAAGATAGAACTTTTGGCAATAGAACTAAAATACGACTCTCTGATGAAGTAAATCGAAAATGTTTCTTCTTTTGTGAAGGTCAAGAAACAGAACCCATTTATTTTGCAAAATTAAAAGAACTGAAGATTGAAATTGGGATTTCTCCTCTTATCGATTTTATTCAAATTGAAAAACCTAGAGGTGAAGATTGGAGTAATCCTAAGAAAATGCTTGATGCTCTTTGCTTGGATCTGTCAAAAGAAATTACATATAATACGCTGATAAACGCAATGATAGACTGTTTATATACAAGCGATTATTTGGTTAAGCATAGAGATAAAATTAAAGAATTTTCGGATTTACTAGTTTCATTTATGCATGAAGAACTTAATGTTGCTGAAACCGATATCGTTAAAGATGTGAATCATACAACAAAAGCAGTTTATGATTTTTTTAATCAACAACGACCAAGAATTTGCAATATAATAATGTCTAATGTAACTGATATATTGAATAATTACGAAATTACATTCGATAAAGAAATTGATTATTTATGTTTAGTGGTTGATAGAGATCCAGAATCCTTCACGGAATTTCAATTTGATGATGTTCTAAAAACTTGTAAGCAAAACAATTTTGAATTTTTGATTTCTAATCCAAATTTTGAATTATGGTTACTTTTACATTTTGATGATATTCATGATTTAGATAACGAAAAACTGTTGAAGAATGAAAAGATAAATCCTGGCTCTAAGTCTTCAATACGTTTTATTCCTAATGAACTGCGAAAGTGTTTAGGAACCTATAAAAAAAGTAGATATGATGTCACATTACTAATAAAGAATATAGACAAGGCCATTAAAAATGAAAAGAACTATTGTGAATCTCTTCCAGAACTAAAAAACGAACTAGGCTCAAATATCGGTGTTTTTATAGAAAAATTAAGACAAATCAATTAGTTTGTTATAAATTTTGAATTACTGAGTATTTGCACGAATGAAAACTATACGATCTTTGGAAGTTGCTGATCTATTCTTTAATCAAACATATCTTTTTTCTTAAACTCGTGCTAGAATTATATATATGTACCTTATATAAGGAAGTTTAAAGATGTCAGACTACAACGAAGAAGCTTATGAAAACGCGTTGATTGAACTGTTTCGTGATAATATGGGCTGGGAACATGTTTATGGCCCGGATATTGAACGCGACTGGCATTCTCCGTTGTATAATTCTGTTCTTGAAGATTCTATCCGCCGACTTAATCCTAAAGCTGCGCCTGCTGCAATTGATGAAGCACTTCTAAAACTCCGTCATTTTGAAAACGCTGAACTTAAAAAGAAAAATGCTGTTTTTATGGAATACCTGCAGAACGGTATTGAAGTAAGCTATCATCAAAACGGCGAAACAAAATCTGACATCATCTATATTGCAGATTTTAATAATCCTGCAAACAATTCTTTTATCGTTGCAAATCAGTGGACATTCATAGAAAATTCAAATAAGCGACCTGATATCCTTCTATTCTTAAACGGACTTCCAGTTTGTCTTTTTGAATTGAAATCTCCAAGCCGAGAACAGACTGATGCAAGCGAAGCTTATACACAAATCAGAAATTACATGCAGGAAATTCCAAGCATGTTTATTTACAACTGTATTTGTGTAATGAGCGACCAGCTTACGAGTAAAGCCGGTACCATTACAAGTGGTGAAGACCGCTTTATGGAATGGAAAACAAAAGATGGTAACGTAGAATCCAACTCTTTTGCTGATTTTTCAACTTTCTTTGAAGGCATTTTCCAGAAAGAACGCTTGCTCGACATCATCAAAAACTTCATTTGTTTTAATAATGATGGTATCAATTCATACAAAATTCTTGCTGGCTATCATCAATATTTTGCAGTTCGCAAGGCTGTTGAACGCACAAAAGTCGCAGTAAGTGGTGATGGCAAAATTGGTGTATTTTGGCATACTCAGGGTTCTGGAAAATCACTTTCTATGGTTTTCTATGCTCACCTTTTGCAGCAGGCAATTGATTCACCAACTATTGTAGTTATTACAGACCGTAATGATTTGGACAACCAGCTTTATGGCCAGTTCTGTAATTGTAAAGATTTCTTACGTCAGGAACCCGTTCAGGCAGAAAGCCGCGAGCATTTAAAACAACTTCTTGAAGGTCGCAAGGCAAACGGAATCATCTTTACAACAATGCAGAAGTTTGAAGAAAGTGCTGAACCTCTAAGTGATAGAAAAAACATCATTGTAATGGCGGACGAAGCACACCGCGGTCAGTATGGACTTACAGAGAAAATCAAAACAAGCCGCGATGAGCAGGGAAATCTGATTGCACATAGAACAATCGGAACCGCCCGCATAATCCGTGACAGTCTTCCAAACGCAAGTTATATCGGCTTTACCGGTACTCCAATTTCCCGTGAAGACCGCAGCACTATCGAAGTCTTTGGTGACTACATTGATGTTTATGATATGACTCAGGCTGTAGAAGATGGAGCAACCCGCCCTGTTTATTACGAAAGCCGTGTTATCAAACTTAAACTTGATGATAAAGTTCTTGCACAGATCGATGCAGAATACAGCGCGCTTGCTCAAAATGCTGATGAAGAAGTTATTGAAAAGAGTAAGCATGAACTGGGCAAGATGGAAGAAATCCTTGGTCACGAAAAAACTATCAACTCTCTTGTTGATGATATTCTTAATCACTACGAAAATGAACGCCAGTATCTTTATACCGGAAAAGCAATGATTGTTGCATATAACCGCTCAATTGCGATGAAAATTTTTAATCGTATTTTGGAATTGAGACCTAATTGGGCAGGAACAACTTCTCAAGTTACTGTTGGTTCAAAGCAGATTACTGTTCCTGGTGATGATGCTCGTATTGCTGTTGTAATGACCGAAAGCAATAAGGATCCGGAAGAATGGCGAGCAATCATTGGAAACAAAACTCACAAGCAAGAACTCGCAACTCGTTTCAAAGACAATAACAGCCCACTCAAAATTGCAATCGTCGTAGATATGTGGCTTACAGGATTTGATGTTCCTTCTCTTGCTACAATGTATGTTTACAAGCCAATGGAAAGCTACAACCTTATGCAGGCAATTGCGCGCGTAAACCGTGTCTTCAAAGATAAGGAAGGTGGTCTTGTAGTTGATTACGTTGGAATTGCAAGTGCACTCAAACAGGCAATGAACGATTACACCGTCCGCGACCGTCAGAATTACGGTGAGATGGATGTTGCAAAACGTGCATTCCCTAAGTTCCAGGAAAAGCTTGAAATCTGTCGTAATCTTTTCTTTGGATATGATTATACTCCGTTCTATGAAGGCTCAGATTTACAACGCGGTATGACAATTAGTGGAGCTGTAAACTTTATTGTTGCTCCTAATAAAGAGAATGAAAAACAGGCATTTATAAAAGAAGCTCTGATGCTAAAACAATCACTTTCATTATGTTCTTCGATGGTAAAAGAACATATGAGACTTGAGGCAGCTTTCTTTGAATCTGTTCGCGTTCTTGTAATGCGTATATTGTATAATCCTTCTGGTAAGAAATTCTCTCTTAAAGAAATCAATGATCGCATAAATGAACTTCTAAAACAGTCAGTGAAATCTGATGGTGTTATAAATCTATTCTCAGATGTTGGTGAAAAAGTAAACCTGTTTGATCCAACCTTCCTTGAAAATATTTCAAAGATGAAAGAGAAGAACCTTGCAGTAGAAATGCTCAAGAAATTGATTGATGAACAAGTAAGAGTTTATAAACGAACTAATCTTGTAAAATCCGAAGCCTTCAGCGAACTCATACAGCAGACTTTGAATCGTTATCTGAACGGAATGCTTACAAACGAAGAAGTAATTCAGGAACTCTTAAAACTTGCAAAGGAGATGCTTCATGCAAGTGAAGAAGGAAACAAACTTGGATTAACAGATGAAGAACTTGCCTTCTACGATGCACTCACAAAACCTGAAGCAGTAAAAGATTTCTATTCAAATGAAGATCTCGTAGCACTTACAAAGGAACTCACTGAAACACTTCGTAAGAACAAAACCATCGACTGGCAGAAAAAAGAATCTGCCAGAGCCAAGATGCGAATGATTGTTAAGAAGCTTCTAAAGAAATATAAATATCCGCCAGAAGGTCAGGAAGACGCATTAAAGACTGTAATTAGTCAGTGCGAACTCTGGACCGATAATGTTGCAGATTATGAAGAAGAAGTTTACCAGAGCAATAATCAATGGGACGAGTTGAAGGTTGCAGAAAAAGCACCAAAATATGGGGAATAACTGCAATTTTACTTAAATTGTTAGCAAATTTGAGCAGCGACCGCCGGGTTTTTTCGGCAAAAACCCGACGGCCAATTTCGGTTAAAACTAACAATCGTTAGTATTGAACTTTTTACAAGAATTCATGTCAAAAATCACAATTTTGGTCGGAAAGATACTACAGTTCCGCCCTCTGCTATTTAAGTAAATTTTCTAAGGAAATTGTAAAATTTTCTGAAAAAATCTGAAACGATTTGAATTGCATATATAGAAGAAACATGCTAAAATTCCAATAAATAAGACAATCTAAAGTAATTTGAAGCGGAAAAGGAGTCCCCAAAGCCCCCTCATAACCCGGAGGCCGGTGGTTCGAGTCCACCCCCCGCTATAAAAAGAAAACTTCCTGAGAACTCGGGAAGTTTTTTTATTTTAACGTCTGCGACTGGAACCTCGAGTCCTGTTCCCACTTTTATTACGGGAAATTTAAGTAAAAATACACACGAATCACTCCTGTGTGTATTTTTACTTAAATCAAATCTAATTCGAATACAATATATCGGGTTAGAACAGATTCTTTAACCAATAAACCGTCATCTGTCACACTCACCGGTCGATTTTCTAGTAAAATCAAACTTTTGGTAGTATAATATAGAAATAAAATGGATACTAAAAGTTCTCTATCCGAGCGCGACATAATTACAAAATATATTCTCCCTGCAGTTGAGCAATCTGGCTGGAATAAGCAGACTCAGATTCGCGAAGAAGTTACTTTTACGGCAGGACGTATTTTTGTAAAAGGAAAAAAGACAAAGCGCGGCGAGAAGAAACGAGCAGATATAATCATATATTACAAACCAAATATTCCAGTGGCTGTTGTAGAGGCAAAAGACAACACTCATACAGTTGGAGCCGGAATGCAACAGGCTCTGGAATACGCGGGAACTCTTGATATTCCGGTTGCTATTTCAAGTAATGGAGACGGCTTTGTAATTCAGTATCGCAAAAACTGCGGGCCACAGGGCGCTGACCTGTCTGACCGTCAGGCAGGCGGCAAAGCCATTGTTTCTGAAACTGCAGACCTTGAACATTTTCCAACTCCGGATGAACTTTGGAGCTGCTATAAACGCTACAACGGACTTGCATCAAAAGAGGAAGAAGACACATCTCTTTGTTCATACTATTTTGATTCAACAGGCCGCGCTCCTCGATACTATCAGCGAATCGCAATCAACAGAACGGTAGAAGCTATTGCCCGAGGTCAGAATAGAATCCTTCTTGTTATGGCAACTGGAACAGGTAAAACTTATACAGCATTTCAGATTATCTATCGTCTTTGGAAAGCCGGCTGTAAAAAGCGAATCCTTTATTTAGCAGACCGCAACAATCTTATCACCCAGACAAAGAAAGGCGACTTTAAGCACTTCAAAGATAAGTGCCACATCATCAAACATAAGCACATCGACAAGTCTTATGAAATATATCTTGCTCTTTATCAGGGGCTTACAAATTATGATGAAGAAACTGATGCTTACAAACAGTTCAGCCCGGATTTCTTTGATTTGATTATTGTTGATGAGTGTCACCGCGGTTCTGTTGATGAAGACAAAGCCTGGCACAAGATTCTTTCATATTTTTCGAGTGCAACCCAAATCGGTATGACTGCTACTCCAAAAGAAACAAAATCACTTTCAAACATCGAATATTTTGGAGAACCAATTTATACTTACTCACTCAAGCAGGGAATTGATGACGGCTTCTTAGCTCCTTACAAAGTTCTTCGCGTTGGAATGAACATAGACCTTGAAGGCTATCGTCCTGAACGCGGCAAAACTGATATAGACGGCGAGCTTATAGAAGACCGCCTTTACAACACAAAAGATTTTGACCGCAATATTGTAATTGATGAGCGAACAGATCTTGTAGCCAGAAAGATTATGGAATATCTTACAAACTCTGATCCAATGGCAAAAACAATTGTTTTCTGTGTTGATATTGAACATGCAGAACGAATGCGTCAGGCACTTCTAAAATATGCGCCGGAAGAAATTACAGCCCGTTCAGATAAATACATAGTCCGCATTACTGGTGATGATCCGGTTGCAAAAGGCTATCTGGAAGATTTTATAAATCCAGAACAGAAGTTCCCAGTTATTGCTACAACTTCAAAGCTGATGAGCACAGGAACAGACGCACAGACCTGTAAAGTAATTTGTCTTGATGAAAACATCGGCTCCATGACAGAGTTCAAGCAGATTATCGGCCGTGGAACTCGTATCAACGAAGAATACGGAAAGCAGTATTTTACGATTATCGACTTCCGAAATGTAACAGACAAATTTGCAGATAAAGATTTTGATGGCGCACCGGTACGCATAAAAGAATCAAAGCAGGATGATAAGCTTTCAGAAGAAATCATAGACGAAGGCACTGGCGAAGAACAGATTGACCCGGTTACCGGAGAAGAGGTTGAGTTCGCCGAAGCAGTATACGGAAATGAAGATCTTGAAGGATATGAGCTTGGAGAAAACACAACTCCGTATGGTGCGGTGATTGCGGTCCCTGAGCTTGTCGAAGGGGTCGAAATCACCAGAAAGAAGACATACATAAATGGCGTAGATGTAAGTATCTTAAGCGAACGCAAGCAGTATCTGGATGCAGACGGCCGCCTTATTACAACAAGCGTAAAAGAATACTGCAAAACAGGAATCCTCACTTCATACCGCTCACTCGACAATTTCTTGCAGACCTGGAACGATGCAGAAAAGAAGCGCGCCATTATAGAAGAGCTGGAAAATCAGGGAATTATCTTTGAAGAACTGAAAGACGAAATCAAAAATGACCTGGATATTTTTGACCTCATCTGCCACATCGCATGGAATGCTCCAGCCCTTACAAGAAAAGAACGCGCCGAAAATGTCCGCAAAAGAAACTACTGGACTAAATATGGCGACAAAGCACGCAATGTCTTAAATGCAATTCTTGATAAATATGCCGAAACAGGAATAGAAGCTATTGAAGATATGAAAGTCCTGACAGTTCCTCCAATTACAGATATTGGTACGCCAAAGGAAATAATCGATTCATTCGGAGGCAAACCCAAGTACCTTCAGGCAATCCGCGAACTCGAAGCAGAGATTTACAGCGCAGCGTAAATATACAGTCATTCCGAACTTGTTTCGGAATCTCATATACCAAATATTTGATTTTTGGGACACGTAAAATAAACATGTACCAAATTCATATTAAAGTGGTCGAATTCGACCACTTTAATATGATATAATAGTTTTTATAATGAGCGAATGGAAAAAAGTTAAAATTGGTGATTTCCTCACAGAGCGAGAAGGTCGATATAAACCCGATGATTCAAAGATTTCAAAATACAAACGACTCGAAAAAATAGATTTCTCTGGAACAATTCATATTTCAGATAAGCCAACAAAAACTGATATGATTATTGTACATCCAGGAGATCTGGTAATTTCTGGAATCAATGTTGCAAAAGGTGCTGTTGCCGTTTATCAAGGGAATGAACCTGTTTGCGCTACAATTCATTATTCTTCTTATACATTTGATAGTTCAAAAGTTGATTTAGATTATTTCAAATTTTTTGTAAAAAGTCCTGCATTTATCACCGCTTTACAAAAGCAAGTAAAAGGCGGAATCAAAACAGAAATAAAACCAAAGCATCTACTCCCTTTAGAGATTTCAATTCCCGATTTACATACTCAACAAGAGATAGTCAAAAAGATAGCTTTACAATTACAGAAAACAGAACAGCTTTCTGTAGAAATTGAATCACAGAAAAACTACATAAAACAACTCCGTCAGAACATTCTGCAGGACGCCATAGAAGGAAAACTC